>JBIOJL010000483.1:0-4065 GCA_044450885.1 Tepidisphaerales bacterium
GACGAGAGCAAGGCGCTGCTGGGCGACATTGTCTACCATCGCTGCCGGCACGTGGTCAGCGAGAACCGGCGCGTCACGGAGGCGGCCGACCTGCTCGGCAAGAAGCTGCACGACCAGGCCGGGCGGCTCATGCTCCAGTCGCACGAGTCGCTGCGCCGCGACTACCAGGTCAGTTGCGACGAACTCGACTTCCTGGTCGAGGAAACGATGAAGGTCAAGGGCACCTACGGCGCCCGCATGACCGGCGGCGGATTCGGCGGCTGCATCGTCGCCCTCGTCCAGCCGCGCGCCGTCGAAGCCGTCATCGACACCGTCGGGCCGCTCTACAAGGAGAAATTCAACCACACGCCCACGGCGTTCGTCACCAGCGCGGCGGCGGGAGCGACGATCATCGAGTGACGCCTTGCTCCGCCGCGAGCCCTCCGGAACGGTAGGGTGTGCTTCAGCACACCATGGACGGCGCGCCCGGCGGACGGAACGGGGAACGGATGCAAGCAAGGGCACTGCGCGACGCCTTGCTCCGCCGCGATCCTTCCTGAACGGTAGGGTGTGCTTCAGCACACCATGGACGGCGCGCCCGGCGGACGGAACGGGGAACGGATACAAGCAAGGGCACTGCGCGACGCCTTGCTCCACCGCGGTCCTTCCTGAACAATACCCGCATGCACTCCACGACCCTCCGCGAACACCTGCTCAAGCTCTGCGCCTGTGAGGACCTCACCCGCGCCGAGGCCGCCGACGCCTTCAACCTCATCATGTCCGGCCAGGCCACCGAAGCCCAGATCGGCGGGCTCCTTGTCGGCATCGCCGCCAAGGGCGCCACCGTCGATGAACTCGCCGCCGCCGCCACGGTGATGCGCGAGAAGTCCGTCGCCATTCCCGTCGATCTCTCCACGCCCGTGCTGGACACCTGCGGCACCGGCGGCGACGTCAAGGGAACCTTCAACATCTCCACCACCGCCGCCCTCATCATCGCCGCCGCCGGCGTGCGCGTGGTCAAACACGGCAATCGCTCCGCCAGCGGCAAATCCGGCTCGGCCGACGTCCTCGAGAAACTCGGCCTGCGGCTCGAACTCTCCGTTGCCCAGCTCCAAACCTGCCTCGAAAAGACCGGCATCTGCTTCGCCTTCGCCCGCAGCCATCACCCGGCCATGAAACACGTCGCCCCGGCGCGTACCGCCCTGGGCATTCCCACCATCTTCAACCTTCTCGGCCCGCTCACCAACCCCGGCCGCGCCCGGCACCAGCTCCTGGGCGTCTTCCGCCCGGAGTTGACCGCCAAACTCGCGGCGGTCCTCCACGAACTCGGCAGCACCCGCGCCTGGGTGGTGCATGCCCTGGACGGCCTCGACGAACTCTCCACGCTCGGCCCCACGCAGATCAGCGAGCTGCGCGACAACCAGGTCCACACCTGGCAACTCGACCCAGCCACGCTCGGCCTGCCCCGGGCCCGCCTGGAAGACCTGCGCGTCAATAGTGTCGATGAAGCCGCCGACGCCCTGCGCCACGTCCTGGCCGGCCAGCACTCGCCCATGCGCGACATCGCCCTCCTCAACGCCGCCGCCGGCCTGGTGATCGCCGATCATTGTCCCGACCTCCCCGCCGCACTCACCGCCGCCGCCACCGCCATCGACTCCGGCGCCGCCCGTCAAACGCTGGCCAGCCTCATCGAAGCATCAAACGTAGCACTCCGCTGAACCCGTTGCTCCTGGGAACGCCGAGCTCCAGCTCGGCTCTTTCCGGACAACCTGCCGAGTTGGCGCGCGCGCCGGTCAGACGTCTGACGCGACGACGATCACTGTCTTCCCTGCAACCGCGAAGCCCCAAAGGGCTGCAAAACGCGGCCTGAGATTACCCGCAAACCCTGTGTGGCTACCAGTGATGTCGTAGCGGAACATTTACGCCGCTGCGCGCCAATTGCTCATAAGCCGCCTCGGCTGCGGCCAGTTCCGCTCGATGCTGCTCTGGCTCCAAGTCCGCCAATTGAGCCAAGACGACCTTCAGATTGTGCCAATTCGCCAACTCACCGGGCGCGAGCCGTGCGGCATCACGATAACACTGCGCGGCCCCTTTGATGTCGCCTACCTTCACAAGCAGACCCCCGAGCTCGACGTATGCATCAAGAAATGTCGGCTCAATTTCGATGGCGTTCTGGTAACGTTCGAACGCCTCAACAAAGTTCCGCTGCCTTTCCTTCTGCGTTCCGGCTAAGTATTGGTAACGTGCAATGTAGTAATCTGGTTCCAACAGGATCGCCGCTTCGTACTTACTGATGGCTTCCTGCAGTTCTCGGCGGTAAAAGTGCAGGTTGCCCAAGCACTCCAGTCGAACGACCTCAGGTATTTCCTCCTTCTGCTGTTCGAGCAACTTCATGCCGTTCTCAAAGTCACCCGTCATGAAGCACTGTGTCACGGCATTTCGTATTGATTTCGCTTCCTGAGCAGTCATTCTCCTACTTCGTCCCTTCAGATGCAGCGGCTCGCTCACCCATCAATCCGACGGACACGCCGCTGGCCAAGCACGGCCCTCACGGCAGCACAATCTCCGGCGGCTTGCCCGTCGCAGGCCGGGTGAACTTGTCGCGATACTTGATCGCCTCGGCCACGAACCCGCCGTTGGACAGGTAGAACCGCCCCTCCTTGGTCACGCCCGCGCCAAAGTCCCGCCGGTCCTTGCCGCCCGTGCCATCGTGCGTAAACGCGGCCGTCGTCAACTCCATCCACTTGCCCTCTTTCGTCTTGATCCACTGGTTACCGAACTCGCACAGCCGCCGCAGGTGCCCGTTGGCGCCGCCGAAGTTCTCGTTGAAGCTGTAGAGCCCGTGCAGATACTTGCCATCCCGCGGCGCGCGGAACGACGCGATCAATCCCCACTTCTTCGTATCGTTGAAGAAGTAGTATCCTGTGTACACGGTCGCCTCGCCGTCGGGCTTGGCGGTGACCAGGAACCGTTGCGTCTCGCCGGTCTTCCACATGTAGTTCAGATGACTGTGCCCGCCGGTGCCTTCGTTGCCGAAATCGCCGGCATAGACGCCATCGCCCTTGGCGAGCAGCTTCACGCGATTGTCGGCCGCCACCTTGTTGCGGTCGACGGCCTCTCCACCTGAATCCCACACTGAGAAGATCACCCGCCGCTCGGTGGGGCTGTTGACCTGGATGCCGAAGTAGCCGCGATGCCACCCGCACGCCTCGTAATAGGTCCAGAGCGGATCGGTCTTGGGCGTCAGCTCGTTGTAGAACCACTCGACGTCGGTCCCCTGCTCGACCGGATAGCCCAGGTGGACCGAGGCGCAGTTGCGCCGCTCCTTCAGGTTGAAGAACGCCTTCTCGGCCGCCGGCCCGGAGAGCACCAACTCCTTGATGTCTCCGTATACCTTGCCCGACCTGGACACGCCGGCCAGTTCGATCTTCTGATAGCCGTCTTCCTTGACGGCAAACTCGCCGCAATCGATCTTCGCCGCGACGCCGGTGCCTGTAACCTCCACCTCGCGCGACTCTCCGGCAATGGTCAGCTTGAGTTTCGACTTCTCCTTGTCGGCCAACGAGACGACGAGCGCCGCCCGCAGCGTGCCCTTGGACAGCGAGCCGCCCCAGACGATGTGATCCGCCGTCGACCAGTTGCCGATGCCGCCTCTGCCCACCCGGGCGGCCGAGACATCCGGATCGACGTACGCGGTGGAACCGGGAATGGAGATTTCGCCCGGTTCCGCCCGCACCGCACCAGCACACAGCACCAGCGACAACGCCGCAAAGAGACGCATACAAACCATCAACGGACCTCCGTGTACTCTGTACGCGCGCTTCCCCGCCGAGTTGCGTATGTTCGGAATCGTTTTGTAGCCGCGATGGGTCATCGCGGCGGGAAACCGCGATCAACGATCGCGGCCACAGGCGCGCCCGGCCATCGCCGCGATCAACGATCGCGGCCACAGCCGCGCCCGGCCATCACCGCGATCGATGATCGCGGCTACAGGCGCCGCTCATCCCGCTTCCGCTGCCGCTCCGTCGCCCGTTTGAGCGTTCGTTTCTCCGGCGACGTCAGCGAGTGCATCCCCTGGGCGTGGAC
>JBIOJL010000484.1:0-4054 GCA_044450885.1 Tepidisphaerales bacterium
ATGCGCACCCATCGCGATGACGGCGAGCACGCCCAGGACCAAGGGCACGGCGACGACATCCCAGCGGTTCGGGGTCACCCGGGAAAGTCGGGTGGAAACGACCAATGGACCGCGCACGGCAGAACCTCCGAAATTGGCCTCGATTAAAAGCAACCGTGCGACGTCGTGGCCCTAAGCTAAGCAGGAACTGTTACGGTTTCGCCAAATCCGGGCGGTTGGCCGGATTGCCGCTTGTTAATGGAGCGACACGCCTCGTTCAAGCGCCAATCAGCGGGTATGCACCTCGATTGTGACATGGGACAGACTGTGGAATGGGTGCAGCCGGGCGCGATAGAAGTCCGGGCTTCGCCGCTGTTCCGTAACGACCGAGACGATGGCACCGAGATGCCCCGGCCCCAGGCGCCACAGGTGCAGGTCGGACAAGGTATCGCCGTCGGCTTCGATGACTTCGCGCAGCTTCTCGGCCATGCGCCGGTCCGGACTCATGTCCAGAAGGACGGCGCCGGTGTCCCGGACCAGGCCATAGGACCAGTTGGCGATCACGGCCGCCCCGACGATACCCATCACCGGGTCCATGAAGACCCAGCCGAAGTACTTGCCGGCTGCGAGGCCGGTGACGGCCAATACCGACACGAACGCATCGGCCAGCACATGCACGAAGGCGGCGCGCATGTTGTTGTCCCGATGGGCAGTCCCGTGCCCGTGGTGCCCATGCCCATGCTGGTCACGGTCGTCATGGTCATGATGATCATGGCCGTGATGATGCTCATGGCCATGACCGTGTTCATTGAACTTCCCACCGCTGAGGATCCAGGCGCTGGCCACGTTCACCATCAGGCCGAGGAGCGCGATGGGGATCGCCTGGTTGAAACTGATGACAACCGGGTGGAGCAGCCGCGTCACCGCCTCATAGCCGATCAGGAGCGCGATCATGGCCAGAACGATGGCGCTGGAGAATCCCGCCAGATCGCCGAGCTTGCCGGTGCCGAAGACGAACCGTCGGTCCTCCGCATGCCTGCGGGCATAGCTGTAGGCGAGTGCGGCCAGCAGCAAGGCGCCGGCATGGGTGGACATGTGCAGGCCGTCGGCGATGAGCGCAAGGGAGCCGAACATGCTTCCGCCGACGATCTCGGCGGCCATCATCACGCTGCAGAGCCAGATGACCGCCCAGGTCCTGCGGGCGTTCCGGTCATGGCCGCTACCGAGGAACACGTGATGGTGCCCGTAAGGAACGGGGGCGCCGGCGCTGCCGGTCATGGCAACCTCCTCACTTGAAATAGCTGTGGACGACCTCGATCAATTGATCGGCCGCCTCGGCATTGAGGGCTTTCGGGTCCTTCACCGGGTCGACGAGATGAGTGCGCACGTGATCTTCGACGACCTCGGCCAGCAGGCCGTTGACGGCCCCGCGGCAGCCCGCGAGCAGGTGCATGATCTGGGCGCAGCCCGCCTCCCCTTCCAGCGCGCGCTCGACCGCCTCGACCTGCCCGCGGATGCGGCGCACGCGGTTCAGAAGCTTGCGTTTCTCGCGGATCGTATGGCTCATGGCACCACCCTAAGGGATAGGGGGGTATCCTATAGCGGTGGCAAAATGTCAAGCCGCATTGGCGCCGTCGGCCACCGCCCGGCGGTCAGAAGTGGAACATGTCCATCAGGTCGCCGATGGCCGGAGCGTTGAGCGGCACATAGGGCTCGCCCTTCTTGACCACCGGGTTCGGCAGGTTGTCGCGGCTGCGCTGGCTCACCGGCGGCACTGTCCAGTTCTTTTCGATGAATTTCAGGATCGAGACGTGGTCGGTGTAGCCGTGGACCACGCGTCCGCCCGTCGAATAGGGCGAAACCATGATGAGTGGAACGCGCGGCCCGTCGCCGAAGAAATCGAGCGGCTGGATGTAGCCGGAATCCCAGTAGCCGCCACCTTCGTCGAAGGTCACGATGATTGCCGTTCCCGCCCAGAGATCGGGTGCGGCGCGGACGGCATCGATGAGCTTCTTGGAGAAGGCCTCGAAAATGCCGAGCTTCGAGCTGGCGGGATGGCCGTCATTGAGCCCGCTCGGCTTGACGAAGGAGACCGCTGGCAGAACGCCGTTCTGGATGTCGTTGTAAAGGTCGGCCAGATCCTTGATGTGCTCGGTGCGCGTGGCCGTGTCGGCCATGATGGTCGGCGTGTATTGCAGGAAATTGCAGATGTTGCAGTAGAGGTAGCTGGACGGGTCCTGAAGGTAGGCGTTCCAGCCCTCGCCGTAATAGCGGAACGACACGCCCTTCTTGATGAGGGCGTCGCCGATGGTGGGCAAGTTTACCGGCGGCACCGTGAACGGATCGGTCTTGTCCACGGTCCCGTCGCCGAGATAGCCGGAGTTGTAGTTGTTGACCAGATAGAAATGCCCGGGCTCGCAATTGGGGTTCGGCCGATAGGGCAGCGCCGCCAGGTAGTCCAGGATGGAACCGACACCGGGCTCGGCCCGGTCGGCGCAACCGACATAGGAGCCGCCTCTATAGCCATCCTGGATATAGAAGTTGTTGGTGCCGGGCTGCGGATCGGGATTCTCGATCTGGTTCTTCGGCGGCGTGGCGGCATTGCCCTTGCCGTCGCTGAACCAGATGGCGTCGCCGCTTCCCAGCATGATGTGATTGGCGCCGGTACCGCCGTTGACCGACTGGTGGAAGTTGTCGCTGAGGGCATAGCCGTCGGCCAGTTCCTTCAGATAGGGCGCGTCGCCGTCATTGACGTTGTAGAAGCCCATGGCCGTCGAGCCCTCGCCCGTCGTCCTGTCGTCGAAGCCCGCGGGTTGCGGCTTGCCGTTGCTGCCGGCACCGACGCTGACCTCGACCCAAGGGAAAAGGTCGGCGAGGCAGCCGCTGGGGTTGTCGGGTGCGGCGTGATCGAGGCTGCAGTCGAGCTGCTGCCACATCTGGAAGAAGCGATGCACGGGGCTGGCGGCGTAAGCGTCGTAAGGGATGCCGGGAGTAAGCTGGAAGGGACCGTTGGGCAGCGCCGCCGCGCCCAGCAGCCGGCTATCGAGGGAGCGCTTGGGCAGACCCGTTGCCCCGGTCAGCAGCAGGCGGAGATCGGCGCTCTGCAGTCCCGGGTCCAGCGAGGCGGCATGGGCGATCGTAAGGAAAGGCGCCTCGCTCCCGTCGCTGGCGGCGGGCGGCGCCGAACCTGTCATGGCCGGCGGCAACATGGCATAGGGCTGCTTGCGGGCGGGCGCGGCTTCGTACCGAGACTGGACATCGGCCTGGTACTGCGTAGCCTTGGCGAAGTTGGGGCCGGGCGATCCGTCGGCCCCGATGATGCCCTCGGAGAGGAGATTGAACACCGTCTGTCCAGGTCGCGGCTGGTAGGCGCCGAAGACGTGGTCGAAGCTCCGGTTCTCGCCGATGATGACGATGACATGCTTGATGGGCGTCGTCGTCGCCGCGTCGTTGGCCTGGAGCGAAACCGTTTGGGCGGCGGCGCTGTCCAGGGCGACCGGAACCGCGGCAAGCAGAATGGTCCCGATCGCCTGGGCTCGTAGCATGGCAAGGCGCATGATTCGTCTCCCCTGCTGGCTGGCCGCTCCTGGCCCGGAGTATGGCGGCGAAGCGTTGCAGGCACTTGACGGGTCGTCGGTCGGATCTGTTGTTGGTCAGCCCGCGCGGGCCGCCGCTCCCCGCCGCCTTTTCGGAGTTTGCTTGCGCTTGCTCGACTGAGCGGCGTAGAGGTTTCGGACCTCCTTGAGCCTCGCCGAATAACCCAGTTCGTTGGGCGTGTAGACAACTTGCTTCCGCGAAGCGATGTCTATGGTGACGGTGTCGTCTGGCGTCTTTGCCTGGATGCTGTCGCTCGCCGGGTGATATTCGATCCTGAGCTGCTTGGGATCGACGATGACCCTCAGATAGCCATAGTCGACATCGTCGTAGTTTTCGAACGTTACCGGATCGTCGGCGGCACCTTGCGCCTTCAAGGTTTGCGGCGTGCGCAGCGGCACTCCGCCGGGGGCCTGCAGCTTCTGCACGTTGTGGCCGCCGTTGCCGCAGATGATGTAGGGGATGTCGGTTCCGTCCGGCC
>JBIOJL010000485.1:0-4048 GCA_044450885.1 Tepidisphaerales bacterium
GATCAGCACCACCACGGTGGGCGTGCCGGTGGAACACACCGCCTCCACCAGTTCCTGCTGGCGGCCGGTCAGTTCCAGCGTGGCCGCATCGCGGCCTTCGCCGTTGCTCGACGGTTTGCCTTCGCCCCAGTGGTTGGCCTCGCCCACGATCACCACGGCCACTTCGGCGTTGGCCGCCGCTTCCTTTGCCTGGGCGATCTCATCCAGCTTCGTACCCAGCACCTCGCAGCCTTTGACATACGTGACCTTGGTATCGGGCGAAACGATCTGGCGGATGCCTTCCAGAGCCGTGACGATGTGCTGGGTTATCTTGACCGGGACATAGTCGCCGAGCTGGCTGTGGGCATCATCGGCGTTTGGCCCGATCACGGCGATCGAGCGCA
Organism: Tepidisphaerales bacterium; assembly: GCA_044450885.1. Taxonomy (GTDB): domain Bacteria; phylum Planctomycetota; class Phycisphaerae; order Tepidisphaerales; family Tepidisphaeraceae; genus JANYKD01. Next base: position 384 of record JBIOJL010000485.1, read on the forward strand.
GCGTATTCTTCAGCGGCAGGAGATTCTTCTCGTTCTTCAGGAGGACGATGGCTTCCCGCGCAGTTCGCAGCGCCAGATCCTGATGCTCCGCCCGATGGACGGTCTGCACCGCGTGCTCGACATCGACCAGCGGCCGCTCGAACAACCCAAGTCGGAATTTCTGCTTGAGGATCCGGCCGACAGCGCGATCGACGAGGCTCACGGGAACCTTCCCTTCGCGCACGCTCGCCAGCAGGTCCAGCATGTAACCGGATTCGTAGGAGATGCCGACGTCCAAGCCGGCTGCCAACGCCAAAGCGCCCGCTTCTTTCTGCGTCGGCGCCAGCCCTTCGTAGACGAGTGTGCCGATGCCGCCGCCTTCAGAGAGCACCAGGCCGTCGAAGCCGAATTCCTGCCGCAGGATCTGGGTGAGGTACTTTTCCGAGGCGTGCGTGGGGATGCCGTCGATGGCCGGGTAGGTGGCCATCACGCCCAGGCCGCCGCACTTCTGGATGCCCGCCTTCCAGGAAGGGAGAAACACTTCCCGCATGGCCCGTTCGGAGACTTCCATCGCTCCGCGCTCCAGGCCGCTGGCCGGCTGGCTCTGGCCGGGATAGTGGCACAGGCCGGTCACCACCTTGTCGGGGGCGGAAAGATCCTGTCCCTGTTCCGATCGGACGATGATCTCGGCGATGCGCGCGCAGAGGTATGGGTCTTCGCTCAGGGCTTCCTCGTTGCGGCCCAGGCGCGGGTCGCGGATCGGCTCGATGACCTGCGTAAACGTCTGGTGGACGCCGATGGCGCGGGCCTCGCGGGCTACGACGGTGTACATCTCGCCCAGCAGATCCAGGTTCCAGGTGCTGCCCAGCGACGGGCCTTCGGGAAAGATCGTGCCGCCGGGGCACATCAGGCCGTGCGTCCCCTCTTCGCTCTCGAGCAAGGGAATGCCCAGGCGCGTCTGCCCGGCGATCTGTTGCAGGCGATTGAGGAACTCGGCCTGTTGCCGAGTCCCGTCGAGCAGAATTGTGTTGGAGAGCGTGAAGAAACCGCCCCCCGGCCCGAAGCCTTGGATCGACGTGCCGGCCGTGAATTTCTCCACTCCCGCCGTCTTTTCCGGGATGGAGCGGCCCAGCCCGGACTCGTAGACGCAGGGCATGTTCATCTGCCCCACCTTCTCTTCCAGCGTCATGCGGCCGAGCAGGTCTTGCACTCGTTTGGCGATCGGCTGGGTCGCATCCCGGTAAATGGGCTTCTCAGGCTCCGCCGCCCAAGTCGAACCGCCCGCCAACGACAATACGGCACACACCAGCAGAAAGCATCTTGTCCGTCTCATGTTGCCTCCGTAAATGCAGACCGAACTCCTACTGCCTCGCCGCCGGCTTGAAAAACCCCCGGCTGCGCAGCCACGCAACGCAGGCATCCGTCCAGGCGGCGCAGGGGTGATCGACTTTGCGCACGGCGAAGCCGTGGCCCCCCGTCGCATAAACGTGCAACTCCGCCGCAACGCCCGCTCGCTTCATCGCCAAATACATGGTCAAGGTGTTCTCCACGTCGCTGATCCGATCGTCCGTGGCATGAACCATGAACAGCGGCGGTATCCCCGTGGCCCGGCCAACGGTTGGCGATAGTTCATCCTTGTCCTTGACCTTGAAATACCCCGAGTACAGCATCACCCCAAAGTCCGGCCGGCAACTGACTTTCTCAATGTCATCAATCGCCTCGTAGGCTCGTTTGTCGAAATTCGTCGCCGTCGCCCCGACCAGGTGCCCTCCCGCCGAGAACCCGATCATACCGATCTTCCCGGCATCGACTCCCCACTCCCCGGCCTTGCTGCGTACCAGGCTGACCGCCCGCTGAGCATCCTTGAGCGGGCCGAGCGGCGGCTCACCTTTGACATCTCCGACCCGGCGGGGACAGCGGTACTTGACGATGATCCCGGTCACGCCGATCGAGTTCAGCCAGTCGGCCACTTCCTCGCCTTCCACATCCCAACCCAGATTGTGGTAACCGCCCCCCGGACAGATCAGCATGGCCACGCCCGTGTTCTTGTCCGGTGCCGGCCGATAGACGCTTAGGGTCGGCTTGGTCACGTTGGTCAGCCACTTGGTCGGCTTGCCCCCGACTTCGTACGGCTTGCCGTCCATCACGAGCTGGATGAACTTCTCCTCGCCGGCAATGCCGATGTCCCCCGGGGGCTTGCCCGGCCAGATGTCGACGACAAGCGGCTGCTCGGCTGCGGCGCACACACACGTCACGGACAACCACACGATCAGCGACAGGGGGGCGATTGGCTTCATGATTGCAACCATTGACCGAGGGTCCAGGGTCCAGAAAACCCAGTGGCCAAGCCACTGGGCGATGCTCGTGAAGTGTTACCCGATTCTGAACCAGGCGTTATTATGCCAACCATCGGAGTCCCTGTCACGCCACGCATTCCACGAGTGGATCGGCCAAGTCACGCCCAGGACAATCGCATGTGGAGGACTGAGTCGCCGAAAAGTGCCGCCGACGCTTCGTCGGCGGAATCCAAACGCGTTCCCACGCGATGACGCGGGCTCCGCCCGCCCATTCCGATCGCCCGCCGGGGGTTCTTCAGCCCTCAAACGAACTCACTCCGTTCGCCGGGATGTCGAGAAACCACGCGACTTTGTGACTTGCCGGCCGGATCGGGTACATTCCCCGCCATCAATCCGGGAGCATTGCATGAAGTCGATTCATATCGTCGAGGATCTCCTGCCCGTGGCCTGGGAGAAAGCCGTGGTCGCATGCTGGGAGCAGGGGGAGAGCTTTCCGACGCAATACGACAAGCCCAATGACGCCAACAGCCGCGACGTGATCGCCACCATCCACGTCCGCACTCCCTTTGCCGAGCCGCGCATTCACCGGGCCTTCCCGGGCGGGCTCGACGACCTCGAGAAATACCGTTCCGAAGTGCTCTACGGCGTCCACGATCACTGGATCAACCCGGCCGAGGGCATGTGGGAATACACCTACCACGAACGCCTCTTCGACTATCGCGTCCCCGGCGACGGCGAGAACGGCGGCGTGCGCCACATCGACCAGATCGAGGAGTGCATCCGCCTGCTCAAGGCCTGCGGCTTCACCCGCCGCGCCCAGGCCGTCACCTGGCAGACCTGGCACGACCTCGGCATCGCCGATCCGGCCTGTCTCCAGCGGCTCTGGTTCCGCGTGCAGGATGGCCGGCTGAACATGGTCGTCCACATGCGCTCCAACGACGCGTTCAAGGCAGCGTTCATGAACATGTACGCGTTCACGGAGCTTCAGGCATGGGTCGCCGGGCGGATCGGCGTCGCCCCCGGCGAGTATTGCCACATTGCCGACTCATTCCACATCTACGGCAGCTATTTCGCCGAGTTCGAAGGCTTCCTCAACACCGTCCGGACACGCACGCTGGACCAGAAAGTCTACACCACCGCTTTCGCCGCCCCCTTCTTCCTCGACGGCTGCGAAACCCTGCTCGCCGAACCCGACATGCCCGCGGCCTGCCGGGAAAAAGTCCGCATCCGCAAGGACCAACTGGCTGAGCTGACAGCGCTGTCCTGACCGCTTTCCCATCGTCGTCACGACGCCCCGGCGCAGCCTTTGGAGTGCGCTGGCTCGACACCGCTTTCCCATTGTCGTCACCACCCATCGACTCCCATCCACCACGTTCTGAACTCCCCACC
>JBIOJL010000486.1:0-4028 GCA_044450885.1 Tepidisphaerales bacterium
GTACACCATCACGTATGCCGGCGGCTCGGCCACGGTCATGATCGACCAGAGCCAACCCACGGTCGTCGGCAGCGACACCTGGGTCTACCTGGGCACGTTCCCCTTCAACGGGCCAGGTTCCGTGCGCGTGACGCGCGCCAACAACGCCGATCCAAACCAGTGGACCCTGGCCGACAGCGTGAAGTTCAGCCAGGCCGGCCAGGATACCGTCGTTGCCACACCGACCCTGAACTCGTTGTTCACCAGCGGCGGGCGACCGACGACGCTGGCTCCGGGCGCCTATCTGGTGCTGGCGGGCAACTACGCCGCGTTTGACTACCGCTATCGCATCGCGGCCAACAACATACCGGTCGCCGGCGCCTTCACCGGCAATCTCGCCGACAATGGCGAATGGGTGCGGCTGTTCCAGTTGGGCCAGGCCGATCCGATCACCGGGTGGGTTCCGAGCTACGAAACCGACCGCGTGAACTACAACGACATTGCGCCATGGCCCACGGAAGCCGACGGCAACGGGCCTTCGCTGCTGCGCGTCCACGTCGCGGCGTACGGCAACGATCCGGTCAACTGGCAGGCCGCCAAGATCGGCGGCACGCCGGGCTTTGCCAATGTGCCGGTGGATCGGGTTGCGCCATCCATACCGGGCAATCTCTCGGGACAGATCCTGCGCAATCCGGACAAGGCGTCATTGGCCTGGAGTGCCTCCACCGACAACGAGAGTTTTGTCGACCACTACAACATCTACCGCGGGGGCGCACTCATCGGCACCGCGACCACAACCGCATTCAACGATACCACGATTGCGGTTGGCGCCGTTTACTCCTATCAGGTCAGCTCGGTCAATCGGGATGGCTACGAGAGCATCAAGTCGGCGGCCGTCAATCTCGCCATACCGGGCATTCTCTCTTATACCGTAATCGACAATCAGCACATCGAAATCCGTTTCAATGAACCTCTCAATCCGGCGACAGCCGGCGTGCTCGGCCGTTACTCGATCACGGGAACGACTTTCGCGGCTGTGTCACTGGCCAACAACAACACGCGGGTGACGCTCACCACCGCCGCGGCCCTGGTGATCGGCACGCCCTACACGGTGACGGCCAGCAATCTGACCACGCTCTCGGGCAACGGGCTGCCGGCGACGCAGCAGATTACTGTGACGTATGCGGCCCAGGGCTCGGGCACCATCCTGCGCGAATACTGGACCGGCATCGGCGGCAACGCCGTCAGCGATCTGACCAGCAATGCAAATTACCCGAACAACCCCAGCGGCCGCGATTTCCCGACGCTGTTCGAGGCCCCCACGAACTGGGCGGACAGCTATGGCACGCGCATGCGCGGCTACGTGACGCCGCCGACAACGGGCAACTATCTCTTCTGGATCGCCAGTGATGACAACAGCGAGTTGTGGCTGTCGACCAATGATAGTCCCGCCAATAAGGTCAAGATCGCCTACGTGGCGGCCTGGACCGGTTCACGCGAATGGACGAAGGAAGCCAACCAGCAGTCGGCCGCGATCTCCCTTGTTGCCGGGCAGAGGTACTACATCGAGGCGCTGCAGAAGGAAGGCGGCGGCGGCGACAATCTCGCCGTCGGCTGGCTGCTCCCGGACGGAACCACCTACGAACGGCCCATCCCGGGCAATCGCCTCTCGCCGTTCGGCGGCGGGGTCGACGAAACCCCGCCATCGGTTCCCGCCAACCTTCGCGCCACGCTGTCCGGCAGCACGCAGGTGAATCTGGCCTGGGATGCCGCGGTTGACACGGAGAGCGGCGTCGATCACTACGTGGTCTATCGTGACGGAAAATCTTACGGCACTGCGACGTCCACGAGCTTTGCGGACTCGACCGGCATCTCCTCCAAGACGCGCCATTCGTATCAGGTTTCGGCCGTGAATTACGACGGTTACGAAGGAATCAAATCCGCGGTCCTCAGCGTGGCCCCGGCCGGCGTCGCCTCAGTGACATCACCTGACAACAACACGGTGCGCGTGGCGTTTACCGAGCCGGTGACCAGCGCGTCGGCCCAGACACTCGCCAACTATTCCATCTCCGGCGGCGGGGTCACGATCACCAACGCGCACCTGGAGTCGGACAACTACACGGTCACGCTGACGACCTCCGCACTTGGAACCAGCAGCCGCAACCTGACCGCGTCCAACATCCGGACCGCGGCGGGGGCGGTGCTCTCGTCCTCGACCAACACGATTGTCGTCACGCCGGCCGGTTGGTCGGTGACCGCGTACCAGGCCAACTGGAGCACGATCGGCACCCTGGCCGGGGCCCAGGGCGTGATTGACACCCCCAGCCAGCAGGTCTGGACAGCAACCGAGACGGCGCCATGGATCGATTACGTAACCAGCACCCATTTCCCAGGTGGCGTTCGCAGCGTTCCCGGCAATCCAAGCGTTGAGTACGTGATCAAGGCGACCGGGAAGGTCGTCATTCCGTCAACAGGGCAATGGTCCTTCGACGTCAACAGCGACGACGGATTCCGCCTCACCATCGGAACGAATTCCTTCCAATACGATGCTGGCCGCGGTGCCACCGACAGTTTTGCCACCTATACCCTCAGCTCCGGCGCCTACGACATCAGCCTGCTCTATTTCCAGGGCGAAGGCGGCCACAGCGTCGACGTGTCGGCGATGCCAGGCAACTGCAACAACACCTGGAACGGCACCTTCCGTTTGATCGGCGACACGGCCAACGGCGGCCTGGCCATGAACAGCAGCGCGTTTGTTCCCGTGCCATTCTCGGTCGGCGTAAGTGCCTTGGGCACGGGCGATACCACGCCGGCCCTGGGCGGAACAGAGAGCGATTCCACGCTCGGCGTCACGGTACGCCTGGCCAACACCTTCTACGCGGCGACACCGGCCGGCGGCATGTGGAATCTGCCCCGCGGGGCCATCAAATCAGCGCTGACGAGCGGGACCTATGACATCAGCGTCTGCGCCAGTAATTCCAGCGGCCAGGTCGCGTTCGATTCGACGCTCAACGAACTGTTGATTGACGGGACTCCCCCGACCGCGAGCATCGACGCGGTCGCCAATCCACGAAACACGCCGGTTGGATCCGTCACGATCCGCTTCAGCGAGCCGGTCAGCGGTTTTGACCTGGCCGACATGCATCTCACGCGCAACGGCGGTTCGGACCTCATCACCGGCGCGGAAATCCTCTCCACCAGCGACCACATCACCTGGACGCTCTCGGGTCTGGCCCCCATCACCGCCGACGCCGGAACGTACGCGTTTACCGTCACCGCCCTGGGTTCCGGCATTGTTGACGCCGCGAACAACCTGATCGCCGCCAATGGCACTAACTTGTGGATCGCCGACCTCACGCCGCCCACGGCCACCATCACCGCCGTCAGCCCCGATCCGCGCAACAGCGCCGTCTCCAGCATGACCATCGTCTTCAGCGAAACGGTTTCCGGCTTCGACCTGGCCGACCTGACGCTCAAACGCGACGGTGTCTCCGTCGCACTCACCGGCGCGACGCTCACCCTGGGAAGCGGCAACACCTGGACGCTGGGCAATCTCGCCGGCCTGACCGGCTCGGCCGGGACTTACGTGCTCACGCTTACCGCCGCCGGGTCCGGCATCACCGACGCGGCCGCCAATACCATGACCGCCAACGCCAGCGATACGTGGGTGACCGACAAGACGGCCCCCACCGTGGTTTCACTCACCCGCATCGGCTCCGGCGCCACCGCCGTCGTCAGCTTCAGCGAACCGGTTACGGGCGTCGTTCTGGCCGGCCTGACGCTGCAGCGCGACGGCGCCACTATTCCCTGGAGCGGCGCCACGCTCACGGACAGCGGCAACAACACCTGGACTCTCGGCGGGCTTGCCTCCCTCACCAGCGCCGTCGGACAGTATACGCTCACCGTGGCGCCCGCCGGAATCGCCGATCTGGCAGGAAATGCCCTCGCTTCCGGGCGTTCGACGAACTGGCTCAACAATGCCCTCACCAGCTCCGTGCCGGGCGATGTGATCACGATCAGCCGCAACAACACGAATATCCTCATCACCA
>JBIOJL010000487.1:0-4007 GCA_044450885.1 Tepidisphaerales bacterium
CCCCCCGAATCTCCCCCAGTCAAACGATTCAGGGCGCGAGGTGAAGGGGGCGAGATGAGAACGGCAAGGTGGGCATGGGCCTGATGGCGTGCCGGGCGGCGGGGGTTTTGACTGCAGGAGAACATTGCGGACTGATATCTAACACACTTTGCTTTAGTTGTCAAGTGGCGAATCTGGATTTTGCGCGAAGAAGCGACGACGGGGACTTTCGGGACCGTGGCGTACGTTCTGCTGGTGCCGTCTGGGCTGTTCCGTCACGGTGATTGGGCGCCTGAGTGATCCTGAGGCGCCACGGCCATCCCGCATTCCGGACAGCGGTCCGGCGTGGCGCGGAGGTCGTAGCCGCAACTCGTGCAATGGCCAGGCGAAACACGGCGACGGAGCCTGTACCTTCGCGAGGAGCCGGTGCCGGCCAGTTGTCGGGCGAAGCAAGGTCCCGAACGCCGGCCCGGCGGGCCGCCGCAAATGCCGCCTTCGTGGAGATGCGGATGACTTCGCCGTTGGCCACGCATTCGAGGTCATTGTTGACCGAGACCATCCGGGCCAGCACTTCGCCCGTGCGGGCATCGCGGAGTCTCATCGACACCGGTGTGTCATGTGTGATGCGGGCCTCGTCGAGTGTCTTCCAATCCACGGTGATCGGTTGGCCGGACACATCCCCGAGAAAATCCGTCGAATCGACGAGGGAAATGCCGTCCAAACGGAACTGCGGAAGGCGCCGGGCGAGGACGGTTTGCATGCCGGCGGCGTGTGGGGCCATCGGGGCCTGGGCGCGGTAGCTGCGTGCCCAGAGAACGCCGGTGCCCGTAGCCAGGGCAACCCAGAGCAGCGCGAACAGGTTGAACAGGAGTTTCTTGAGCCGTCTCACGCGGTTTCTCCGGCCGGCATGAAGGCCGGGGTATTCTACCGATGTCGTTCCCGCGAAAGCCAGCGTAACTTGCAGTGCCGGTGCATGTCCAATGCGGTATGCTGGCGCCGGTCATCAATCCGTGGCGACCCGACAGCATGGAGTCCAGCCGCAAGAAACGACGTCCCAAGTTCCGTAGAGTTCGCTCCAGCGGACGCGACGACGGTGCGTTTGCTGAACCGCGTCCGCTGAAGCGGGACCCTGCGCACCCAGCATTCACCAAATCGGTCCGCAGTGCGGAGCCTACGCAATCGCCCACGGCTCGCGCTTGGGCCGGTCGAGCCACCTCGCCGCCTCGGCATCGCCGATGATCTCTTCCTTCACCGGGTCCCACTTGAGCGGCCGCTTCAGCCAGTAGGCGATGTTGCCCAGGTGGCAGAGCGCGGCCGTGCGGTGGCCGAGTTCGATGTCGCGGAACGGCCGCTGCCGCGTGCGCACGCAGTGCAGGAAGTCGCCGAAGATTCCGCCATTGCCCTTGTAGTTGGGGATGTAGATATTCGGCGGCGCATCCTGTTTGCCTCTGGGGGCATCGCGCCGGGGCAACTCGCCCTCGGTGCCTATATAGCTCATCATGTCGCCCCAGGCACCGCCGTGGTAGATGCGCAGACCATTGGCGAACACGTACGTCAGGTTCTTCACGTCCTTGCCGTCCGGCGGAATAATCTCCGACGGCCCGGTGGTGTGGACGTTGCAGCAGAACATGGCCCCGCCGAAAGTGTGGCAGCCCCAGTCGGTCATGCCGCCGCCGGAATAGTCGCGATACGGCCGGAAACCGCCGGTGATGAGCGTCGGATGGAACGGGCGATACGGCGCGGGCCCGAGCCAGCGCTCCCAATCCACATCCGCGGGCTTTTCGACCGGCGGCAGGAAACACTCGCCCGAAGGCCCGCCCACGTTGACGAACGCCTCCTTCACCTCGCCGATCATGCCGCCGCGGACCATCTTGTGGAACCAGTTGTAGTCTTCCCAGACGCGCTGGCTGCCGCCGGAAAACACCCGGCCATAGCGCCGGGCCGTCTCCGTCATCGCCCGGCCTTCGCGGATGGTCAGGCACTCCGGCTTCTCGCAATAGACGTCCTTGCCGCTCTTCATCGCGGCCATGGTGACCAGGGCGTGCCAGTGGTCCGGCGTCGCGACCAGCACGGCGTCGATGTCCGTGCGGGCAATGACCTCCTGGAAATCGGTGTAGATTCTGCAGTCGGTGTTGCCGTTCCGCCGATCGACCATCCCCTTGGCCTCGGCGGCATGGCGGCCGACCACGTCGCAGACTGCCAGCGTCTGGATTTCCTTGAACCCCAAAAACCCGCCGAGGTCGCCGCGTCCCTGGCCGCCCATGCCGATGCCGGCGAAAGTGATGCGGTCGTTGGCGCCGAACGCCTTGGAACTGACGAACAGGGGCGCCGCGACGGCGATGGCCGCCGCCCGTTTGAGCAATCCGCGGCGTGTGATTCGAGGCATGTCCGAATCTCCCTTTTGTTGTTGAGTTGTACACCGGACTGCGTGGAGCGTTTGTGCGTACTCCTGCGCGGCTCAAGTCATGTGGCGGTCCAAGACACGGGCAAGGGTACTTGCCCATGCCACCCAAACACGTTCCACCGCCGCGGGATTTGAGCCGCGTTGGAGTACGTTCAGACTACCGGCTGTTCGGAGTACCGGCTTCAGCCGGTCCGCACCGACCGGGAATCCTCATCGCCCATACTCGCGGTGGCCAGCGCTGCTCCGGGGTTACATGAATCTGCCCCTGCCACCAGCGTTCGGGTACTCGTGCTGGTTCCGCCGTTCCTCATTCCAGCCCGGCCACTTGCAGTGCCCGCCCCGGCCCGTATAATGCCGCCCCATGTGGACGTGCGAGCGCCGGACCACCCGGCGTAGTGAGCGCCATTAGCTCAATTGGCAGAGCATCTGACTCTTAATCAGAGGGTTTCAGGTTCAAGTCCTGAATGGCGCATGACGACGATAACCCTTGAGAAATCAAGGGTTTTTGTCTTTTCCGGGGTAACGAACGTCAGGCCGGCAGGTCAAGGGGGAAAGAGGGCCATTGCTCCTGCTGTCCTATTGTTGCCTCAACGGTCAATCCAGAGGATTACGGTTCGGATCGTCTGGACGTGACCGTGTGTCCGGCGGCTGCCCGCACTCTCCAGCGTGCCGCTGCCGGCGAACAGTTTTCGGGGAATACTCCCTCCACAGGTGCCTATACTTGGGCACGTTTGGAATGTCGGCTGAATGGTCCACGTCGCTTGAGGGGTTAGGCATGTCTGGAAGAATGCAACACAACCTGGTTGTGCGTGGGCGGCGGTTGGCGCTTGCGCTGGCCGTGGCTGGGGTAACGACACCCCTGGGCGCGTCGGCATGGGCCGACTCGCGGGTGCTCTTCATCGGCAACAGCATTACCTACACCAACCAGCTTCCACTGTTGATTCAGCAGATGCGGAATGCTGACGGGCACGTGGGCGACTTCAGCTATACGATGGTGGCGAACAGCGGGTGGTCGCTGCTGAACCACTGGAACGACAGCGGGCCGGCCAGCGCGCACTGGGCGCTGGCCAACGCGGGGACCTACGACGACGTAGTGTTGCAGGACTTCAGTTCCAATCCGGTGCTGGTGCCGGACCAGACGCGGACCTATTCGCGGCTGTGGCACTCGGAGATCCTGTCGTGCGACCCGGCCGCGACGACGATCATGTTCTCCACGTGGCAGCGGCAGGATTACCCCAACTCGCAGGGGATCAACGACAGCGTGTATGGGGGGCTGGCCGCGGAATTCGGCGGGTGGTGCTTCGTGCCGGGCGATGCGTGGCTGACGGTGACGCAGCAGCGGCCGGATATTCCGCTGTATGTGGACTATGTCCATCCGACGCTGGCAGGGTCGTATCTGGCGGCGGCGGTGTTCTACAGCCAGTTCTATCACAACAGTCCGATCGGTCTGGCGGGCCCGGCCGGATTGAGCAGCGATACAGCGCGGTATCTGCAGACGGTGGCCTGGCAGACGGTGGGCACGGCAGTGTGGAACCCGGTGGTGACGTCGGGGCAGTGGAACGTGCCGGGCAACTGGGATTTTGGCACGCCGGCCGCGGCGCAGGCCGTATCGCTGGAGCAGAGC
>JBIOJL010000488.1:0-3998 GCA_044450885.1 Tepidisphaerales bacterium
GGCCTCGCCGAAGAACGCCAGCGGCAACTCGCGGGCCATGGTCCACGGCCAGGCGCCTCGCGTCATCAGGTCGTCGCAAGGGCGCAGAGACACCATGAGAGCCAGCGTAACAAGCTCGTTGCGGGTTGTGGAAAGAGGTATGGTTAATCCATCGCACATTGCGACAGCGGCACGTATGGCATCGAGCGTCTGCTGGAAGGAGAATCCAACGCACAACTTCTCGACCGCCGAACGAAGGGCCTCTCGCTGCTGGGGCGATGCATCAGGATCCTGCGGAATGCCGGAACAGATGAGACGAGCCAGCATTGCCTGGGTCGTGCGAAGATTGTCGGAAGCATCCTGCCCCGGCGCTGAGGTTTCGCGGGTCAGCTTTGCAACCTCGCGCTCAAAGGCACGGGAGGCGATCTCAGCCCTCATGTTGAAGCCATCTTTGGCGTAGCGCAGATCGATCAAGCGGCCGGTCGCGCCTTCCACACGCAGAGTGCCTCGGCCCAGCGTGACGGCCAGATTGCCGTCCTTCCATTCGAGCACCGGCTTATGACTTGGACGCTCATGGACGAGGTCGATGAAGCAGACGGGAGCGAGTTCCACGAGACGCCGGACGACCGGCCCGCCATCGGGCCGATTCGACTGCACTGCGGCGGTGAAGGCGAGCTTGACTTTGTCCGTGTCGGAATCGTCCTGGGGCAGCAAGTTGACCGTGGCCTTGATTGTCCCGTCAAAAGGCGCCTGGTTGAGTTTCAGGCGCCGATGTTCCACTAGATCGTACACGGTGATTTCGGGTTCAGACAGGACCCACCCTACGCGGAGACTGAACAGGAGGCGGGCCATGGCATCATCGTCCGTGCCGGCGGGAATTTCGCCGGGCGCCTTCGCCGGGCCGATCGAGCCGACAACACCGTTGTTGGAAAGGACCAGCACCACCTGACCGCCATAGGCGCTGCCTTGAAGGGCAATATCCGCTCCCTTGCGAATGGACTCATCCAGCCAGTTGCGGAAGTTCAGGCAGGCTGCCTCTTCCCTCGATAGCGCCTTGCCGAGCGGAGTGACGGCCGCATGCTCGTCGAGGTTAATGGACATCCGCGCGTGGCCGGCACCGTCGAGGCGCAGGTCGATGGAGTGCTTCCAGAATCGTCCGGATTCCCAGAGCTTCCGCTGGATGGACTCGAGCACATCCGCGTCGAGTGGCTGTCCCTCCTTCAGACCCAGGAAGGCGGCGATGTCCTCGGGAGCGTTGCGCCGGGCGTTGAGGAAGCTGACCGAGGCCAGCGTGGCCCGGGGACCCGGGTCGTCCACGCGTACCACCAGATCAGCGCTGCCATCCACGATGCGATGGCTCACGGTGACTTTCGCCTGCAGGAATCCCTGGCGGGCGAGGGCCTGTTCGGCAAACCCGGTCGAGCGTTTGCTCTCGGTGAACACGAGATCGGCGGGAGTGCCGGGCGCCCAGATCGCGGCCGCCCGCCTGGTGACCGGAGTCCACTTGTCGACGCGGACTTCGTCCGGGCGCGGGCGCGAGACTGGAAAATAGCGAGGTGGGCCGTCCGCGGCGAAGGCGTCGCGGACCTTCCCGGAGTCGGGGCCTTGCGCGCCCTCCGTCACAACATCCCCGGTGAGAACGAGCGGGCCCTCGTTCACCCGGACGAACGTTCGCCCGTTCGTTTGGTCAAATCCCACGCCGACCGTGGCCTGGGGCAACCCACTGGCGCGATACCCGGCGATGAGCCGATCACGGATGACGCCGGCCAATAGGCGAAGCGGGGCGCTGGGAGTCGAGGCCAGTTGGAAGTCGATGTCCCACGCCAGCGCGGCACGCAACTCTTCCGGTGGATGGGTCGTGGCCCCTTCAAACTCGATCCGCCGCCAGTCGCCAAGGTTGCCGACGAGTTGTTCCGCTACGGCGCCGCCGGCCGAAAGCAGTGTGGATGCAACGGCCACGAGTACCAGCCTGCAACAGGCGTTGAGGGCGATTGGCATGGCGTTCCCTGTTTGAGGATGCGTGAACTGTACCATTTGCTCAGGGGTGCGACAACAGGCGGACACGCGGAAGGCAAACGAAAGGTAAACAGGGTCGTGGTGGAGTGAATGTCGCGCTGCTTCCGCCGACGCGACGGTACAATGGTGCGTAGGAAGATCCGGTGGCTCGTAGCGGAGCAGCAGGTCGTTGGTTGGCACAAGGTGGCGTCGCGCAGATGGTTGATGCAATTCCCCGGACCGAAATGGAGTAGTTGCTGTTGATGGCGGCCGCCATACATGGACTGGACTGGGATCGAAGGCGTCTCTGACGGCCTACTGCTGCCGCCGCTGGCTATGCACGGGTTCTGGTTGGTTGGGAGGCAAGTTCCAGCGGCGTGCAAATGATGGGCAATGCGAATCCACAGTGCGGCTTCTTGGTTGGGGGAGAGCAACTCATATGCCCTCACCCCGGCCCTCTCCCGGCGGGAGAGGGAGTCAGGAGGCTGCAGAGTACCGCGGCCACGGGCTGGAAGCCCGTGCCACCAAGAATCAGCGATCCTGCATGCTCGTCTGCTCACTTGCTCTCGCGCAACGCCCGGAACATCGCCTCGACGTTGTCGATGGGCGTGTTGCCCTGGACGTTGTGGACGGTGTTGAAGACAAAGCCGCCGTCGCGGTTGAAGATGCGGATGCGCTCGGTGACCTCGGCGTACACCTGCTGGGGCACGCCGAAGGCGAGGGTTTTCTGGGTGTCGACGCCGCCGCCCCAGAAGACGATGTCTTTGCCGAATTCCTGTTTCAGCCGGGCGGCGTCCATGTCGACGGCCGAGCACTGGACGGGGTTGAGCACGTCGAAACCGGCGTCGATGAAGTCGGGGATGAGCTTGCGGACGGCGCCGCAGGAGTGGATGAAGCACTTCCACGGGCTGCGCTGGTGGATCAGGTCGGTGATTACCTTGTGGTAGGGCTTGAACATCTCGCGATAGGCATCGGGGGCGATGAATGGGCCCATCTGCGTACCGAAGTCGGTGCCGGTGATCAGGGCCACCTGCACGACGTCGCCAAAGAGGTCGATCAGGGTGTTGACGTTCTGGATGGCGAATTCAAGCTGCTTGTCGAAGATCTTGCGGACGTAGTCCTTGCGGTCGATGGTGGCCATGTACCACTCGCTGACGTCGCGGATGCCCCGGGGGTGTTTCAGCCACGGGCCGGGCACGAGGGCGATGTCGCCGAAGGCGGTGCCGGGAATGATGAGGATCGAGCCGAACTGGGCGCGGTCCTGGAACCACTGCTTCTTGGCGCGGTAGTAGGCGAGGTCGTCGGCGCTGAGGAGGCCGAATTCCTCGGTGTTGTCGGCGGGGTTGAGCTTGCTCTCGTCGATGGGGTCCTGGCGGATGATGGCGTCGAAGAAATGGCCGCCCCTGGGCATGTGGCCGCTGGGGCCGACGGTGGTGTCGCCTTCGGGGTAGATGTGCCAGCCGCCATCGGGTGCGGGGGTGACGTTGAATGTGCCGGGTACGAGACAGGGGGTGCCGTCGAAGAGGGTGAGTTCCTTCCAGTCTTTGCCTTCGGTGCCGAACATGCTCTTGCGCGGCAGGGCGCCGACGATGTCGATGCCGAGGGCCTGGCGGAGTTGGTCGTCGACTTCGCCGAGCATCTGATAGGGCTCGCAGACCTTGACGCGAAATGCCTTGTCGCCCAGCAGGCGCTGGCGCAGGCGGTGGACGACGGAGACATGGATCCCGGTCACGAAGGTGGCCCCGAAGTCCACGCAGACGCGGTCGGGCTGGCGATGGGCGAGTGTGGCGGCGAAGCGTTCTCGACTGGTCATAGGTTTGTGGTGGTAAGACGGCGGCATCTTAACCGGAGGGGCGGTGGTGGCAACGGCGCGGGGCGGGGCGGTGATCGGTGATCGGGCGTGTGGGGGGGTCGCGGGAGCGGGGGGTGTTTTGGGGAAAGGGGGGTGGAAACCCAAAAAGAGTGAAAACACCAGCGGGGGGGGCGCCCCGGGGGCGGCGCCGGCCGACGGACAAAAAACGGAA
>JBIOJL010000489.1:0-3996 GCA_044450885.1 Tepidisphaerales bacterium
CGGCGGCACTTTCGTCCGGTTGGGACGGGTAGCCAGATCGGGATGGTCGTTGATGCGCTGCGGAACGCCGTCCGAGGGCACCTGGTGGAATCCGCTTTCCTGGTCGTCCACGTGTTTGGGCACGCCGCCACCCGCCGGCGGAGGCCCGGGCTTGCCTCCGCCGGGACCGTCGTCAATATGCGTGGGCACCGCGTCCTGCTCCAGCAGACGCTCGAAATTGGCTTTCTCGGCGGCCGTGGCGACTTTTTGATTCACCACGTGCAGGACTCCGGCCTGGCCCGCATCCTTGAACAGGTCGAGCATCATCTGGGCCCGTTCATCGGGCGTGATGCCGGTCGCGGCCATGATCTTGTTGTAGCGGTCGATGAAACTCACGCCCAGCAACACCCCGTTGAAACCATTGGCGTAGGTCTGGCCGATGAACAGGGCCTTCAACACCTTCGAGCCGGCGGCCTCGATGGTCACCGTCCGGCCCGCCTTCCATACGACCGCTGCGCCCGCCCGGTATCCCACGCCAAAGACATTGGCGGCGATGTCCAGGACATCCATCGCGTCGGCGAGGAAGTTGTCTTCCCCCGTGGCATGGCGGTGATGGATGGAAAGAATGGCGCCCGTCGTTCCGGCCACCATCGAGGTCACGATCAGTGCGCCTGCGTAGGCGCTGCCGATGCCGGTCAGCACCAGCGCGATGACCGCGGCCCCCATGGCGATCTTCTTCAGCCAGGACGCCAGGTCCTCTGAAAAACTCGTGCCACCGGTCTTGATCGTGCCCTTGAGCTCGATGCTATAGCCGCCCTTCTTGACGTACAACTCGTACTCGACGCCGCCGGGCCAATAGCGGTTGTCGTCCCCCCATTTGTGTACCGCGTTGGCAACTCCCTCCTGCCAGCGTTTGCCAAGCTCGTCGGGGTCCGGATGCGCTTCGACATCATCCCCCGCGCCGGCGCCGCCGCCGTCATATTGATGCGGCGGAATAACCCCGACGTATTCCCCGTGCAGCTTGGGTTCATCGACGTTCGTCCAGTCCACGACCACCAGTTGATCGGATCGGCCCTTGGGGAAGGTGATGAATACGCGCAGATCGGCGGCCTCCATGCTCTCCGTCGCCAGATAGACCGCGCGGAAGGGCACGATCTGATTCTCATCGCATCTGGCGAGGATGGCCGCGAGTTTGTCGGCATAGGATGACAGTTCGGCCAGCCGCTTCTCGTGCTGATCCTTGGCGGACTTGCTCATCGACGAGGCTTGTTGCTTTCCCAGGGCATCGAGCAGGTCGTGATACTTCCTCACTGTCTTGAGTTCCGTAACCGGATGGGGCAGCTTCTCCTTTTTCGCCTGCTCCATCTGCGATTCGAGAATCGCCCACAGCTCGGCCACGCGCTGATCGAACTCCACCTTGGTGTACGGATCTCCGCTCCGTCTCTCGGATAACAGGCAGTGGACCCGATGATGGCCGACCTGGTTCCATTTCTTGACGAAGAACGGCCGTTGAGTGCTGTTGCCGGCGTCGTCCTTGTCCTTGTGCCAGTAGTCGGGCTCCTCGCCGTCATCGCCGCCGTAGTGATAGGTCACAACCCACCGGATGCGATAGGCCGGGACTTCCATGCCCTCGTCGCTGGACGTGGGGTAGTTCGCCAGCGAGTACCTCACCTTCACCCCCTTGGCGACGGTCCTGTCCTGGAAAGACGCGTCGATGTGCATGTCCGTCGGACTAGACACGGGACGCCTCCTCACTGGCCGCGTCCTTGTCCTCGGTGTCCGCGGCGGCGCCATCGGGACCCATGTACGCGAAGAAGATCAGCCGGGCATCCGGATCATTGCCGAATTCCTGCTCGATGTCGCCGCGCAGCCCCTTGCCGTGACAGGTGTTGTAATACCGATCGTATGCCTTAAACGCACGCCGGATGGTCTGCTTGGGATAGCGGAAGAGCCGGTGGATTTCCTTGGGATCGCGGTCGTCGAAAGCCTTGCGCGCCGCCGCCGCCAGCGACTTGGCCTCGATGTCGTCCAGATCGGGAAACCGCACCTCCACCTCCCCCTCCGGGGGATCCATGATTGCGTCGACGCCGCCCAGGCCGACCCGGCCGCTAACTTCGCTGCCATCGGCCAGCGTGGCTTCGTAGGCGGCCTCGGGGATGCGCAGCCCCCCGTCGGTTTCGAGAATGACCCGGAAGCGCGTCATCCGGCGCACGCGGAGGACGTGTCTCTGGCTGGTGGCCAGGTTGTCCTGCTCCCAGTTGTGGGGAATGAAGACGATGCCGGGGTGGTCCGAATTGTCGAACACGTAGTTCAGCCCGTCCGCCGTCTTCTTGGTACAGCCCACATCGTCGCGCAGGTGTTTGTTGATTTCGTCGGGCACGTCCGTCCCCCAGTTGAACTTCGCCAGATCCTGCCACGTCATTCCCGCCGCCTTCGCCAGGCCGGCGATGCTCTCGCCCTTGCGGACCCGGTGCGCATCGACCGCCGCGATCCGCAGCACCTTGGTCCCGCCGGGCCGCTTGCCGGTGGGCTCTTCGTCCACCGCCTCTTCGCCCATGCGTGCGAACACGAGGGTCTCCGGCATCCGCAGGTTCTTCAGGTCGCACTTGGCGTCGCAACTCCCCTGGTCGATATCGTCGATGCGAATCAACCCCTCCGAACTGGTCGTGTGGAACGCCTCGTTGCCCTCCGGTGTCTTGATGATCAGGCGTACCGGGCTCATCGGCTGCCCGGATGCATCCTCGACCACCTTGAACTCGATCCAGGTGAGCTTCTTCTTGGCCGGAGGCGGCCTGGAATCCGGCATCAGCGGCGGCGGGTCCTTCCGGTCGTCGAACACGCTCGGAGCATTCGTCCGTTCAATCTCCTCGGCCACCACGACGCGTTCGTTGACGATCTGCCGTGCCAACTGGTCGATCAGCTCGAGCGCCGGCAGTTTATTCAGGTTCAGGCGCTTCCCCGGCGGCGGACGCCAGCCAAGATCGGCCAGCAATGCCCGCATGCGCAGTATGGCGGCCGGACGATACATGTAATCCGTCAGAAAACGCTTTGCCTCGTGCCGGCTCCGCAACTTCTTGAGCGCATACACCCCGTCCTCGTTTCGACGCGCCAGGCGCAGGCGGCCATGATGGACCGGTATCAACCGAGGCAAGACAGACCTCCGTTGCCCAACGATATGCCCGCGGTTGCCTCGCCGGCAACCGCGAGTTGGCTGGTGCGTGGTTCGTCCTCAGGAGGAGAGAAAGAGGTCAAAACATGTGCGCCGTGAAATGCGCAGTTCTCCAGTGCGTGCGAGTCCCGTCCGGGAAGTTCCGGCCAATGAGATCGTCCCGTGTCCGCCCTTTCGACGGAGCTTCTGGCTAGCCACGAAAGCCGCACGAGCAAGACAGATTCCTCGGATCACAGGAGCCGCGCTGGCCGCCATGCCGGCGTCACTGGCACACCCGAGCCGACAACTCAGCCGGGGATGGGGCCGCCACGGCAATCATTGCGGTGGGCTATCCCGGCTGGATGAGGTTTGATCCCACCGGTACGACCGCCTGCATCTATCTCCAGGAGAAACGAATCGAGTGGCGGGATGTACGTACCGGGAAGATCATGCGTACGACGGTAGAGGGACCGGATTACCTTTGTATCAGTCCTCATGGAAAAGTTGTCGTTCTTCGGGCCTCCATCGAGTCGATGCCCGGCACGGACGCATTGAGATTCGCCGACGCCACTACCCGGAAACCTCGGATGGCAATTGCTTCGCCGTCACAGATCGCTTCCGGTCTCGACAGCAACTTCGATACCAGCGGCCGCTATTTGGCATGGGGAACGAAAGACGGGTTGGTGGTGCTCTGCGACGTGCAGGAAACAACACGCCGCATGTCCACGCTCGGCACTCCCGCGCTCGTGGGCAGACCCTGACCGGCTCATGATTCCCCCGCCGGCATCCGGTCGACTCACGGCAGATCCGACGCCACCCGAATCGCCAGATCCCGCTCACCGGCCCCACAGGCGGCAGTCGTGCTCACG
>JBIOJL010000490.1:0-3990 GCA_044450885.1 Tepidisphaerales bacterium
AAGTTCGCCGCCAAGGGCGAGCGCGGGCCCATCACCCTGGTCTGGTACAACGGCAAGCAGACGATGCCGCACCCGGACGAACTGGAAGCGGAGCGCAAGGTACCGGCCACCGGGGCCATCGTGCTGGGCGATAAGGGCGGGATGACCTACGGCTCTCACGGCGCCGGCGGCGTGCGTCTCTTCCCGGAAACCAAGATGCGGGCGTACCAGGATAAGCTCAAGAACGAGCCGCTGACCAAGACGCTGCCGCGCGTGCAGGGCCACCACTGGGACTGGATCAACGCCATGCGCACCGGAAAACCGGCCGGGTCGGATTTCACCGGCTACGGCGGCCCGCTGACGCAGATCGCCCTGTTGGGCATCATCGGCATCCGTTGCCTGGGTGAGGAACTCAAGTGGGACAACGACGCCGGGCGTTTCACCAACTCAGAGGAAGCCAACGGCTTCATCCAGCCCCAGTTCCGCCAGGGCTGGTCGCTGTAGCTCGCTCCGATCGGCCACGGGCTGGCGCGCCGTTAGTCCTTCTTCTGCATCTTGACGATGACCGCGACGATGCCGAGGACTACGGCCACTCCCAGGGCAATCCAGCTTGTGGTGGTCATGAACGCGATAGTCATAATGTTTCCTTCTGCCTGTGTCGGGATTTTAACCCATTCGTCCTGCGCTGCCAGCATGCCGTCGGGTCGTCAACGACTGTTTTGAACGAATTGACGGCGCTTCAAGCTCATGAAGCACAATTGTGCCACAGTATTGCCGCCAAGACAAGTTCGATCCCATGGCACAACCAATATCTCAGCAGCTGAGCGAGTTTATCGCCGCCGCATTCACCGACGTTGGCTTAACGCCGGCGCAGAACCATCACGCTGACGGGTTTGTCGCGCGTGGAGACGCGCTCGAGGTGGGTCGCCACGGTCCATGGCCGCTCGGCGATCCAAGTCAGGAACTCGGCGCCCGTCGGCCGGCCCGGTTCGCCCAGGACAATCGCGCCGTCATGCGCCAGGTGGACATCCCAGAATGGCTCCAGGTGCGGCCACTGCGCTTTTTCATAGAGGATGTCCGCGCCCAGGATCAGCGGGAAGCGCTCGCCCAGATTGTCCGTGCGCCAGTTCAATCGTCGGGTGCGGATGTGCTCGAACCACGGCAGGCTGTTCAGGCGCGCGAACAGCAGGGCGTGCGGCTCGAGGTCGGCGAACAGTACCCTTGCCCCCAGGGCGGCGGCCGTGGTGCCGGCCAGGCCCATGCCGCAGCCGAGGTCCAGCACGTCGGGGCCGGCGTCGGCGCGGCGCCGGGCCAGGAGTTTGCGGCCTTCCACGCCGGTGAGGTACTGGCCGACGGCCGGGGCGCTGTCCCACAACTCCGCCCAGTAGGGCAGGTGCAGTTCCTCGCCGTAGTTGCGCTTGCCGTGCTTCCGCTCGTAGCGGTCGACTTCGTCGGCCACCATGTCCAGCACGCGATCGGGGTTCTCGATGCGGATGAAATGGAGGTGCAGCGGGCCGATGTCCAGGGGCATGAAGGAGATCCTGTAGCGGCGGCGGATACGCAGGAGCAGCCGTTCGCGCAGACGGTCGATCTGTTCGGCACGGGTGGGTGGCATCTGCTTCCCATGGCTGACGCGCTGACGCCCTGGGCCAACTTGTGTCGCCCCTGCGGGGCTCCTGATCTCGCTCGATTCCTGTTCCGTCAGCGCGCTCCTCGGATCTGTATCTTCGGCGTGACCGACTTCGATGATGGTTCGTTAGACCAGCCCCAGATCTTGTAGCCGGAACCAAGCAGCAGCACTGCGAGCACCAGACAAGAGCCAAGGCTGATGGCGGCGCACACGGACGCACCGCGGGCGTTGATGTGCAGGCGGATCATCCCGGCCCGGATTGCCAGGACGAATATCCAGATGAGCGCCACGAACGGCCCGGCATAGGGAACCAGCACCAGCAGGCTCGGGCCCATGCAGTAGGCCAGGACGTTGTAGACCAGTTCGGGCGATCCCCGTCCTTTCATGTCGCCGCCGCTGACCATCGGATAGTAGATCCTCGCCGCGATCTCGAAGAGTGCAAACACCAGCACCGCCAGTGCCAGCGAGAAGATCGCCCAGGCCAGGAAGAACGCCTGGGTGTCAATTTCGAGGTGGGTCGCGGTCAACGGGGCCCGGCCTGCAGCCGAAAGCGCCAGACGCAGGTACTCGATGCACCCATGCAACATCCCCGACAGGAACCAGAGCAGGGCGATGCCGATGACGAACAGCCGGGCATCCGTCCGGTGCTGAAGTCGGCGGATCAGCCCGAACAGGGTTTCCGGGTCGCGCATGGCCTTGGTACAGGTCTTGAAGAACGCCGGGAAGTACCCCAGCGAGTCGCGGTCTTCCCAGGGCGTGCCCGGCCCAGCGGCCATGAGATTGTAGTTCACGTTGCGCTGCTTGCGCAGGGCGGGGATGTCGATGCCCTTGGGAGCCTTATGATCGGTGTTGGCCATAGGGGTGCCTTCGCTTGCCTCGCAAAGACGACAGTATAAACTGTTTGCCTGGAGAATTCGCTATGCGATACGCCTTGAGCCTGTTCCTGCTCGCCGTGCTGGCCGGTTGTTCCGATAAGACCGAGACCGGCTACACGCCGCGCAAGCTCGGCGACTCGCTGACCGTACAGAAGGGATATTATGCCCAGCCTTTCAGCCCCGAGCAACGGGCCGCCCGGCAGGAACAGCAGCAGGGAGCACCCGATTCCCGGCGCCCGGACTTCATGAAGTCCTATTGATCCGTCGCGGCCCGCGCGCCTACACTCTTGCGGTGTCCCAGACGTCATTCCCCGATTCTGCCCGTTTTCTCGACGCCGTCCAGCCCCTTCTGGAAGCGCGCGATGTCGCTGCGCTGGCGGCCTATCTTGGGCACCACTACACCGCGGACCACCTCTGCGCCTTTCTCTGCGCCGCGGATCGCGATGTCTGCAAGGTTGCCGCCCTTTCTCTGGCCCTGGTGGGCGACGCCGAGTGCATCCCGGCGCTGGTCGACCGTCTTCGCGACCCCGACGCCGTCATCAACCAGATGGCCGAGCACGCCCTCTGGAACGTCTGGTTTCGCGGCGGAACGCCCCAGGCGAATCACGAACTGGCAGTCGGGGCCCGGAGTCTTTCCGACCGTGAGTTCGGCGACGCGTTTGCCCATTTCAACCGCGCGCTGGTGTGCTGCCCCGACTTCGCCGAGGCCTACGATCAACGCGGCATGGCCTACTACCTCATGGACCGTTTCGAGGCCGCCCTGCTGGATTACCGGAAGGCCGTCGAACTCATGCCCTGCCACTTCTCGGCGTGGGCAGGTCTGGGCCACTGCTATGCCCACCTGGATATGATCCCCCAGGCCATCGAGGCATACGAGCAGGTGCGGGAACTCCATCCCCACCTCGACGGAATCGCCCAGGCACTGGGTGACGTGCGGCGGCTGGCGGCCCGCCGCGAGAACACGGGGACGAGTGGGGGAAATGGTGAAATCCGAAACTCGAATTACGAGTGACGTTTCCCTACTTCTTCTGCTTGTATTTCGCGAGCGTCTCTTCCACTTGTTCCTTGAGGTCCTCGGGCGCCTTGGCCACGGCCTTGGTCTGAAGCTCTATCGCCTTGGCCACCTGCCCCTTGTCGAAATACACCCGCGCAAGCGTGTCCAGAATCGCCGCGTCCTCCTCCTTTGACACCTCGACGGCCCGCTTGGCGATCTTCTCGGCCAGATCCAGGTCGCGTTTGGTGATGGCTTCGTCGGTGGCAATCGTCCAGGCCAGTTCGTTCAGCGCCTCCGGCTCATCCTTGAACTGCTCCAGGAGCTTGTCTCCGAGTTTGTAGGCCGCGTCGTAATCCTTCTTCTTCAGGAGCAGGTCGAACCGGGTCGAGATCAGCGGCCCGGCTTCGGCTGGATTGGCGGCGGCGATCTCATCGAGGAGTCCCAGCGCTTTGTCCCAGTTCGCATCGTTCCTGGCCGCGTCGAGCTTCTCGGCCAGTTCCTGCATCAGTTTG
>JBIOJL010000491.1:0-3974 GCA_044450885.1 Tepidisphaerales bacterium
CCCCAAAGTCCAGCCCGTGCGCATCAAGGGCACCAAGGTGGGACAGACGTTTTCGTCTGTCAACGCCGCTTCCGCCCGCACAATTGCCCGCCACTCCCGGCTGCCCCACTCCTCGGCGATGACGCCATACAATGAGAACAGGTTGCGATTCTCTCAAAAACCGATCGTCATACTGGCGGCTTCGCTGATCCTGCCTCCGGCGGGTGTGATCCTGCTGTGGTTATGCCAGGGCATGACGGTCCTCCGCAAGAGTCTGGTCTCGCTGGCCATCGTCGTCGTGGGCCTGGCACACCTCTTCTTTTTTTACGGCCTGCACGTGGAATTCAGCGGTGGAATCCGGCCGGTATTCACCTTCCAGGCCGGCGAGCGGCACTACCGGCAGCTCGAAGCCCATCGCGCCGCATTCCAGGCGACCGCGCCTACGATATCGGAAGCTCCGAGCACCGCGCCGGCCGCGCCCCTCAAGGCGGAATCCGTGCCGGCGCCGGCCTACGGTTCCACCTATTGGGCCGACTTCCTGGGCCCCGGCAGGTTGGGCCATTACGACCAGAAGCCGATCCTGACGGAGTGGCCCGCGGGAGGGCTCCGGCAAGTCTGGAAACAGCCGGTTGGCGGTGGTTATGCCTCGTTCACGGCGGCCAACGGCGTGGCGTTCACCATCGAGCAGCGTCGCGGCAACGAAGTGGTGGCGGCCTACGATCTGCGCACCGGCCGAGAACGCTGGACGCATTCCTGGAAAGCGCGTTTCGAGGAGATGTTGGGCGGCCCTGGACCGCGCGCGACGCCGGTGTGGGACGATGGGCGCGTCTACGCGCTGGGGGCCGAGGGCGAACTGCGCTGCCTGGAATCGGCCACCGGCAAGCTCATCTGGAACAAAAACATTCTAGCCGACAACGGCGCGGCCAACCTGCGATGGGGGATGTCGGCATCGCCGCTGGTGTTAGACGGCAAAGTGATCGTGACGCCGGGCGGCAGGCATGGCAATTCGGTGGTGGCGTATGACAAGCTCACGGGCCATCGAGTTTGGGGTTCGCTGGACGACAAGGCTGCCTACGCGTCGCCCACGGTGGCGTGGGTCGGCGGTCGGCGCCAGTTGCTGGTGATGACCGCCAAACGCGCGGTCGGACTGACGGTGGAAGATGGCAGGCTGCTGTGGGAGTACCCTTGGGTCACCGAGCAGGATATCAATGCCGCCCAACCGATGGCGGTGGCGACCAACCGGGTCTACCTTTCCTCGGGCTACGGCCACGGCGCCACCGTGCTGGAATTGACGGCCCACGGCGACGGCATGGACACGCGCGTCGTCTGGGCCAACACGCGGATGAAGAACAAGTTCAACAGCGCCGTCCTGTACGAGGGCTATATCTTTGGACTGGATGAAGGAATCCTGGCGTGTGTCGACGTGGAATCCGGCGAGTTGAAGTGGAAGGGCGGCCGATACGGCTACGGGCAGTTGCTGCTCTCTAGCGGCCACCTGGTGGTGCTGACCGAAGAGGGCGACGTGGTGCTGGTGCGCGCCACGCCGGAGAAACTGCAGGAAGTGGCCCGGTTCAGCGCGATACAAGGCAAGACGTGGAATGTTCCCGCGATCAGCGACGGCTTGCTGCTGGTGCGCAATGAAGCCGAGATGGCGGCGTTCCGGATCGCGGCGGATTGACGGCTGAGGCAGGCAGAAAAACTTACACGAGGGGTATTTTTACGTACCCTTTGGAGAGGGGATGCGGCCGAAACTACCCGATTTGTAAAATCGGCAGATCGAACACCGGAGTGGAGCGCGATCACCGTATCGCCACCGCGTCATTCAGCTTCCGGTTGAAAACAATGGGCTCTATGCTTCCTAGTACTTTCAGTACATCGTATCCACTGATTCGTGGTGTTGGCCAATGTTTTCAACGGCCACTCGCATGCTCGATGAAAGGTTATTAACAAATCATCAGTGTGCCGCAGGCGGGCTTGGATGCCCCGTCGGTGACGCACCGGACAGGGAGGAGCGACGACATATGTCCAGACAAGGGAAAGAAACCCGGAAAACGGCAGAGTCGCAGGCCAGCCGTACCGCCCTCAATCCAGACCACGACAGAGTCGGCAAACTCGCCCACGAATTGTGGCTAAAGCGAGGTTGTCCCGTAGGCTCACCCCAGGAAGATTGGTTCCAAGCCGAAAGGGCCTTGGGCGGTCGAAAGGAATCATCGGATCGCTCGACGGCATAGCCGCTGCTATCCGGCACGTTCCGTCCCCCCTGCGCTGGATTAGGGGGAAGGCGGGAATCAATTGGAAACCGTCCGGTCAGATCCGGGCAGGAGGTCTCGTGATGAAGAAACAGCCCCCAGCAGAAACGAATTCGACCAGAACCGTGACCGTTCTTTCCGTCAGCCCTCTTATAGAGGATCACTCTTCGCTGCAGGCAATCTTCAACCATTCAAAGTGGGAACTGCACCGGGCCGACTGCCTTGCGTCGGCACACGCGATGTTGCGGAGACGGGAAATCGGCGTGGTGATTTGTGAGCGTGATTTGTCGCCGGGCACATGGGTCGACATGCTGAAGGAAGGGGAGCTTCTGCCCAATGCGCCATCGTTAATCGTCACCTCCCGGCTGGCGGACGACAGGCTCTGGGCGGAGGCCCTGAATCTGGGAGCATACGATGTGCTGGCGAAGCCGTTTGAGCGCCTCGAGTTGGTGCGCAGTGTGAGCTCCGCGTGGCTGCATTGGTACCACAAGCATGAGGTCCCCACGCGCACATGGGCGACGATGCGGGCCGCAAGCTGACCACGCGCCGCGGTCAGCTCAATGGCCGCCTTCCCCGAAGCAGTAGAGCCGCCCGTCCTGGGCGCCGATGACGATCCGGCCGGCGCCGATGGCGGGGGAGGCGGAGAGCGGGGCGCCGGCTTCGAAATCCCAGAGCTTGTTGCCGGTGGCTAGATCGAGCACGTAGAAATGGCCGTCGTTGGAACCTATGTAAACGCGATCCGTGGCGATGGCCGGCGACGAATCCACACGGGCGCGCGTGGCGAAAGTCCAAATGGCTTTGCCGGTTTTCAGGTTCAGGCAGTGGACTTTCTTGTCGCGCCCGCCGACCACGATGCGCTCCCCCGCGACTGCCGCCGAAGAGTAGAACGGGAAAGCACTGGGGAAGCGCCAGACGATGCGCTTGCGGCGCACATCGGCGGCGATCAATTCGTTGGCAAGCGTGCCATAGTAGGCCCAATCGCCGATTCGCACGGGGGAGGCGCCGGTGTAACCGCCGGAGGGGAATTGCACGGTCTCGCGGCCGTCTGCGATGCGAATGCCGTGAAAGACTTCGTCGCATCCGGCCACCCAAGCGATGCCGCCCGAGACGGCGGGTGTGGCGTGCACGTAGCTGGCGGTTTGGGCCTTCCACAATAGCTTGCCGTCGCCGCGAGAGAGCGCGTAGAGGTTGCTGTCGTAGGAGCCGATCAACACCCGGTCGCCAACGATCACAGGTGAAGACTTGATCTCGGCCTCGGTTGCGAAAGTCCATAGCGGCTTGCCGGTGGCAGCGTTGACGGCGTGCAATACGCCCGCGAGATCGCCCACGAAGACCACGCCGTCGGCGACGGCGGGGGAAGATTCGCCGATCGAATCCGTCGCGCGGTATTTCCAGCGCAGTTTGCCAGTGGCGAGATCGATGGCGAGCAGATCTTTGGATTGCGAACCGACGTATACGGTGCCGCTGGCGATGGCGGCGGATGACTCAATGGATTCGCCGGCATCGTAGGTCCAGAGCAGCTTCAGCGTCGCCGGGACCGGCCCGGCGGCGACTCCGGTGAGTTGCGGATTGCCGCGGAACTGCGGCCAGTCGTCGGCCGGGGTCGGGGCGGCGAGGAGCGAAGCGGCGATCAAGCAGTGCGCTAGCAGTAATGGTGGGGCGGACCCCCTGGTCCGCGGCCGGCCCCCTGGCCGGCCTGTCGCGCGCGGAGGGTAAGTGCTTGTTCGAAGGGTCGCGGGACGAAAG
>JBIOJL010000492.1:0-3973 GCA_044450885.1 Tepidisphaerales bacterium
ACAATGTGCGGGTAGCGGATCTGGCTGACCATGAGCAGGCCGGTCAGCAGGACGATGAAGGGGAGCGACCAGGTAACGATGTTGGCGGCCAGCGTCCAGTTCTGGTGGAGCATTTCCTGCTGCAAGAGGATGATGGCGACCACGGCGGCGCCGGCGGCGGGGCTGGGGAGACCGAGGAAAGACTGGTGGTGTTGTTCGCCGTGCTCGTTGGAGACATTGAACCGAGCCAGGCGGATGGCGGCGCAGCTCATGTAGAGGGCGCCGACGGCCCAGATGCAGCGGGAGAGGAAGACGGGGGCTTCGGGCACGGAGTTCTTGAAGAGAATCAGGGACAGGAAGGCGGGGGCGCAGCCGAAGGATACGACGTCGGCCATGGAGTCGAGCTGGCCGCCGAAATCGGTGGTGTGGCGGGTGAAGCGGGCGAGCCGGCCGTCGAGGGCGTCGAAGACCATGGCGAGGAAGACCAGGTAGGCGGCGGCAACGAACGGGCGGCCGGCGAAAAACAGGGTGATCGCATCCTGGCTGCGCTGGCCGTTGGCGGCGAGCGTGGCGATGTACATGGCCGCGAAACCGCAGATGGCGTTGCCGAGCGTGGCCAGGGACGGCAGGGAATAGACCGAGCGGATGTAGGCCCGGCGCGACCGGCGCAGAAAGCGACGGCGGCGGTGTTCCCGCCACATCTCCCGGGCCCGCTGAACATCTTCGATGTTGGTCGCCATGTGTAGTCTCAGGTTCCGAATCGAGGATCGCAAATTTGAAATTTGAAATCTCAGATTTCAGATTTCATATGTTACTCCATCCTGACCGTCGCGACGACATCCATCGCGCCGCGCACTTTCTGGCCGATCCGCACCTTCGCCGCGGGATTCATCCATTTGGGGACGATCAGTTCCGTGCGGCTTCCGAACTTGATCATCCCGATCCGCTGGCCGCGCTTGAGCATGGCGCCGGGCGCGGCTTCGCAGACGATGCGCCGTGCGATCAGGCCGACGATCTGCCGCACCACCGCGATCGGCTTGCCGGTGGCCGGGTCGGCCAGGACGATGGTCGTCGCTTCGTTGTGCTCCGACGCCTGGTGGTGGTTGATCGCGTTGATGAACCTGCCTTTCTTATACGCCACCGACAGCACTTTGGCGTCACAGGGGGCGCGGTTGACATGCACGCTGAAGACGGACAGAAAGATCCCGATCCGCAAAGCCGGGCCGCCGAGTGCCTCGACGTTGTCCATGTCGGTAATGTCGGAGACGGTGCCGTCGGCGGGCGAGACCATGAGGTTGGGCTCGGCCGGGATTGGCCGCTCGGGGTCGCGGAAGAAGGCGAACAGCCACAGCCACACCGGCAATACGGCCGCCCCTGTCCAGCAGTGGTGGGTGAAGTGCGCCAGCGCCCACCAGATCAGGGCAAGCATCACTGATCCGACGACCATTTCCCGAATACCATGCCGACTGAGGCGAATCATTGCAGACCAAAGTAGGTGAAAGGCCGGGGGGTTGTCAATCATGGGTTGGTAGTACCGTCTTCAGGCGGTCTTCGTTCGGAGTGCCGGCTTTAGCCGGTTGTTCGGAGTCCCGGCTTCAGCCGGTCTGAGGAAGAAAGGCAACCGCCTAAAGGCGGTACTCCGAACGGGTACTACGAACGGGCCGAAACATTGGCGATTCTGGCGCGTTTCTCGCAGTGAGGGCGTAGAATCAACCGATGAATGATACTGACCCCAGAGGAGTCACTATGCGCAAAATTGCACTTTCTGGCATCTTCCTGGTTCTCTGCGTGGCCGTCGGGCATGCCCAGGTGGATGCGCCGGCCGCCGGACCCGCCCAGAACGACCCGGTGAACAAGGCCGCGGCGCCTGCTCCCCGCGCTGTCCCCAGGTCCGACAAGGCCGCTCCGGCGACCCAGCCCACGACACGGTCGTCGAAGAACGTCGCCCAGGAGATCATCAACAAGTTCCGCGAGGAGAAGAACAAGGAGAAGGACCAGGCGAAGATCGCGTTCATCGATCTGAGCGAGCCGGTCACGGAAACCCCGCCCCAGTTCGTGCTCCTGGCCGACCGCTCGGTCACCGTCCATTCGGTCCTCGATCTGCTCCAGCAGGCCCGGCGCGATCCGGAGATTCGTGGGGTGCTGGTGAATATGGCGCTGACTGACATGAACCTCGCCCAGGCCCAGGAAATCCGCGATGCGCTGGTCGAGGTGAAACGGGCCGGGAAGAAGGCGTTTGTGTTCGCCGATGCCTACGACACGCCGCTGTATATCGCCGCCTCCGGCGCTTCGGACATCTGCATGATGCCCGGCGGCGAAATCGAAATCCCCGGAGTGGGCCTGCAGACCATGTTCTATCGAGGCCTGTTCGACAAGGTGGGAGTCAAACCCGATTTCGTGCAGATCGGCGCCTACAAGGGCGCCGAAGAGCCGTACACCCGCACCGAGCCCAGCAAGGAATCGCGCGGCGAACTCAACAAGGTCGTGGATTCACTCTACGAGCAGATCGTCGAGGGCATCGCCTATCACCGGCACGTCAAGCGAGCCGACGTGCTCGACGTCATCAACGGCGTCTTCCTTTCGGCCAGGGTCGCCAAAGACCGCAAGTTCATCGACCATCTGGTCGATCAGGACGGCCTGCGCGAGGTCATGAAGAAGGAGATCGGGCGCGACGTGAACATCGTCGCGGATTACGGCCGGGAGCCGGCCGAGGAACTCGATTTCTCCAATCCGCTCGGCCTGCTCAAGAGCCTGAACAAGAAGGCGCCCGAGGAGCGCGTCCCGGGCGTCGCCCTGATCTACGCCGAAGGCGACATCGTCGATGGCGAAACCGAGAGCCTCTTTGGCGGCGGCTCCATCGGCTCGGAGAACATCCGCAAGGCGTTCCGCCTGGCCGTCCGCGATGAGAAGATCAAGGCCATCGTCCTGCGCATCGACTCGCCGGGCGGATCGGCGATGGCCTCCGAGGTGATGTGGCAGGCGGTCCGCCGCGCGGCCGAGAAAAAGCCGGTGATCATTTCCGTCGGTTCGATGGCCGCTTCCGGCGGCTACTATCTCGCTTCCGCGGGCGAGTACATCTTCGCCGACTCCTGCGCCATCGTCGGTTCCATCGGCGTCGTCGGCGGGAAGTTCGTATTGACGGACCTGTTCAAGACCATCGGCGTGCATACCGAGATCTTCAAGCGCGGGGAGAACGCGGCGCTCTACACCATGGACGCCCCGTTCACCGACTCGCAGCGCAAGCTGGTCACCGAGTGGATGCAGCAGACGTACGAGCAATTCACCGCACGGGTGATGACCACGCGCAAGGGCAAGATCAAGGACATCGACGAAGTGGCCCATGGCCGGATCTTCCTGGCCAAACAGGCCCGGGGCCTGGGCATGGTTGACGAACTCGGCGGGCTGGAAAAGGCGCTGGCCTACGCCGCCAAGCAAGGCAAGCTTCCCGAGACCGATTTCGACGTGCGCGTGATCCCCGGGACGCGGACCCTGGCCGACCTGCTGCGTGGCAGGGGTTTCGACAGCAAGACGCCGATCAAGACCGGGCTCACCCCGGACATCGCCGGCCTGCTCTCGGGTCTGTCACCCGACAATGCCCGCCTCTTTTCGCAACAGCTTCGGCTGATGCGGATGCTGCAGACGCGGCCGGTGGTGCTGATGTCGCCGTTCATCGTGACGACGAAGTGAGCACCTTTGCTGTCCCGAGAATCTCCCGCCGCCGGATCGGATTCTTCAACCCGGTCTTTGAAACCAAGTCCACATCCCGGCCAAAAATGCCGCGGAGTTCTTCGATCATGTCCGCCCAGTCCCACAGGCTCAATCCATGATTCGGCATCAGTTCCACCAGCACGTCCACATCGCTGTCCGGCCGAAAGTCGTCGCGGAGAATCGAACCAAACAGCGACAGCTCTCTGACCTTCCATTTCTCACAGAAGGTCCCGAGCGGAGCGAGCGGGATGTCTGGTCTGTTACCCATAGCCGTCCGATTATACGC
>JBIOJL010000493.1:0-3972 GCA_044450885.1 Tepidisphaerales bacterium
CTACTGATTATCAAGAATCGGACCCGTGCTTGACCTGTTTCGGCAATACATGCACCATCCGCCCATCGCGCCACACAACCACCGGCAGCCCCGCCTGCCTGTGCTTCTGAACGGCCTCCTGCGCCGCCCTCCGCATGGCGGCGTCGATGGGCTTGCCTTCGGCGAACAAGGTTCCAATGCTCTTGCGTCGTTTAACCTTCATATCCGATGCCTCGCTTGACCCGCCGCCACAATTGACGGTCGTACACGATTTCGCTGATGCTGTTCCTGCCGCTGACGATCAGCTTCGGCTTCAGCCAGCGCGAATTGTCGTACATTCGCCAGGTTGTGGCCAGAGGTTGATACAGGGAGAAGAAGTTCCACAATCCTCGATCATACCGGCGGCGGATTGTCTCCTCCGGCACGTCATGCCCGCCCAGCCGCACCCGGTCGCACACGCGCGCCACGGCAAAGTCCGCTGTTGGCAGCCAGAGGAATACCAGATGGAACTGATAGCCCCTCTGGTCGATCAGGCTTTCGATCCACGCCGCAAACGACCGGCTGGCCAGTGTTGTCTCAAACGCAAAGCTCGCCCGTTGGCGGGCCAGTTCCCGAATGCGCGCCAGCATCGCCCGTCCCGCCGCCATCGCCGCCCGCTCCGGTGCAAAGCCCGACAGGCCCTGTGCAATCAGGTCGGCATTGACGAACTCCTTCACGCCCAACGTCCCTTTGAGCAGCAGCGGAGCCGCCGTCGTCTTGCCCGCACCGTTCGGCCCGGCCAGGATCACCACACTCGGCGAGTTCTTGGCCATCACACTTCCTTTCTCACTTTGATCTTACCATCTCAAAGGGCGATACAAAGGGAAACGCAACGAGAACGCCAGCTTACACAATCGCCGCCGGGGTCTTCGCGACTTCCCGGCGGCGTCATAATCAGCGATGTCCGAAGATCGTGCCACATGCGACACATCTCCGCCCACATCAATACTCCCGCTTCTTCAGGCCCGGCATCGGCTGCGGGTACACGCCGTCGGCGTCGGGCAACACCGGGGCCGGCGAATCCATGGTCAGCTTGTCCAGGCCGGGGGCGAACTCGTGGTCGCAATTCAGCATGGCGTCAAACGTGATCTCCTGCCCGGTGTGGGCGGCCATGCGGCCCATGCTGGTGACGACGCTGGCCTCGATGCCGCGCTTGGCCTCGTTATAGGGCTTGTCGTTGCGGATGGCGTCGACCAGTTCATCCCACTCGTTCTGGTAGGGGTTGGTGTTGTCGGTGGAGGACCAGATCTTGTTCTGTTCCGTCTGGCCCTTGTAGGTGGCCGAGGGGCCGCCGCAGTCGCCGCCGCGCGAGGCGATCGCCAAGCCCTTGCTGCCGTGAACGTAGCTGGAATAGATGCTCTGGGCGCCCTGGATGCAGCGGCCGTCGAAGAACATCTTGGCGCCGTCTTCAAAGGTGTATTCGATGCCGTAGCTGTCGAAGTTCTGGTCGATGAAGGGGATGTTCTTGGCGGCCATGCGATAGTGGCGCCCGCCCACGCCCTGGGCCTTGACTGGCCAGGCGTTCTTCATCCAGCAGAGGTGGTCGATGATGTGAATGTTGAAGTCGCTGTAGCAGCCGCCGCCGGCCCAGAGCATGCTGTGGAAGCGCCGGATCTGGTACTCCAGATGACTCATATTCGCGGGCTTGGGCCCCGAGGCAAACGAGCCGACCGGGCCCTGCATGCGGTAGCCGCGCATGGCGATGATGTCGCCGATCTCGCCGTCCTGGATGCGCTTCTGCAGTTCCTGGAGATTGCGGGCGTGGCGCGACATCAGGCCCACGCCGACCTTCAGGTTCTTGGCGACCGATTCCTCGGCCAGTTTGAGCATGCGCTTGCTGCTCGGGCCATCGGAGGTGAGCGGCTTTTCCATGAAGACGTTGATGCCCTTCTGGATGGCGTACTGGAAATGGACCCAGCGGAACGCCAGCGGCGTGGCGAAGATCGCCACATCGCCCGGCCGCAGGCAGTCGATGGCCTTCTGGTAGGCGTCGAAGCCGACGAAGCGGCGGTCAGGGGTTACGTCAACCTGATTGGGCAACTGCTTGCTGAGGCTGCCGTAGCTGCCCTTGAGGCGGTCCTCGAAGGCGTCGGCCATGGCCACCAGCTTGATCGGGCCGCTCTTGGTGTGCAGGGCATCGAGGGCCGCCCCGCTGCCGCGCCCGCCGCAGCCGATGAGGGCGACCTGAATCGTCTCGCTGGCCGCCGCGTGGACATGGGGGACAACGGTCGCCGCGAGCGTCGCGGCGGCCGCCACCTGTCCGGTGGTCTTGATGAATTGACGTCGAGAGGTGTACACGGACTGATTGGAGTTCATGGGTTTGTTCCTTTCAGTCAGTGTTACACGCGGGCGAGTGAGTGGTTGAAGGTCTTTCTTCAGAGCCCCGAGCATCCGGCCGCCGTCGCCGCAACAAGGCGAGCCCGCCGACTGCCAGAAGGGCGCTCGCCGACGGTTCGGGCACCGTCTGCGCGTTTTGGAAATATTCGGGAGAGCCGACGACCTGGGCGATGACTGTCTCGTCGGGTACGCCGGCGTTGAGCTCCGCCATGAAACTGTTGAGGCCGAGCGGATCGGCGTGGCGGTGAAGGTAGTGTACGTAAATGGCGTCGATCAGATCCGTGCGATACTCCGTGCTGCTCAAGAGGACCGCGGCAAACTGCGCCAGGGTTGTTGTCGCCAACAGTGAATCGTCGGCCGCACGCTCATTGGGTGAGAGCGGCCGTCCCAGCAGGTCGGCATAGACTCCGTCGAGCCATCCGTCGTTGGTTCCCCCATGAATCGCCAGACATTCCGGCGAGCCCAGCAAGATCGCCTGCAACTGTTCGAGCGTGTCGCCGCTCCCGAGCACGCTCAGCCCAGTCGTCAAATCCGCCGGGCCGGCCTCGCGATGCAGGAGATCTCGATAACTCGCTTGCACTTCGATCTGCCGATACTCCGCCGAGCCTGCGAGGGCCAGGGCAACTTGCGTGCGCGTGAGCGACCCGCCATCGAGCGCCGTGGAGAAGCTGTCGAGGCTGGGGGGATCCACGGGCCTGTTCAGAATGTCCACATAGGCCTGAGAAACAAAATCTTGACTCGGCGTCGCCACCGCGGTGCGCGCGTCAATTGCCGACAACAGCAGCGCATTTCCCACGATGACGGCCAACCATATTTTACGCATGGGGTCTCCACATCCGAACGGAACCAGCCGCAGCCGTTTAACTTTCTATGCTATTCCCGGTCGCAGGCGATTATCAAAATGAATCCGGATGGATTTCAGCCGGCCCCGGGGTTGTCCGGCTCATCCTGTCAACCCTGCTCCGATGTCCCGTTTGCCGTCCAGTTCTTCACTCAGCCGCATCCCGACATTGCGGCGGCGGCGGGCGGCCAGGGGAATCATCAGGGCCGCCCAGAGCAGGCCCGACGGCTCGGGCACCGAGGTGACCCCATCGGGCAGCGGGCCATTGGGATCGTCAAAAGCTGACACGGTGTAGGTTTCCGTGTCGGTGTTCAAGGGGTCTACGTTGGGATCGACGGCCGTGACCACCACGTTGTCGTTGTTCCAGTAGTTGTAGCCCCACCACAGGCCTCCGTACAGCGTGATGTTGTGGGTAATTGCCGTGTTGGCTATGGGGCCGTTGTCGACCGCGACGACAACCTGAAACTGCACGTCGCTGTAGGTATCGATCTCGTTGGCCCCTTCGGCCGTGGGTACCCTGGCCATCAACCGGGGTTCCGTGTCCAGGGGCCGGTCCTGGAACCAACTGACGTTGTTGGCCAACTGTCCGCCATTGGCGGCCGTGCCGGAAATGCCCCCGGCGTCGTAGAAAGGGGTCGCCGAACGTCCGTTGTCCAGGTAGATCTGGTAGGGCGAGCCGGTCAGGCTCTCGTTGTAGGCTTGAATGAAAAAGACGCAATTGAAGCGTGAGCCCGAAACGAACACGTTATTCCCCGACGCATGATTGACCTCCAATC
>JBIOJL010000494.1:0-3968 GCA_044450885.1 Tepidisphaerales bacterium
CAATTTGTTCTGTTCGAGGTCGATGGCGGTCAGTGCCAGGTCGCGTTTTTCGATGGTCGTGCCGCGCATCGCGTTCAGCACATTGATCAAGCCTACGGCAAAGGCCGAACTTGAGCCGATGCCGGAACGCGCTGGGAGGTCGCCTTGGTGATGAAGTTCGACGCCTTCGTCGTCGTCAAAACCGGTGGCTTGCAGGCCGGCGCGGACGGCGGGATGGAGAATTTCCGATATCGCCCCGACTGTCTCGATATGGGACCACACGATGCGGTGCCGAATGCCGAAGAACGGCGGCAGGTGTCGGCCGCTGAGATAGCAGTACTTGTTGATCGCCATCGACAGCACGGCCCCGCCGTGGTTGCGATACCAGTCGGGGTAGTCGGTGCCGCCGCCGAAAAACGAGATGCGGTACGGTGTCCGCGAGATCGCCATGAACATTGGACGAGATATACCTGTTTGAACGGCGGTCTCAAGGGGACCTGTCGGCGCCGCGCGGTCAGCGTGTCAGGAAACGGTTGCCCTCGGTAGCGACGCGTTGGCGCCAATAATCGAGCAGATCGCGAAGCGTCTTTTCGTGGGGAATCTCCGGTTTCCAGCCGGTGTGCGCTTGGAATTTCGCGGTATTGGGAACTTGGAGGTCCGCGTCAATGGGGCGCAAACGGTCGGGATCGACCTCGATGCGGATTTGCGACTTGAGTGGCGAGAACGACAGCAAGGTGTTCAGAATGTCGCCAACCGTGCAGGAGTGTTGCCCACCGATATTGTAGTAGGCGCCGGCGATCGGATTGACCGTGACCAGCATGTAATAGGCGCGCACCGCATCGCGCACGTCGGCGACGGTTCGCAGCGACTGTAGATTGCCGACCTTTACGACAGGCGGGATGAGGTTGTGTTCGATCATGGCGATCTGCTTGGCGAACGTCGACTCCGCGAACACGTCGCCGCGGCGCGGTCCGGTATGAGTGAACATGCGCGTCGTCATCACGGTCATGCCGTACGCCTCGGCATAGAAGCGGCCGACGAGATCGGTGCCCACTTTCGAGATCGCATAGGGCGATGCGGGATGGAAAGTGCACTCCTCGTCGATCGGGAGTTTCTCCTTGGGTACACGGCCGAACACCTCCGAGGATGCGCAGACATGGATCACGGCCTTCGGGCTGGTTTGCTTCAGCGCGTCCAGCACGCGCACCGTGCCCTGGATGTTGGTGTCCATCGTGTCGAGCGGAGCGTCGAAGCTGGTGCGCGGAAAGCTTTGTGCTGCGAGGTGGAAGACGTAGTCGGGACGCGCTTTGGCAACCGCCGCCTGGATCGACAGGGTGTCGCGCAAGTCTCCGTACAGCAGTGAGGCCCGATCGCCGGAGTTGATGCGGCCAGCGATGTTCGAAAGATTGTCGAGCGGGCTGCGCCAGCGGCACATGCCGATAACCTCCCAGTCGGTCCGGTCGAGCAGGTACTCGGCCAGGTGGGAGCCGACCATTCCGGTGATGCCGGTGATCAGGGCGCGCTTGACGGTCATCCATTTCCTCTCGTTGGCGGATTGCCGCTAACACAAGCATCGCTGCATGGTTAGGGCGTCGTGGGCGTGCGTGGTCAATGGTTCGAGACAGAGATGGAACGCGGCTGGGCCGAGGTTTCGATCGCGCCGCAGTCTGGACGACAAGGGCCCGGGCGTGTCTTTAGTCGAGCCCGAATGTCTCGGGAGGCTCTATACTGACTCAAACTTGGGGGAGCGAATTGAGGTCATTGGACTCGCGAAGGAAAAGTCCGGACGGCGTGGGAGGCAGTCCTGTGCCCCGGCCGAACGAGCGATGACAATTGGCGTGGCCGGTGCGACCGGTCTGGTCGGGCGGCATGTCGTCGAGGCGTTGGGGGATGCGGGGCACGGTCCGATCGTCGCCACGTTTCGCGAGCGCAAGCCGTACGAGGCGTGCGGCACGACCTGGGTCAAATGCGACCTGCGGGAGCCGGCCGGCGCCATGGCGGCGCTCGGTTCCGTCGACACGGCGATTCTGTGTGCGGGACAACTGTCGACCAGCGCAGTGCTACGAAACGACCCGGTGTCGTCGGTCCTCGGGACACTGCGAATTGTCACCAACCTTCTGGAAGCCGCCGCGCGCCTGCGGACGGCACGCGTCATCCTGATCGGCTCCTGCACAGGTTACCCCACGCTTGCACGGCCGGCGGTGGAGCAAGACATGACGGAAGGAGAGCCGCCGTCCCAATGGTTCGGCGTCGGCTGGATGCATCGCTATCTCGAATTGCAGCTACGCTGGCATGTGGAACATCTGGGGCTCATCGGCACAGGCCTGACGCTGCGGCCAAGTCTGGTCTATGGCCTCTACGACGACTTCTCACCGGAGAGCGGCCATTTTGTCCCGTCGCTGATCCGCAAAGCCGTGGAGCGTGCTCGTCCCATCGACATCTGGGGTGACGGTGAGCAGACTCGAAACCTTCTCCACGCCGCCGATCTGGCCAAGGCGATACTCACCTGTCTCGAGCCGGGAAAGTCGGCGTTTCAGGCGTTCAACGTGGCATCTCCCGACGAAGTAACCGTGAACGACGTGGTTCATCATCTCGTGGAGCTGGACGGCTTCTCCGACGCCCTGATAACCCACGATCTGGGCCGAAGCGGGGGCCCGCCGACGCTTCCCGTGTCGGCGGCGGCCCTGACGGCCGCCACGGGCTGGACGGCGACCGTCGGCATTCGGGAGGGGCTGGCCGGTACGCTCGCCTGGTATCGCCGCAATCGCTAGTGAAAAAGAGATCGATCTTGCGGCCGCGGTGGTATAGCTCGGTTGCGAAAGTGACATTATGGCATTGCTGCACATTCTAGACGGAAAGACCGTCGCCCCTGACAAGCCAGGCCCGTTGAAACGGCTGGGGCGGTTCTTTCGTGAGCCCTTCGTTTCGGCCTGGCATCATCGCGATCTGATTGCCGCGATCCTGCGTCGCGAGCTCGCCGAGCGTTTCAAGGGGTCCGTCGCCGGCTGGGTCTGGGCCGTGTTCGCCCCGTTGTTGTCCCTGGCAACCTACACACTCGTCTTCAGTGGTGCGGTCAAGTTGCCCGCCGATACCGCCGGTGGCACGCCTGTCGATTATGCGCTGTTCATTTTTGGCGGACTGGTTGCCTTCAATTTCTTCTCTGAGATGGCTTACAGGGCGCCGTCACTTCTTCATGAATATTCGCACTTCATCAAGCAGACGATGTTTCCGGCGGAGATGTTGGCCATCATTTCTACTCTGCGTGCCACCGCTTATGCGAGTATCGCCCTGCTGCTCATGCTGGCCGCCCAGTTGATTTTGGCGGGGTCGCTTAGCTGGACGGTGCTTCTCCTACCGTTGTGGTTCGTGCCGTTTCTGGCGTTTCTGATCGGCCTTACCTGGCTGCTCTCGTCAATGGGTGCGTTCACCCGCGACACCTCGTACTTGATGATGACGATCGCGCCGCTCCTGATGTTCGTGACGCCGGTGTTCTTCACCCATGAAACCCTGTCGCCGCCGGTCAAGCTGCTGATGTACGGCAACATTCTCACCGGCTTCATCGAGATCGTGCGCGACCTCGTGGTGTTCGGCCGTCTGCCCGATCCGCTGGTCTGCCTCTGGACGCTGTTCTTGTCGGCGCTGACGTTCTGGTTCGGTTACTGGTTCTTCTGCAAGCATCGGGATGGCGTTGCCGATGTCATTTGACCCGGAAATTGCGATCTGTGCCCGCCATCTGGGCAAGGCCTATCAGCTCTACGACGGTCAGCACGAATGGGTGAAGCAGGTCCTGTTCGGCTCTTTCAAGACTTACTACAAGTCGTTCTGGGCGTTGAAGGACATCAACCTCGAGATCCGTCGAGGCGACAACGTCGGCATCCTGGGACGCAATGGCTGTGGAAAGTCGACGTTGTTGCAGATCATCTGCGGCATGACGCGTCCGAGCAAAGGCGAACTTTGGGTGAGCGGGCGGGTTGCGCCGGTCCTGGCAC
>JBIOJL010000495.1:0-3951 GCA_044450885.1 Tepidisphaerales bacterium
GTACAGCACGCAGGTTAGCGACGCGGGGCTGGTCCACATCGGGGAACTTAAGGGGCTCCAGTGCCTTGTCCTGTCGGGCCCGAAGGTTACCGACGCAGGACTGGTTCACCTCAAGCAACTTAAGTCGCTGCAGTGGCTTGACCTGCACTACACGAAGGTCACGGAGGTGGGGGCCAAGGCGTTACAGGCATCACTGCCGGGGACAACGATCAACTGGCCGTAGGCGGAAGGTGAGGCGAGCGTGGCGCATGCCTACAACAAGACGGTCAGCGGGATCTACTGCCGCAAGTGCGGGTATGACTTGCGGGGGCAGGTGGAGACGAATCGGTGTCCGGAGTGCGGGCCATCCCGACACCTCCAGCCCGAGTCTCATTTCTTTCGGCGAGAACGAAATAATCCGCGTCCCACCAAAATCAGCACGGCAACTCCGATAATGGCGAATGCCAGATTGGCCCACGCTTCACCTTGTTTGTCGAACGGCTCGGCGAAGCCGACCAGTGCCATCGCCGTCCCGGTGGTCTTTATCATGTTGCGATCTCCGATTTGCTGGATGGCGTGGTATATCGTCCAGTTGTCGTAACGCTCTACCGGACCATGAACGCTAGCGGAGGTGTTCGCCATGCTCGATGCGATTTGGCGAGATGACGCGCGGATCGTTCACCAGCTCATACGCCCACTCGTTGCGCGTATTGCGGCTGGTTTGTCTTCGGGGCCTTCGGCGCAGTTCGCCCCGCGACGCCAGTTCGCGCAGCGCATCGTCGACACGGTGAAGCAGGCGGTGATGTTCTGGCGCACGCCAGGCGACGCCGAGTTGCCGCAACAGTCGGGATGAAGTCCACAGCCGCATATTCCGTTTCTTCTTTGCCACCATGTGAATCAGCAGCAGAGCCACGTCCGCGGTCAGGCGGCTGGGCATGGTGACGAAATCCGCAATTTCAGGATGCATCAGTTCTTGTCGGCGCAAGTGCGGGAGATCCGCGATCCGTGATCGGCGGCCAGCGCCAACACCGTTACCCCTTCTTGCCCGAACCCATCTGCTTGACGATCAACTTGGCCGTCTCAGCCTCGGTCTTCGATGAATTCGCGGCCAGGACCGACGCCTGAACCGCAGCCGGCTGGTTGGCCAACCACTCGACGAGCCGCGAGAGCATGGCCACCTGGGTCATGCCCTTCTTTTCGGTCATCTGCTCCACGGTCTTCTTGGCCGAGGGTGTCAACTCAAGACGCATGATGATGCGCGAAGCCATGGGAGCCTTTCCTTGTTGGCGGCGATTCTAACCACATTGCGACGACATGGGTAGAACGGACCGGATCGGTGCCCCAGCACTTCCGACGACAGTCTCACCAGGACGCCGGTCGGCCGATGGTGGACGGTATTTGAAGTGGTGGCCCGGAACATTCCGATAAACGGGTGTATGGACCGCCTCATTCGCTGTGATGCCACCGGCCCGACCGAGATCAAGCTGCCGACCGGCAGCCTGTGGATCTGCGCCTGCGGTCTGAGCCAGAACTGGCCGATGTGCGACGGCTCGCACAAGCAGACGGCGGCCGAGCCGCCGGGGAAACTGCATCTCTACGACAGGAAACGGCAGAGGGTGCTGAGGACGATCACCGACACCTGACCGGGCCTATCCAAGAGCGGGGCCCCGCACCTCCCACCTCAAGTCGCGCAATACGGTTTTCGACTCTAACCCGCCAGAGTATCAGTCACCCCGGTGCGGCCACGCGCACTGCCTCGACCTGTGAGCGCCGTCGCCCGGTGGGGCTCCACGGTAGCCCGGGGAGAATCTCCAGAGGGGGCCAGCCACGAACAGGCCAGCGGCTTCGCGCGCATCCATTTGAGCCCGAGGCCCGGCTTACGGCTGAATGTTCCGTAGCGTCCCCCAATGCTCCACCTTGTCGATCTTCACCGTCCGGCCGTTCCAGCGTACGTTCAGCCCGCCGTTGGGCAGGACCGGATCGACCACTTCCATCAGCAGCCAGAGATTGCCGTCGTCCTTGTCACGCTGAGCCAGGCCGATGTGCGTGAAGCCAAGTTCCGGGCGGAAACTGGCGATGGTCGGATCTTTCAGGTTGGTTTCGAGATGGCGGAACGCCGCCTCGATAGCCTCGGCCGCCCGGGCCGGCGGAATGCCGTCCGGGATTCTCATCCTGCCGTGCAGGTCGCAGACGATTTTGTTGGCCCGGATGCGGACCACCGCGTCGTTGGACATGGCGGCCAACTCCCGCATGAACGCCAGTTCTCCGGTCGTGAACTCGTCGTGCTGGGTCCTGGCCCCGCCATTCGACCAGAAGTCATCGACCTTGAGCCTCTGTTCGACGGCCTGGGCGGTCGTGGGCTGGATGGCGGGCGTCTCAGGCGGCTGACCGACATGAAGCGCAACGTAGACTCTGTCCTTGACCACCATGGCCACGGTCTGGGTGCCGAGCTTGTCTGCAACCTCCACCCGGACTTCGTTGGCCACGGGCAGAAAACTCCCGAGCTTGATGGTCATGTTGCCGTCGCCGCCCCGCTGCATGATCCGGGCCGAACCCGGACAGGCGAGCACGTGCTGGCCGTCGTCGATCCAATCACTGGCTCCATTCCAGATGGATGTGGACTCGTTGGCCTGGTCGCTCAGACGAACCCAACCAGAAACCGCCATGAAGTGGGTGTGGCCACGTGCGGTCAGTTCCTTGGCGATCCACGGTTCCGGGCGGTCCTTTTCGCGTGGCGGATTCTTCAGCACGTAGATGACCTTCGCGTATACGACGGCGGCCTGCGGTGTGGGCTGGGTTTCCGGTGCGGCCTGTGCGATATTGGTGAGTATTGCCAGGAGTGAAAACACAACGAGTTTCATTCGCATCTCCTTCGGTGTGATCCGCTAATTGTCGGGCAGTCTGTGGATTAGACGCACGAGTTTCTGGAACGTTCCAGGGCCGCTCAGTCCCCGGTAAATGTCGATCAGTGCCCTGGGACATCATTCCCACCTCCAGTCGTTACCTCCGTGATTGGCTAAGTGATGTCGGCCCGCTGCACTCCATGGAACATAGGTCGCCAGGTAGACTGTTGCCAGAGCCGGCCGATATCGCCAACAGATCGCGAAGATCAGCACCGGCAGCGCCGCACATGCCAGAAACAATAGCGGTTGCAGGAAGACAAACATAAGCTCCTCCCACTGGGGGCGTAGACCCCAAAACGAACTTCGCGCCGTGTTACGCGACGCTGTACCGGCTCCCCCGCCCGTCCTCCAGCTTCGTCCGCTTCAGCTTCCGGGCCTTCACCATCAAACTGAGGGTGTTATCCGCGTTCCCCGGCCGCCCCGCCTTCTTCCACGCCGCGTTGATCTCGACGCTGGTCATGGCTCTTCTCTTCTTCAGGAGCGACAGGATGAGTTCTTCGCCAGTCTGCTTGTACGACCCCCGCTTCCCGGGCTACCGGTCTACCGTCCCGCCGAGCAGCTCTAACCGCTTCAGGGCCTCCCGCTTGCCAAGGCCCCGGACCGCTGCCAACTTGGCCACCTGTTCCTTCCGCGGCCGCGAGTGGCCCAGTTCCCAGTCATAGATGGTCTGGCCAGTGACCCCGACCAACTTTCCGTAGGCCGCGGCCGACAGCCCGACCTTCGCCCGGCGGCTCTTCAGTCCAGCGGCCCGGAACCGGACATCCGCCTCCCGGGGCAGAGCCGGCTGCTCGGCCCCCCGTTTCTTCTCCCGGGCTTCGAGGAAGGCGATGACCTTCCGCAGACTTGAGACCTGCCGTTTGAGGGCGGCGATGTCGCCGCGGTATCGCACCGCAGCCCTCTTCGTCGTGCTGGTCCCGGCTTTGATTTCTTTGCGGGCGATGCGGGCGATACGTTCGTTGAGGACGGTGTTGAGATTGGACATGCGCTTCTCCTTGGCCGGGGAGTCTACCGCCGGGCGTCCTTTCTGCGTAGTGGCCGGCAGCCCATACAACTCCGATGCCGCGGAGAA
>JBIOJL010000496.1:0-3944 GCA_044450885.1 Tepidisphaerales bacterium
ACGCAGCACGAAGAACATGACGATGACGAATGCCAGGTAGGCGCCGTTGCGCACCCAGAACGACCAGAACCCGTCCCAGGCCAGCGGTCCGGTCTGGACGACTGCCGCCCCCGCAGCAGGCACCATCGCCGCGGCGATCAGCAACGAGAAATGCCCGACCCACCTGGGGAAGACCGGATCGGTGCGGTCATCGAAATACACTGCCAGGGCCAGCAGGACAAACTGCGACACCACCATGCCGACCGGTGCGATGAACACAATCCAGGCCAGGTCGTCGAGCAGCTGGATGAGTCCCGGATCGCGCTCGGGCCGGAAGGCCGCCACCAAGAAGAAGACGTTGGAGAGGGCAAAGATGGTGGCGCCGCTGACCACTGCCGTCAAATAGCAGTACGCGAAGACGTGACTTTGGCCCTTCATCCGTTTCATCTGCACGACGATCACCATGAGAAGCGGCAGAA
Source organism: Tepidisphaerales bacterium (assembly GCA_044450885.1). Lineage (GTDB taxonomy): Bacteria > Planctomycetota > Phycisphaerae > Tepidisphaerales > Tepidisphaeraceae > JANYKD01. The sequence continues at coordinate 459 of JBIOJL010000496.1, forward strand.
TCATGATGCCGCATAGGTTGAATGTCACCTGGCTGAGGCGAATCCAGGCGGTGTGATCGGCGTAGAAGGACGCCACCTGCTCCGGGTTCATCGTCGGGGACATCGGCGGCCAGAAGCCGGGGAAGGCCAGCGCGGCTGCCAGTAGGACGATGCCCACCGCGGGCCCGGTCCACAAGCTCACCCACTGCGCCTTGATGTTCCCCGCTTTCGGCAGGTCCTGTGCCTGCTCGAGGATCTGCATCGTTCGTCCTCCGAACTGAGTCGACTCAGATTTCTACGAAAGGTAGCATTTTCTGAGTGGAGTCAGTTTTGTGTTGACCGACAAGCCCGCCCGCAAGGGTGTGCAGACCCGCGAGCGGCTACTCGGCTCAGCGACGGCGGAGTTCAAACGCGCGGGCATGGCCGCAGCGGACACCGCGGCGATCGCTTCGGCCGCCGGCGTCGCGCATGGCACCTTCTTCTTTCACTTCCCGACCAAGGAACACGTCCTGATCGAGCTGGAGAAGCGCGCAGAGGATCGGATGGCCGCCGAGCTCACCCGTTCGTTCGGCAAGCCGCACACCCTGCGCGACACTCTCGCCGAATGCTTTCGTGCCCTGGAGAAGTTGGAGCGCCGACTGGGCGGACCTTTGTTCAAAGACTTTCTGGCCCTGCACTTCTCCACGAGCCGACCCCCGTCGGACGAATGGCAGAACCATCCGGTGATCGTGACCGTCGTCGACGAACTCGGGCGTGCCCGCGATCGCGGTGAAATCCCCGCCGACGTCGACGTCCTGCACAACGGCGTGTCGTTCCTGGTCGGCCTCTACGCGCTGCTGATGACGATTCCGGAAGCGCCGGAGTTTCGTCGGCCGTTCATCGACGAATACCTGACCACCTACATGTACGGGCTGCGCGCCCTGCGGCCGTCGTCGTAGCCGTCTAGGCCTTGCCGTTGCGCTCCCGGTGCTTACAGCCCGGCCAGCAGCAGGGCCGGCGCATGCCTTCCTCCAGCTCTTCCTGGGTCCGGCGGATGCGGCGCTCTCGGGTTTTCGCCTGCTTGGCGTCTTCGACCCAGCAGATGAACTCATTGCGCGCCAGCGCAGTGATGTCCTTCCAGGCCGCAAGCGCGGTGTCGTTGCCGAGCAGCGCAGCGCGCAGGTCTGCCGGCAGCTTGTGCACCGCTCCGCCGGGGACCGCTTGGGAGCTCATTCCGCCAGGCTAGCCGGTCAACCTGCCTGCTAGGTGTCCCGCGCCGACCGGCGGTTAATTTTCAGCCGCCGTTGATATTTCGCCGCGATACCGATTTGCTCGGGCTACCGTGAACCATACGGGGAGGAGGCGACGCGGTGAACGACGAACGGGCTTCCAGGCAGGGCAGCAAGGCCGGCGGACCTTTCGCGCGATGGTGGCGGCTACCCGACCAGTTCGACTGGCTCACCGGATATCTGCGGGCACGCGGGTTGGCATTGCCCACCAAGGTGCTGATGGCGCTCGTCTCGGCCGCTTTGATCCTCATGGGCGCGGCGACGCCGACGATGCGCATGCCGCTGGTGTTCTCCGTGATCTTCGGCATCGTCGCGGTGGCCATCGGCCTGAGCTATGCCGTGCTGTGGCTGCGGGGTTGGCCGACCAAGACGCAGTCGCTGGCCATGGCCCGTCTTGGCGGCGTGCTGATCGCGGCGGGGTGCGTACTGCAGCCTTTCCCCATGATCGCCTTGATGGGCTGCACCGGGATGGCCGTCATCGGCGGATATACCGCGTTCTTCCACAATTCGAAGGCGATTGCCTTCAACGTCGTGCTCGCTATCGCCGCCGGCGCGCTGTGTGCGGCACGGGTGGTTTCGGCAGATGGCTGGGTGGTTGCGACCTCGGGGTTGTGGTTGGTCATCGAACTCAATCTCGCGGTCCCGCTGGCGATCCAGACCGTGGTGCGCACCCTGGGCGCTGATGTCGTCCGTTCCGACCAGGATCCGCTCACCGGCGTGTTGAATCGGCGTGCTTTCTATGAGCGCGCGACGACGCTGTTGACCTCACCCGGTGACGATTTGCACCTCATCGTCGTGATGATCGACCTGGGCAAATTCAAGAAGCACAAAGAAGTGTACGGCCACCTTGCCGGCGATCAGGCGCTGACCGCGGTCGGCTGGGTGCTGCGCAAGACCAGCACCAGTTCGGCCATCATCGGCCGATTCGGGGGCGAGGAGTTCATCGTCATCGACGCTGTGCCGGCCGAGATCGCCGAGCAGCTGCCAGCACAACTGTGTGTAGCCATCGCCGCGTTGCCGCATCCGGTCACCGCCAGTGTCGGAGCGGCGGTCGTCCGGTGGGGCAGCGGGTCTGCGATGGAAGATCTGATCCGGTCCGCCGACTCCGCGATGTACGCCGCCAAGCGCGCCGGTGGGAATCAATCACGGATCTGCCGGCCCGCCCGAGTCTCCTGAGCCGGCCCGAACCCAAAGAAAAACCCCGGCCAGAAGCCGGGGCATTTCTCCAATTGTGGGCGAAGGGGGACTTGAACCCCCACGTCCCGAAGGACACTGGCACCTGAAGCCAGCGCGTCTGCCATTCCGCCACTCGCCCGAAACAACCGAGGGAGCCTATCACGGTTGAGGGGGTGGACCTCAACTCGTGCCCGCGGCTCCGACCAGCCTGGCGACCGCCCTCACACCCCCGCTGGCGAGCCCCTGACCTGGTGTAACGGGATTCTCAGAATTCCCAGGGTGACGGGGCGTCGACCTGGGCCGATACCATCGAGGAAAGGTCAAGCTCCGGCGCGACATGCGGCGAACTCGAGGCAGGCGGTGAGATGAGTAACCAGAGAGGTCTGGTTCAACGCATCGAGCGCAGGCTCGAGAACACCGTGGGTGACGCCTTCGCCCGAGTGTTCGGCGGATCAATCGTTCCCCAGGAGGTAGAAGCCGCGCTGCGGGGGCAAGCCTCCGCAGGTGTGCAGGCGCTGCCGGGTGAACATTTTTTGGCCCCCAATGAATACGTCATTACTCTCAGTGCATCCGACTTCGAGAAAGTCAGCGCCGATCGCGATCTCACCACGGACACTTTTGCCAAACACTTGGGCGGATACATCCGAGATCAGGGATGGCAAACGTATGGTGATGTGGTCGTCAGGTTCGAGCAGTCGCCGAGCCTGCACACCGGCCAGTACCGTGCGCGCGGCGTCGTCAATCCTGACGTCGACCCCCATCCGTCCCAAGCCAGCAACGCCCCGCCACAACCGAACCAGGCGTACACCGCAGAACCAGGAGTACCAGCGATGAGCGACAACCCGACCTACCGCGGCGACCAGGGTCAGGGGCGGCCCGGCGACGACTACTACGACGACCGCTACCCGCGCCCGCAGGACGAGCAGCGCGCCGGCGCCCCCGAACAGCGCGGCCCATACCCGCCCGAGCAGGGCGGCTATGCACCCCCGCCCAGCGAGCCGGGCTACGGCCAGCGGCAGGGCTACCCCGAGCAGGGCGGCTACGGCGGCGGCCAGGGTTACGA
>JBIOJL010000497.1:0-3943 GCA_044450885.1 Tepidisphaerales bacterium
GCCGCGGTCGTGCAGAAGCACGACCCTCCCGAATCTGTCACGTCTCCTGAGATTACGATCGACCGACAACGGCATATCACCCTGGCCACCGCGCGCACCAGCACTAATCTTCAATCGGCTTTGACGCCCGGGAGGACATCAGGTTTCATGACAATCTATCTGCCCTCGCGAACGTTGCTGGCGGCGCCGGGTTCGGCGGCCGGCAGCCGGTCGGCGACGTGCTCGGCGGCCGGGAACCAGATGCTCACGGTTGTTCCGCGGCCCAGGTTCGATTCGATGCAGATCCGCCCGCCGCAATCCGCGACAACGCCCTGAACGACCCACAACCCCAGGCCCGTGCCGCGGTCGGGCTTGGTGGTGAAGAACGCATCGAACGCTCTTGCCTGGGTCGCGGCATCCATCCCCGTGCCCTCATCCTGCACCTGTAGAATGACGGAGCGGCGGCCCGCCAGCGAGGCTTCGTCCTGGGGGTCGCCCGCTGCCGTGTGCCCGGCGGCGAGGCGCATTCGTCCGCCCATGGGCATGGCGTCCGCGGCATTGAGCACCAGGTTCACCACGATCTGCTCCAGCCGGCCGACGTCGGCGAACACCATCGGCGGTTCGTCGCTGACGCTCAGTTCGACGGCGACGTTGGCCGGAACCAGCCGGCGCAGCATCGGCGCCATTTGCTGCAGGGCCCGTCCCAGGTTGATGAGTTTGCGCTCGCCGCGCGGCATGCGCGCGAACGCGAGCAGCCGCCGGACCAGGTCGGCTCCGCGCTGGGCCGCGGTCTGAATCTCACCGAGTTTCTGCGCGCCTTCGCCCTCCTCGGGCAGATAGCGGCCGATCGAATCCGCATACCCCATGATGATCGCCAGGACGTTGTTGAAGTCGTGGGCGACCGACCGCGCCAGCCGGCCCACGGCCTCCATCTGGCCGGCCCAGCGCAACCGTTCCTCGGCATCGCGGCGGGTGGTCACGTCGGTCACCACGACGATCAGCCGGCCGGGGTCGCTGCCATCGTTCGTCGCCGCCACGCTGACAATGGCCCACAGGTCGGAGCCGTCGGCCCGCCGGAAGAGGATGTCCCTGGAAACCTTGCCCTCGGCCGTTCTGGCCGCGGCCAGCAGTTCGCGCCAGACCGAGGCGTGCTCGCGCGCCACCAGCGTGTCGGCTTCGAACCGGGCGATTTCGGCTTCGGAGCGGCCGAGCATCCGCGACATTTCGGGATTCATGAAGGTCGTCCGCCCGGCGGAATCGATCAGCCAGATGCCCTCCGATGCCGTTTCCACCAGCCTGCGGAAGCGGAGTTCGCTCTTGCGCAACTCGTCCTGCGACCAGCGCAATGCGACCAGGCGGGCGTATACCAGCCCGAACAACAAGGACGCCGTGACCGCGACGAACAGCCATCCCTTGGCGGTCGAGGCCTTGGTGAGGAATTCGGGCCCCGCGTTCGGCCAGATCCAGATCAGTGCGCGGTCCGTAAGCAGAATCCACGCCGCCGCCACAACGGCATACACCAGCGCAATCATCAGCGCCGAACGGTGAGGCTGGACTTCACGGACATCTACGTCTGAAGACATACGGCACGTCCTCCATCATATCATGCCCGCGATGGAAACACACGCCTTTCGTGCGTCCTCATGGACACCTGTTCGGAGTTCACGCTTCAGCGTGTTCACCTGCGGAAATGTGCTCAAGACACGCTAACGCGTGAACTCCGAACGTGGCACCGAACGTGGCGCCATACCCGGGAACCGCGATCGACGATCGCGGCTACAGCCAATGGCCACACCCGGTGGATGCGGCTATCATCCGCCCTCCAATGTCCAACGCCCTTTCCATCCAGGCCGACGTCGTGATCGTCGGCGGCGGTGTTGCCGGGCTGTGGTTGCTCGATGAGCTGACGCGCAACGGCTACGCGGCGATCCTGCTCGAGAAGAACGCCCTGGGCGCGGGACAGACGGTCGCCTCGCAAGGCATCATCCACGGCGGGCTGAAGTACATGTTCGACGGCATCCTCACTGCCCCGGCGAAGGCCATCGCCGAGATGCCGCCCCTGTGGCGAGCGGCGCTGGCCGGGCATAGCCAGCCCGATCTTTCGGGCACCACCGTGCTGTCGGATTGCTGCCACATCTGGGGCACGGGCTCGCTGAAGTCGCGGCTGTTCGTCAAAGGATCGGCGCTGGCGCTGCGGGCAGCGCCCGACGCGGTGGATCGAGCGCAGGCGCCTGCGCCACTGGCGACGATCCCCGGAACACTGCTGCGCGTGCCGGAACAGGTGCTCGATCCGGCCTCGCTGCTGGTGACCTTCGCCCGGCGCAACGCGGGGCGCATCGTGCAATTTGCGGGCGACCTCGATCTGTCCCAGGCGGGCGGTCCAGGCAATTTGGTACAACTGGTCTCTCCGCCGAAATCCTCTGACACTCTGCGAATACGCTTTGGCCGCCTCGTGCTGACGGCGGGCGAAGGCAACGCCGAGTTGCGGCAACGGCTGGGTCTGCCCGGCAGCGCCATGCAGCGGCGGCCTTTGCACATGGTCCTGCTCAGAGGACGCCTCCCGCAGCTTTTCGGCCACTGCGTCGGCGGGCCGAAACCGCGTCTCACCATCACCTCGGCGCCGCTCGCCGGCGGCCGGACTGCCTGGCAAGTCGGCGGCCTGATCGCGGAAGATGGCGTGAAGATGTCGCCGGCGCAGCTCAAGGTTCAAACGGTCCAGGAACTGCGGGCCTGCCTGCCCGGCCTGGATCTGGCAGGCGTCCAGTTCTCCGCATATCGCATCGATCGCGCCGAGGCCGCCAATGCTTCCGGGCAGCGGCCGGACGACATTCAGATCCTCCAGGATGGCAACGTTCTGACGGCGTGGCCCACCAAACTGGCGCTGGCGCCGCGCCTGGCCGAGCGTACGCTGCAACTGCTGCCAAAACCGTCCGGCCAGCCACTGCCGAAACTTGATTGGCCCGCGCCGCCGGTGGCCCTGCCACCCTGGGAGAGCGCCACCAACTGGGAGCCGCTGATATGAACCGCCCGCTCGGCAAAACCGGCCTGCTGGTCAGCCCGATCGCCTTCGGCGCCTTCAAGATCGGGCGCAACCAGAAGATCAAGTATGCGCAAGGCTACGACCTGCCCTCCGACGCGGAAGCGGAGCGCCTGCTCAACGGCGTGCTCGATCTGGGCATCAATCTGATCGACACCGCGCCGGCCTACGGGATATCCGAAGAACGCATCGGCCGGTTTCTCGCGCATCGCCGCGGGGAGTTCACGCTTTCGACCAAAGTGGGCGAGACCTTCGAGAACGGCGCCTCCGTCTACGATTTCTCGGCCGGGGCCGTGCGTGCCTCGATCGAGCGCTCGCTGGCGCGGCTGAAGACGGAGGTCCTGGACATCGTGGTGATCCACTCGAACGGCGATGACCTGCGCATCCTCCACGAGACCGACTGTGTCCCGGCACTGCAGGAACTAAGAAAAGGGGGACAGGTCCGATTCATCGGCCTTTCCGGCCGGCTGCCCGCGGCCGAGATCGAAGCCATGCAGTGGGCGGACGTGCTGATGGTGGAATGCCACCCCGACGACACCTCGCACGAGCCCGTGCTGGCCGAGGCGTCCGCCCGGGGTGTGGGCATCCTCATCAAGAAACCGCTGGCGTCGGGCAGGCTGCCGGCGGCACAAGCGATTCCCTGGATTCTGCGCCAACCCGGCGTCGCGTCCCTGGTCATCGGCGGGCTGAATCTGGAGCATATCCGGGGAAACTTGTTCGTAGTACCGCCTTCAGGCGGTTGTTCGGAATCCCGGCTCTAGCCGGTTTGGATCAAGACCGCCTGAAGGCGGTACTCCCAACTGAAGACCGGCTGAAGCCGGGACTACAAACGTCACATCTTCTGCCTCCCCAGATAGTGTAGGTTCCGCTTCAGCGGACGCGGGAAGCGTGGATCACGCCAACCGCGTCCGCTGAAGCGGACCCTAC
>JBIOJL010000498.1:0-3932 GCA_044450885.1 Tepidisphaerales bacterium
AATGGAAGAGGCTCTGCGCGCCGCCGGCCGCGGGACAGCCGGCTACCACGTCTCCCTGGACATGGACTGGATCGACCCCGAAGACGCCCCCGGCGTCGGTACCCCCGTGCGCGGCGGCGCCACCTATCGCGAAGCCCACCTGGCCATGGAGATTCTTGCCGATCATGGCCGCCTCTTGAGCTTTGAGATCGTCGAGGTCAACCCGGTCATCGACGAGCACAACCGGACAGCCGACCTCGCCGTCGAGCTGGCCTGCTCGGCATTTGGGAAGAAGATCCTTTGAGGGCCTTAGACTGAATCCAGGGAGTGTTTTGCGCAACTAAAGCTGTGGACCAGAAGGCAATGGCGAAAAGACTGAGAGTTGGGATTCTGTTTGGCGGGCGCAGCGGGGAGCATGAGGTCTCCCTGCTTTCGGCCGCCTCGATTCTGAAGGCGATCGACCGCAGGAAGTTCGATGTGGTCCCGATCGGCATTACCAAGGACGGCCACTGGCTGGGGGCCGGAGATGCGCACGGCCTGCTCGAAGGCGACCAGAGCGCTGTGGCCCGCCGTCTCCGCGCAGGCGATCCGGAGGCCACGCCGGGCGCCCGGCTGCTCCACGAGGGCATTCCCACGCTGCTGGCCCCTGAGCCCGCCGACATCGGCACAGTTCTCGCCCAGGGCAGCCTTCGCCCCGCAGCCGCGAATCTTGACGTTGTCTTCCCCGTGCTGCATGGGACGTTTGGCGAGGACGGGACCATCCAGGGCCTCTTTGAGCTGGCCGGGATCGCCTACGTCGGCTCGGGCGTGCTGGGCTCGTCCGCAGGCATGGACAAGGACGTGATGAAGCGGCTCTTCGCCCAGGCCCGCCTGCCCATCGTTCGCCACGTCACCCTGCTCCGGGCGGATTGGGAAGCCCAGCCGCGCAAGGCCATCCAGCAGGTGGAAGTCGCGCTCAAGTACCCGGTCTTTGTGAAGCCCGCGAACCTGGGCTCGTCGGTCGGCATCAGCAAGGCGCACGTCCGCGGCGAGTTGGGCCCGGCGCTCGACCTGGCGGCGAAGTACGACCGCAAGCTGGTCGTGGAGCAAGGCGTGGGCGGAAGCAAGGCCAGGGCGCGCGAACTGGAAGTTGGCGTGCTCGGCAACGACGATCCGAAGGCCAGCGTCGTCGGCGAGATCATTCCCGGCAAGGAGTTCTACGACTACGAGGCCAAGTATCTCTCCGAGGGCTCGGTCCCGGTGATCCCCGCCAAGCTCACCAAAGCCGAAACGAAGCAGATTCGCGAGATGGCCGTGGCCGCCTTCCGCGCCTGCGATCTCTCCGGCCTGGCCCGGGTCGATTTCCTCATGGAGCCCGACGGCAAGCGGAGGATCTTTCTCAACGAGGTGAACACGATGCCCGGCTTCACCCAGATCAGCATGTACCCGAAGCTGTGGGAAGCCACCGGCCTCCCCTACAAGGACCTGATCACCCGCCTGATCGAACTGGCCCTCGAGCGCCAGGCGGAGAAGACGCGCACTTCGTATTCCAGGGACTAAAAGAGCAGGGAACAGGGAACAGGGAACAGGAAGGGCGTGGCCGGTGTCTAATCGAGTGAGGGTGCACAGTCGCGGGACGCAGGGACCTTGCCGGGATCTCGATGGCGCGCAATAGCTTCGCCCACTGATCCCTGATCCCTGTTCCCTGTCTTGCCGTATCCTAACTTCGAGGAATTATCCCAATGACCTTGCTCGATGCTCCCAAGTTCGATGCGGCCCGCGAACGGCGCAGGAAGGTGTTTTTGTACAGCACGGTGGGGTTCCTGTTTGTGCTGCTGGTGGCGTGGTGGCTGGTGGCCGGCCGGCCGGTCGACTGGCCGTGGAACTGGAACAACTACCTGTTCGGCCGCTCGACGGTCAACAACTTCCTCACCGCCGTGGAGAAGAACGACCTGGCCGCAGCCTACGGCATCTGGATTCACGACAAGAACTGGCAGCAACACCCGGCGCAGGACGGGGCCTATCCGTTCTCGCGCTTCCAGGAGGACTGGAGCGGGACCAGCCCGGACAACGAATACGGCGTGATTCAGAGCCACAAGATCGCCCTGGCCGGCCGCTACGGCAACGGCGTCCTGATTGCCGTGCTGATCAACGGCCGCAAGAGCAAGGCGCTCAACCTCGACTACGACCCCCGCAGCAAGACCCTCGACTTCGCCCCGCCCGGCGTTGAACTCTACCTCGGTCCGTAGAGCCCTGCCTGTCTAGGCCATCGCCAGCGCCGTCAGCGTGGCTTCCAGGCTCGCCGCATCTTCCACGTTCAGCGACTTTTGCGCGGGGTCGATTTGCTTGAGCAGCCCGCAAAGAACCTTGCCGGGGCCGACTTCGATGAAATGAGTGGGACCGGCGGCAACCAGCGCATGCACGCAATCGACCCAGCGGACCGCGCCCGTGACCTGACGGATGAGCGCATCGCTGGCGGCGCCAGCGGTGGTCAGCAGGCTCCCGGTCACGTTGGCGGCCACAGGAAAGCCTGGATCGGCCAGGGTGAGCCCTGCCAATATGCGCGCCACTTCCTCCTGCGCCGGCTGCATCAGCGCGCAGTGGAAGGGTGCGCTTACGGGGAGCATGACGGCGCGGCGCGCGCCTTTGGCCTTGGCCAGCGCCGAGGCTTTCTCGACGGCGGCCAGAGCGCCGGAGATGACGGTCTGCGTGGGGGAGTTGAGGTTGGCGGCGGCCACCGTCAGCCCCGTCTCTGCCGCGGCTTCCCGGCAGGCCTCGGCCACCTGGGCTGGGTCCAAAGCGAGAACGGCGGCCATGGCGCCCTCGCCCGGCGAGACGGCCAGCTGCATGGCGTGGCCGCGGGCCTTGACGGCGCGGAGGGCGTCGGCAAAGCTGAGGGTTCCGGCGGCCACGTGGGCCGACCACTCGCCCAGCGAGTGACCCGCGGCGAGGGCCGGGTGGATGCCATGCTCGGCGAGTACGCGCCAGGCGGCGACGCTCACCGTCATAATGGCCGGCTGGGTGTTCTCCGTCAGCTTCAAGTCCTCTTCAGGCCCTTCAAAAATCAGCTTGGAGATGGGAAAGCCGAGGGCTTGATCGGCTTCGGCAAAGGTCGCGGCGGCGACAGGAAAGCGATCAGCCAGGTTGCGGCCCATGCCAACGGCTTGTGAGCCTTGGCCCGGAAACAGAAACGCAATTTTAGGTGTCATTTCATATAGATTTTATCGTGCTGGGCTTGATGGTTTTGAACACGCGGATCAAACAAATTCCAGGATGCGGGCCTAGATTGAACGGCAGGCCGATTGGCCGGCTGATCTATCGCCCGATTAGTAGTCATTTCCGGATGGGCGACAACCCACTCGGAACTCGGAGGGAAGGACTGATCGCCTCTCAGCGCTACTCCGTCCGCAGGACACGCATGGGTGAAACGGACGCCGCTCGCCTTGCGGGCAGGAAGCAGGCCAGGATAGCGGCGGCGAGCAGAACGGCAGCGACCGAAATGAAGGCGGCGAAGTCGAGTGCCTGTACGCCGAAAAGAAGGCTTTGCATGGCGCGACCGACGAAATAGGTGCCGATCAGGCCGAGTCCCAGCCCGATGGCGGCGAGGAGCACTCCTTCACGAATGATGAGACCGACGACCCGGTTGCGCGTGGCGCCGAGAGCCATGCGGAGCGCGATCTCATGCGCGCGCTGGGCCACGGAAAACGACATGACGCCATAGATGCCGAGTCCGGCGAGGAACAGGGCAACAGCCGCGAAACTGGTGAAAAGGATGAGCGTGAATCGCTGGTTGGCCATGGATTCGTCGACGACTTCGTCGAGGGTCTTGGGCTCGGCAAGTGCGACGCTGGAATCGACCTGGTGCACCGCGGCGGAAATGCTGGCGAGCATAGTGGACGGGTTCTCGGACGTGCGCACAGCAAAGCCCGCCTGCGGCCAGGGAATCTGGTAGAAGGGGATGAGCATCTCCGGGT
>JBIOJL010000499.1:0-3920 GCA_044450885.1 Tepidisphaerales bacterium
ACGACCAGCGGCGCCTTCATGTAGGTCGGGCCGTCGTAGTAGAGAAATCGCTCGCTCTCACCCCGGCTGGAGACATAACTGCACGGCACTTGGCGCAGGCGCGACCACCAGGCGTATTTTGCGTAGTCAGCGACGACCGGTGGCCACATCCAGGGCAACTGCGCCGGGCTGACGATGAGGCTTTGCCACCTCAGCCCGACGGCGATGAAGTCGTTCCTGCCAGTATCGGTGAACGAGCGTGATTTCCGCCCGCTGAGGCGGTGCGCCGGCAAGAGCCAGGGATACCCTTCCCGAGCGTCCTGAAAGGCCGCCGGGTTGGGTGGATCGAGTGGGCTAAGCGTGTGCCGGCTGACGGGTGGCTGGGTGGTAAAAGTAAAGGGCTGCCGCGGCGTCGCATCTTGCGTGTGCTTAACCATCGCCGCCACCACATAGTCATCCGGCCGGGGAAACGCAACCCACGGCCGGCCCCAGTTGATCCGGACTTCCAGATCCAGCGCCAGAGGCACATCCGCCGTAACGTGCAGCACGGGCTTGTTGATAATGATGGTGCCTTCTCCTGCCAGCCGATCACTGAGCCCCTCAACGGGATCAGACATCCGATGGACAAATGGCGGGATGTCGTCCGGCACCGATTGCGCAAGCTTCAGATCGCCGCCCTGATTGATCCAGACGCCCCACTCCGCCAGCCTCAGATGGTAGCCCACGGGCGGCCACGGCTGAAGTGCCCGAGCGGCGGCCTCGCGTTCCTCGACTGTCCGGCCCGCCAGCATTTGCCGCTCGAGCGCCTTGCGGATGCCGGCGGGCAATTCGCTCGACGGGCTTGGCGCCGTCAACCTCATCGAGGAAGACAGGTCAACGGTGTCACAGGAAAAGGACCAGGTGGCCGCGTCGGTCTCCGGCAAATACCGCGAGGAGTGAAGGATGCCCAATCCATCCGCGGCCGCCGCCCGCACCGATACATGGGGCGAATTCAGGCAGCGCTCCATCAGCGGGATCGACGCGGGATTGCGCCGGAGCGACATCAACCGCAATTCGATGGCCTGCATCTCCGGATCCGTCTCGCGTCTGGCGGCGTGCTCCAGAATTTCCGGCGTCGCGTCGGAGTCCAGTTGAATCAGGATCTTCAACCCCGCCGCCCTCTGCCGCACCCGTGGCAACTGCTCGATTGCCGCCGCCAGCGCCGTCAACTGGTCTTCCACACCGACTCCGGGGAACGGCATGCTCAGGCCCAACGGACGGCGCGGATTCAGGCCGCTGTTCTGGGCGGTGGATTGGTTCGGCGAAGACTTCAGGTAGTTCAGCACGCTCAGGGTCCAGAGATTGCCGAGGCGCCGCGGCCAACCGAAGCCAACGAGATAGGTGCATGCCGCAAGTCCCAGGATCGCACAGAATTGGCGGGCGCGTTCGCGGGGCAGCGTCCGGGCTCCTCGCCAATGACAGAGCAGCGTCACTGCCCGGCCCGCCCAGCGGCCCAGCCAGAGCGCAAGGACGAGGAGCAGCCCATACAGCGCCACGACGTATAGCTGTTCGTGGATCTCCAAGCCATCCAGTTGCCATTTGCCCCTGGTGTACAGATACCAGCGCACATCGACGAGCGAGGGATGCATGGTCGGCGACGGAAGCCCGCTGGTCCAGAACAGCAGCCCGGCGATGACCCAGGGCAGAACCGTCAGCGGCCAGCCAATGGGCCGGAGCATCAGCCAGCCGAACCATCCGAGCGGGCGGCCGAGATTCATGGTCTTCGGATCGGCGGGATCGAATGCCTGGCCGCACTCTGGGCAGGCGGCGGACTGCAGTCCCCGCAGCGAGTAGCCGCAGTTCCTGCACAACGCGGAATCGGGAACGACAGACGCAGCCATCGGGCGGCTCCTTCGGCGGAATCACATACCGATGTTCGGTCGAAACCTGCTGTGCCATGCTGGCATCGCGATGCCATCATATAACTTCGGCCGGAGATTATCACGCGACTACCGCCCCGCGCCCAGGTCCATCACCTTGCCGCTCGACGGCGGGGTGAGTTGGTAGTGGTATTCGCCGGTGTCGAGCACGGCGAAGCCGATGAAGGTCACCACGAAAATCAGGGCGATGATGAGGATGGCGCCGTTGAAAGGGCTGTCCCAGCGGAGGTGCATGAAATAGAGGGCCACCAGGCCGGCCTTGACCACGGCGATGCCCAGGGCCACCCAGATGCTGAGCCAGCCGAGATGAATCAGCATTGAACTCTCGGCGTAGGAAACGGTGACGGTGAGAATGGTCAGCGTAATCAGCCCACCGAAGACGGCGATCAGCAGACCGGGCGACACGATGTGGGTATGGGGCTCGTCCGTGTGGCTTTCGGCGTCGTGGCTGTGGGTGTCGGTGGTCATGGCGTTGATCCTGCGCGATCAGTGAATGAGATAGAGCAGCGGAAACAGGAATATCCAGATCAGGTCGACCAGGTGCCAGTAGAGGCCGATGAGATCGACCGGGGCGAAGTATTTCGGGCCGAAATCGCCGCGGATGGAGCGAAGCAGGAGCCAGCCGATGAGGCCCATGCCGACGAGCACATGGAGGCCGTGCAGGCCGGTCATGCAGAAATATATCTGGAAGAAGGTGAAAACGCGCTGGCGATCGAGCGGGCCAAGGTCGTCGAAGGATGGATGTTCCCTGCGCTCGACGGCTTGGCCGATGATCATGCCATTGGCCGGGGGATAGACGGGGAATATCTTCGCGCCATCGGCGCCGTTGCCGACCAGGCGGTTCGGATCGGCCGGGTTGGGGGCGAGCGCGGCGGGCGCGGCCGAAGGCTGTGTCGTTGCAGCGGCGGTTTCATAGGCGGGCGCGGCGGAGGGCTGAGTCGTCACAGCGACAGGTTCATGGGCGGCGGGTTCGCCACGGGGAATCTCGTGGTCGGGCTGAATGTTGGGATAGGCTTTGGTGTTGAACTCGGTGCTGTAGACGTTGCTGGCCCCGCCAAACCAGATGTGGTGCTGCCACTTGGCCTTGTACTCGACGAACTTGATGCACATGAAGCCCAGGCCGCCGAGGAGCGTCAGGGCCAGGCAAATCCGCAGAAGCCGCTGGCTGCCGAGCATGGCGGCCCGGACGGCCCAGGCCATGGTGAGGGACGAGGTGATGAGGACGATGGTGTTGATGGCGCCCCACTTGCGATCCAGTGCCAGGTGGGCCCACTCGAAGACGTCGGGATGGTTGTGGCGATAGACCGAGTAGGCGCAGAACAGGCCACCGAACATGAGGATTTCGGTGGAGAGAAAAACCCACATGGCGAGTTTGCCGCTCTGTTCCTGCTGGGCCAGCGAGCGGAAATGGTGCGCCAGATGCGGGTCGTGTTCCTGGCCGGTATGTGCGTTAAGCGTAGACATGGGTTGGGGAGGCGATGCGGATTTCAAATTTCAGATTTCAGATTTCAAATTTCAAGTTCCGGTCTTCGTCATTTCTCCGCCGGTTTGGTCCAGCCTTCGATGGCCGGATCGTACACCCACGCATGAACGTCATAAGGGTCGCCGGCCTCGGGTTCGACGGCGAAGTTGTCATACGGCGGTGGAGAGGGGGTCCGCCATTCCAGGGTGTTGGCGCCCCAGGGGTTGGCGGAGGCCTTCCTGCCCGAACGCAGCGAGTGCAGCCAGTTGGCCAGAACCAGGACGAGGCCAGCGCCCATCATGTACGAGCCGATGGTCGACTCGCGGTGCCGGCTGACGAAAAGCGTCTTGACGGGCCGGTCCTGGGCATCCTTGATGACGTGGCCCTCGCCGTCCGTCTGATACATCGGATAGCTGGCGATGCGCCGCGGCATGCCGTGCATGCCCATGACGAACTGCGGAATGAAGGTGACGTTGAAACCAATGAAGACCACGACCACGGCGATCCGGCCCAGCCGCTCGTCATACATCTTCCCGGTGATCTTCGGCCACCAATAGTAC
>JBIOJL010000500.1:0-3918 GCA_044450885.1 Tepidisphaerales bacterium
CACCCACCCGTTTCACTGCCCCACCAGCGCCCACACCTGCAATCCCAACTCCGATTGCCGCCAGTGGAACCAGCACCGCCCGCTTGATGAAACCGCGACGATCCAATGTGTTGTCCATATTCCTCGCTCCCGTCTGCACCACATTACCAACTCAGCCCACCCCATGTAACGCTACCAATGGGCATCCATTCTCGTTGGTTACTGCGCGTTCAGCCCGATCTTCTTGCGGCAAGAATTGGGGAGAACCATCAGACCCGTATGGCCGCTGTCGCCGGGGCCGTAACCGCCGCCAGGCTGTCGATCTGCGCGATGATCCGCACGAACCTGGGTGACGCCATTGGCTGTGGGCCGGGGCCGGACGGCGGTCCCTGCGTGACGATGATGTGTATCTTGTACTGCCCGACTTTGGTGTAGGTATGTGTGCCGGTCACGTCCCAGCCGGTCTTGGGGTTGGCCGCGACCTGTAGAACGTTGCCGACAGAGCTCAAGCCGTCGCCCCAGTCGATCGTGGCGCGCAGCGGCAGCGACGCCGACAGACTGATGGACGCAGGCATTACGAACTGGCCGACAACGCCCTTAAACGCCTGGCCCGCAATCGGATGTATGGTGAACAAGCGTTTGGCGACGATCGCCTTGCTGCGGATGGTGACCAGGGCCCCGGACAATGTTGTTGGAGTTGGCGGATTCTGCCAGGCTTGCACGACAATCGTATAGGTGCCGGCCTTCAGATAGGTGTGCGTCCCCTGGACATGGACGATTCCCGCCGAGTCCGACTTTGACGTGGCTGTGGTGGCGGCCTGCCCATCCCCCCAGTCGATCGAGCCCACAAAGCTCCGGGTACCGGCCGCCGCCAGCGTGGCCCAGACCAGCTTCCCCACGTCCCCCGCGAACTTCTGGCCGGCACGGGTGTGGATGGTAACCCCAACCCCGGTGACCGGTCCCGGCGCTGTTGAGAGCTTGGCTACGGTGGCCGGCGGTGAAACCAGGGGGTCACTCGTGACGGCCACAGGATTCCCCGAAAGCAGAAGCCTTGATTCCAGCGGGTCCATGGCCGGCGCGGGCCGAGCGGTCTGTCTTGCTTCGGTTTGCCGATTGCCACGGAGCATCGATCGCCGGTGATGCATTGGTGCCTTCTTTCGGGGCTTGCCTCCACAACAAGAGCCTCTGCCATTCTATGCATGATTTCACCTTGTGGTTGTTGCCCGCCGTGTCGCTAACCCTTCGGCATTCGGTTCGCAGACAGCGCGGCTCCGAAAAGAAAGCAGCACCACTGGGGGCCGCGGCCATCCTCCACGCCCGGTCCGGGCTGACCGACTGGCGGCGTACGGAACATCTGTGCCATCCTCTGGCGGCCTGTGGGATAGGGCTGGCGGTGATCGGGTGCATCACATTCGTGATCGGCGCGCTGTGACCCGGTTCCCAGTCAGCCGAGGACAACTCGCTGGTCGGTCTACGGGTCGACCAAAGCGGCCGCCACGCGTATTGCGCGTGCCCGGCTGGTGGATCCGAGGGCGAAGACCACGCGCTGTAAGTTCATCGGGTCTGCAATCCACGGTATAAATGGGCCCGGAACCGGAACCATGATGAAATCGAAACGTCCGTGGCTGCTGTCTCTCTGCATGCTGATCTTGGGGCCGGCTGCCGTGTCGGCAGATGACTGGCCGCAGTTTCGCGGACCAACCGGGGACGGCATCGCGCAGACGAAGAACCTGCCACTGACCTGGAGTCCGACGCAGAACATCGCATGGAAGGCGGCGGTTCCCGGTCGCGGACGTTCTTCGCCGGTCATCCTCGGCGACCGGATCTGGCTGACGACGGCGATCGAATCGCGCGTTAGGCGGTTTGGCTCGGGGGCCGATGACATGCAGCAGGCGCAGCGGGTAGTCCTGGGCGCTGTCTGCCTGGAGCGGGCCAGCGGGAAGATCCTGTGGAATGTCGAGGTGTTTCCCTGGGACAATCCTGGGTCGGTGCACTGGCTGAACAGCTACGCCACACCCACGCCGGTCGTCGAACCAGGCCGGCTCTATTGCGACTTCGGCACGTTCGGCACGGCCTGCCTCGACTCGAACTCCGGCCAAGTCATCTGGAAGCGCCGCCTTCCCGTGGATCACCAGGTCGGTCCGGGTAGTTCCCCGATTCTCTACAAGAACCTGCTGGTCCTGGTGCGCGATGGCCGTGACCAGCAGTATGTCACGGCGCTCGACAAGCAGACGGGCGATCCGGTCTGGAGGACCGACCGGCCACCGATCAGCTCAAAAAGCGGAGACATGCGAAAATCGTTCTCCACACCGCTGGTCATCGAGGCGGCGGAGCGCACTCAGATGGTGGTGCCCGGAGCTCAGTGGATCGTGTCGTACGAACCGGAGACCGGCAGGGAAATCTGGCGGGTGAATGATGGCAGCGGTTTCTCCGGAGCCCCGCGGCCGGTATACGGCCAGGGCATGGTGTACATCTGCACCGGGAACACGGGCGGAAGTCCCCAGCTCTGGGCGATACGCGTGGACGGAAAGGGTGACGTCACCAGGACGCATGTTGCCTGGAAGCTCACGACGCAGATCCCGATGGTTCCTTCGCCGGTTCTGGTGGGGCAGGCAGTTTACCTGATCAATGACGACGGCTTTGCCTCGTGCGTGGATGCGCTCAGCGGCAAGGTGCTGGGCAAACGCCGCGTCGGCGGGAAGTTCTGCGCGTCGCCGGTTTATGCCGAGGGGCGACTCTACCTCTGCGACCAGGATGGAAAGATCACGGTCCTGGCGGCCGACACACAAATGTCGCCTCTGGCCGAGAACCAGGTCGATGGTCCGGTGTTCGCGTCGCCCGCCGCAGTCGGGTCGAGCATATACCTGCGGAGCGACGGTCATCTCTATTGCATTAGAGTTGCGCCTGCTCGCGGGGCGGATTGATGCCGCTCGGTTATGAGCCGGCGATAAGGCCGTCTTTCTCGGCTCCGGGCCGATCTACTGAACCCGGCGAATACGCAGCTCGATGCTCCCACCCAGCGGCCTCAGAACAGCAACGTCGCCAGCGACTATGCCCACGGGATTGACCGGCGAAGCGGCGCGTGGCTCCCGCCCCGCGCTCGCGGGCGTCGGGCCGAAGAAGATGCAGAGCGCATTGCCCGGCGGCCAGTATGCCAGTTCCCCAATCTCCATGGCCTCCCGGGCGTCCTCTGATTCCGACACGTCCAATGGGTTGCTCAGCGACCCGTAGTATTCGTCACCCCAGCGGCTCATCCGCACGGTCAGCGGCAGCAAGTCGGTCAGGGCGCAGGCGGTTGGCGAGTCATTGAGCTGACCGGATAACTGCAGCGTCCCAACGGCGATGGTGATGGGCGTCGGCATATGCACATACTACATCACGGCCGGTTGGGAACGAAGGCGGAGCCTGTCTTTTGTCCTTTGTGAATCACCCTCCACGCCTGGTTCGGCCTGGCCGACTGGCGGCGGACAGAACACCTGTGCCATCCTCTGGCCGCATGTGGGATTGGCTTCGCAGCGATCGGGCTCACCACATTTGTGATCGGCGCTGTAACCCGGATCCCAGCAGTCCGGGGAAAGCTCGCGAGTCGGTCTACGGGTTGACCGAGGCGAGGCAGGCAGCCGTCTGGTGGGTCATGGGCGAAGGACCAACGGCCTGGGGGGACCGTTGCTCTCTGGAGATCAGAGAGGCATACCGAAAGCGCTTTCAGTCAATGTTTAGAAGTTACTTGAAATTATTATACTACTGAATGCAGTTATTTGAGTCACAATGCCCATGAATGCCACTGTTTGCGTCGGGAGAAGAGACGGGCACCGGGCCCGGCGACCGGCTGGTGGTTGGGCGGCTTGCTCGGCGGCCGAGTCGATGGCCGGTTCACCCGATCTTCCGCATGACGTCCTTCGCCTTCTCATCATCCAGCTCGGCGTAGATCTCGGTGAC
>JBIOJL010000501.1:0-3917 GCA_044450885.1 Tepidisphaerales bacterium
ACGCCGTCGCTGAATGCTTCGAGTCTGCCCTTGCCCATATTGGCCTCGTGGTTGCTTCAAATGCCGACTTCTCCAGCGAGTATAGGCGGCCGGCCTTGGCGGGTTACGGGGACAATCGCGACGGGTCGTGGTCATCGAATACAATTGGCCGCATGATCCGCAGACCGCGAGTCGTGTTTCTGTGGGCGGCGCTGGCTCTCTTTGGGCTTGCGCTGGCGGTCTTGATTCAAAGTCAGTTCTTCTGGGCAGCGTGCGGCTACGACCTGCGCCTCGCCGGCGCAGTGCCCGGAATGCGGCAGGGCGACGCGACCTTGAGCTTGTAGGATGGGCACTGCCCACCAATTCGCACGAGCGGCGGAGTTACGCGGCAACCGCAAATGGTGGGCGATGCCCGCCCTACTTCCGTACACAGTAAAGATGCGTGTCGGTGCGGATGTAGATCGCCGAGTCGACGAACGCCGGCGAAGCGAAGAGGGGGCCGTCGAGCTGGTTCTCGGCGAGAGGCTTAAGCTCTTTGCCGGCTTCAAGGATGGTCGCTTTGCCGTCGCGGTTGAAGAAGTAGAGTCGGCCTTCGGCGAAGGTGGGCGAGGCGTAGTGACTGCCTCCGGCCCGGTGTTTGTTGAGCACCTGGCCGGTGAGGGCATCCACACAGGCGATGATTCCGTCGTCGCTGACGATGTAAAGATCCTGGCCGACCAGCAGAGGGGACGAGACCATGGGAACCTGGGTCGACAGCTTCCAGGCGACGTGCGTTTTGGTGACATCGCCCTGGCCATCGACGCGGATGGCCCACAGTTGTGGCCGGGCGCTGCCCAGGACGCCGGTGGTGAGATAGACCAGGCCGTTGCCGAAAACGGGACGGGGAGCGGCGGTTTCGCCGTTGCCATCATCGGCGCGCCAGAGTTCCTTGCCGGTTTCGGGGTCGTAGGAGACCAGCCACTGGGCGCCGGCGACGACCATCTGCGTGCGGCCGGCTGCCTCGAAGATCAGGGGCGTGGAGAAGGACTTGCGGAACTCGGCGATTGGGGTCCGCAGCGGCGGGCGGCTGGTCTTCCAGACGGTCACGCCGGTCTGTTTGTCGAGGGCGGCGAGGTATTGCTGGTCGCGGCCGTCGCGGACGAGGATGAGCAGGTTCTTGTGGACGATGGCGGAACTGCCCGGGCCGTGATGGTGATCGACGGGGAGCGAGCGCTGCCAGAGGATCCTGCCGGTGGCCGAATCGACGCAGACGGTGCCGAAGGCGCCGAAATCGCAGTAGAGCCGGCCGGGCTCGACGACGGGTGTGGGCGTGGCGTAGGTGTTGAGCCAGTTGATGGCGCCGGGTTTTTCCAGGGGAAGCAGATCTACATGGTAGATCAGCTTGCCGGTGGCGCGGTCGAGGCAGACGGCGCCGATGACGGCGCGTTCGGCCTGCTGCATGGCGTCGGGGCCTTCGCTGAAGCGGCGGATGTTGGTCTCGACGGCGGTGGTGAGGAAGATGCGGTCGCCGAGGATGACGGGCGAGGACCGCCCGCGGCCGGGGATGGCGGTTTTCCAGGCGATGTTCTCGGTGGGGCTCCAGGTGAGCGGCAGGCCTTTGGCCTGGGCGATGCCGTCGCCGGTCGGCCCGCGGAACTGGGGCCAGTCGGCGGCGATGGCTCCGGATGCGCCACATGCCACTACACATGCCAGCAAAAGAGAAGAGGGGTTCTGTTTCATAGAGCACCGAACGGTTCGGGGCATCGGCCGTGGGAGCACGACCGCGACGGGAAGATGGCCGCACGAAAAAGAAACGGCGGCAATCACGACGCTTTGCGGAGCATTCCCCGCCAATGGCGGGGAACCCGGTTTACTTCATCCAACAACCGGCAGGCCCATGGTGCCGGTGTGCGTTGATCCTGTTCCCACGCTCGCACGAGCATGGCGGACACACCCAGGAGGTGGGCGAAAACCACCTGGCTCACGCCCAGTTTCTCGCGCGTGGCGCGTACCGCCTTCGCGCCATAAACCGACGCCGGCGCCGGCAATTCGACCGTGCGAACGGTGAAACGGGAGGCGAGTGGAATGCCCGCCCGCTCGACTTCGAATGCCTCGGCCAGCGACGTGACGATTTCCCGACCTTTGGCAGTCGTTCGTCCCGACTGGTTGGCGCGCCGACCTTTGAGGTTGTTGCCTTTGAGTTTCATGGGTTTCGTCCTTTCCGAATCGCATCCGCGAGGGCCACCAACATCGATCGGATGGCCTGGCGGTCTGCTGCGCTGAGATTGTCCGTATCTTTCTTGAGAAACAGCGTTACGAGGTAGATTCGCCCGAACTCGGGAAACTGGACGAACCCGACCCGCATGGAACCGCTCTTGCCTTTGCCTCGCGACGGGGGCGCGAAGCGAAGTTTCCGCAGGCCGCCCGTTCCCTTCATGACGGCCGGAGCAGTGGGATCTCGCATGATCGCCGTCTCCAGTGCTTGAAGATCCTCATCGGGCAGCTTCTCTGACTGCCACAGCCGTCGGAAGCCGGTCAACTGAATAAATGTCCATCGCACAGCTGTAGTATAATACCGTGTGTTATAATTAGCAAGCAGGCCGCAAACACCAAAGAGGCCGCCGGGCACGCCTGCTCCGATTCCCCGGTCCGCCGCGACTTGCCCACATCCGCCAACGGCGATAGGCTGTCTGCATCTATCTCACAAAGGAGCGAGAACATGCCGGAGCAGGATCCACGGGAAGTGCGCGTGCCCCTCGTTCTGAGCGGCATTGGGATCGCGCTGCTGTTTGTAGGCGTCTGGCGAATCGCCGGCGCCGGTGTGTTTGCCGACGTCGCGGTTCGGGTCGCGGTGGCCACGGCCCTGCGGGTCGGCCTTCTGCTCTTCGGAGCGACCATTACCGCCAAGCTGATCAACGTCAGTTTCGGCGCGCCCGGGACCGCGATCCTGAAGCTCATCGCCGTCGTGCTCCTGCCCGCCGGAATCTCGCTGGCCATCAACATCACCGGCGTCAGTTGGGTCATCAGCGTCATCGCCTATCTGGTCCTCCTGACCTATCTCTTCGAACTCGACCTGCGCGAGGCTTTGATCTTCACCGGCGTCATGCTCGTTCTGAACATTGGCCTGGCTGTCCTGACGGCGGGCGTCGGTGCTCGAGGCTAGGTCGTCGCTGCAGCGTGATTGCCGCAGCAAGTGTGGCCGGTAGAATGGCGACGAATGAGAGAGCTTCTTGCTCTTATCTCCGATTTGTTGAAGGTTGACAGGCACACTCCGCTGACTTGGAGAACGTCGCTGATTGCGTTGTGCATTGTCATGCTCTTCTTCGGATCCATCACATCGCTTGTCGGCATCTCCGAGCTGAAGGAAAAGAATGACCCAACACCCTTGATTATCGGCGTGGTGCTTGTTGTGATCGCTGGATTGATGTGCTTCCCCGTGGTTCGATCGCACCGGCGACATGTCGAGGAGAACGAGATGTCGGCGCCGTCGCGGTCAACAGGCTCGCGTTCACGGACCCTCGGAGTGATCCTGATGGTCAGCGGAGTGCTTTTTGGAGTGGTGGTCATCATCGAACTGGATGTCCAACATCGTACCACCGTCAAGACGCTCCTGCTTCCTCTTTGCCTTTTTATCGCCGGCGCAGCACAGTACGCTCGCAATACGCGGGAGTAGCCCAGCGGCCTTCCGGATTCCACCACACCTCGGGTTTTGAACATGAGAACACACCCCACGAACCGGCGCCATATGCACTTGCCCATCGTAACACTGCTGCTTGTCATCGCCCCTGCCCGCGCGGCTGAGCCGCAGGACAGGTCGACGCTCATCCTCTTCAACGCCGAATCCCTCGATAAGGCAAAGCAGCGACTGGCCAACCACGACGCCGCCCTGCAACCGGCGCTGGATGCGCTGCTCAAGGACGCGGCCAGGGCTCTCAAGACCGCGCCGGCCAGCGTCATGG
>JBIOJL010000502.1:0-3886 GCA_044450885.1 Tepidisphaerales bacterium
CCACTTCCCGCCACTGGATCAGCGCCGGGTCCACCTTCTGCAGGCCGGCCATGTCATAGCTCGTGCTACGTTCCAGATCCCGGTTCCCCGCCTCCGTCGCGAATTTTGTCTTCAAATACAGATACGCCGCCGCCACCGGCAGGGCAATGATCGTCGCCGCCGCGACAATCTTGTTCGCCAGGCCCTGCCCCGGCGACGCCACCTTGTCTGGCGCCGCTGCCACTTCGTGCCTCACTGCCTCAGTGCCTTCGTGCCTGTCCTGATTCATTGCCCGTCTCCTTTCTCGCGCAAATCAAAACACGCCAGCCGCGTCATATCCCGCGCAAAGAGCCTTCCCTGCACCACCGCCATCGGCCCCCACGCATCGTGCCCGTGGTCGAAGATCCTCGCCTGGCCCACCGGCTTGAACGCCGCTGAATCCAGCTCCACCATGGTGAGCGTCCCCGTATCGTTCATCAGCAGCATGCATCCATCCGCCACCAGGTACGGCCCCGCTCCGAACTTGTACTTGCCGCCGGATGCCCACCTGGGTTTGCCATCCAGACCCAGGCACACCAGTTCCGCCCTCACCGGGATCACGCCATAGAGGAAGCCCTTGTAGAAGATAGGCGTCTGCTGCTCCGACCCGAACACCTCCGGCGGCAGCGAAAACAGCGGCTTCACGGCCACCATTCCCCCGTTGTTGACGAGCTGGATCATCATCGCCCCCGCGCCATACCCGCCGGTCAGGAACAGCCGGTCATCCGGCAGCGGCACCGGCGTCGGCACGTTGGCCATCGACACCCGCCAGCCCGTGAACTCGAACGCCAGGGATCCATCGACCTCCCAGACGCCAACCACGCCCTTGCTGGCGCAGTAGATGTACATCTTTTGCCCGCCGAACATCACCGGCACCACCGACGAGTGGGTCATGTCCCAGTGCTTGGGGTTGGGCGTCTTCCACACCACCTTCCCGGTCTTCAGTTCCACGGCCATCAGCAGCGCCGATCCGCCCGGCGCCAGAATCGCCTTGCCCTCATCCAGCAGCACGTTCTGTCCCGCGTACCAGTCCGGCGTCGTCGCGCCATACTCGCGGCACAGGTCGATCCCCCATTTGAATTCCCCGCTCCTGGCATCCAGCGCCATCACCTGGCACATCGGTCCGATCGAAACCACCACCCCATCGGCCACCCCGCACACCGTCCGGCTGATCCCGTGATTTCGCCCAATCTCGATCTTGTACCCCCGCCGCCAGATCTCCTGTCCATTCGCCGTCGACAGGCAACGCAGCACATCCGCCTCGACCTTCTCGTCGTAGTCCAGGAAATAGAGCCGCCCATCCACAATTGCCGGCCCGGCATACCCTTCGCCCGTGCTCACTTCCCACACCCGCGCCGGCGGACTCTTGAGGTTCCGCGTCAGCTTCACCGGCTCGGTGCTGATATTGTCCAGCTTGGCTCCGCGAAACATCGGCCAGCCCGCGGGCGGGTCCGGGTTTGGATGCATCGCCACCGGCTCCGGCTTGCCCGGTCCGGCCTCGAAGAACCCTTTGAAATCGACGACCGGCAACAGATTCGCCCCGGCCGGCTGACTCACCGGCACCCGCCGCTCCAGCGGCACGATCCTGGAAGGCGACATCAGCCAATGCCCCAGCGCGACGATGGAAACCACCGCCGCCCCCGCGGGGATCGAAAAACTGACGAGTTCCGTCTTCACCACAATCACCTTAACTAACGTCCACTGGACGATTTAATGATACTTCAATGCCGCTCAAGCGTTGATCCCTTCGGTAGGACAGGCATCCTTGCCTGTCGCTGGATGGTCGAGTGGGGGACATTCTTGTCCCCCCGACGCCATCCAAGCAACTCGGATACCGCACATGCGTAACTACGCATAAAGGACGATTATGGTTCTATTTACGATCCGGTCAACCATAATCCCATTTTCGGGATGAACGCCGCAAACCGGACGGTATGATACCACTGGTACGTCGAAAGGTCCCATGTCCAGTTCCGTCAGACGATCCTGCTCTGCGTGGATAGCCCTTGCACTCGGCTTTGTAGCGGTTGTTCTTGGCAGTGCCTCTCCAGCGCCACCGGCTCCGGCCGATTGGCTCGACATCCGGCCGTCTGTCACTCCGTCCTCCGACGTTCGAGTTAACTTCCCGCCGGGTTCCTTGCTTTCCCGCGAGGACGTCGCGATCCGGCTCGGAAAGGAGGCGGACCTTGTCATCACGATCGACCACATGGGTCTGCCCGTGGTCCAACGCCCCGCGTTCTTCCAGATTCCCAGTGATCCTCGATTGTTGAAGGATTCGCGCCTGATCCTGCAAATGCCTCGCAAAGACCTTGCCGTGGTCGGCATTGTGAAGGGGGCCATCGGAGACCAGGGCGTCCAGGCTTGGGTGGGCGGTCTTGCCTCCGTCGGCTTCGGCCGAATCGTCGTGCAGCATCTGGGCAACGATGGTTCTGGGATCGTCGGCGATTTCGTCCAGCCTCGCCCCGGTCCCGGCTTGCCATCGTTTGACCGGCGGTTCCAACTTCGCGACGATCCGAGTCGCCGGAGTGCGGTGGCTCTGGTCTACGGGGATCTGGACGCCCGGACGCCCCTCGTATGGCCTCCAAAGGCAGTCGATGTCATCAACGAGAGCGTGGAACCGCCCGGCGAAGGCCCGCTGTTTCCAACCCCAATCCGCGTCGAGTCGATCATTGCCGATCCGCCCGCTCGCACCAACACCGTCCTCATGCAGGAGAAGGCCGATCTTCTCGTTGAGGTCGATGTCGAGACCAATGCTGTCAGCGTCTTGCGTCCCAAAGTCCCCGGCACTCCACGTGACATGCAGTCGCTCCTTCGCTCGCTGAACGCGGCGGGCGATATTCGTAAAAGTCTTGCCGTCGTTACGTTTACGGGCAAGTTCGCCAGAGAGTTCCCCTGGGACGAGCTGGACAAATGGATCGACGCGCCCAAGTCGGCTGGCTTCCAACACATCATCATCACGGAGCAGACCGGCAACGATATCACCAGCGGCGACGGCGAACCCCTGCGCGAATGGCCCGCCTCGCCGCGTCGCCGCACGCCCCGGCCTTCCCCTCCGCCCTTCACGCTCGACTTGCTAGGTGAATGAGTCCATTCCATCCAGGACAGCTTGGTAAAGGGGGCTTATCTCACTAAGGTCGTCCCTTAGCTTAGTCAAGGGAGGTTTACCAGCAATTGTTTACCAGCAATATCCGGTTGACCAAGCCAGATCCGCCATGTATCATTATGTATAGCTAAAGGAGATCCGCGATGCCGACGCTGGTGAAAGTTCGCAAATGGGGCAACAGCCTTGGTGTGCGGCTGCCCAAGTCGTTCACCTCCGAGCGGGTCATCGTCGACGGAACCACCGTCGAGATTGACGATCTCAAGATCGTCGATGCCAAACGCCGGCGACGCGGCCGCTACAAGCTCAACGACCTGCTCAGGAAGTACACCAAGCCCCCGAAGGGTCTTGATTTCGCGCCCGCGGGCAGGGAGATCGCGTGAGCCATCGCATGCCGGGTTCACACCCCGTGTGCGATGAGCCGCCGCACCGCTGGCAGGAGTTTCACTGGCACTTGCACCCAGGACGTTGTGCGACGGCGATACGCGGCCTCCGCCTCGGCAATGGCCTCTGCGTCGGTCTGGTTCTCGTAGTAGTCGATCAATTTCTGGACTTTCTTGCGGTCGAGTCCTCTGGGATACCGATTGGGGTGGTTGTTCTTCTTCATCGAGATAGTATCTGATCGGCATCGCAAGGACCATCAGTTCATCGACCGGCTCAGTTCCTCCAGCCGCTGCACGAGTTCGCCGGCCTCTTCGGTGCGCTCGCCCACGGCGCTGGACCAAGCCAGGCTTTCGCTTTGCGAGATGGCGCGTTCCATGCGGCGGC
>JBIOJL010000503.1:0-3885 GCA_044450885.1 Tepidisphaerales bacterium
GGACACAACTGCCGCTGGATGAAATCATCCAGCGGCAGTTGTGTCCGCAGCTTTCGGCCGCGGCGGAAGTTGAGCGAGAGGTTGGAGACGATGCGCATCAGCCAGCCCCCAAAAGCCTCGGGCTTCTGGAGGGCGGACAGGCTGCTGAAGGCTTTGAGGAATGCGTCCTGGGTGACTTCGAGCGCATCCTGCGTGTTGCCCAGCAGCCGATATGACACGGCCACCGCCTGTCGCTGGTAACGGAGGATCAACTCGTCGAAGGCCTTGCGGTCGCCCGCGAGGCATCGCTGGGCCAATTCGCCGTCACTGGGCGAGACGCCAGCCTTCGGGGCTTGGTTCGGGATGGTGCTCGCCTTGGCTTCCATAGGGCAGACACACTACCACGGGGGGTGGTTAGAGGTTGAGGGTGCAGTTTCTAATCGTAGCGTTCCAGAATACCCGACGGGGCGGATAACCGCAAAAGGCGGTCATACTTGCCAGCCATCCGTGCGGGGGCATCAAAATGGTCGTAAATTATTCTATGGCAACATCTTACATGCCGCTTAGTCGACGACTTTCGTCAGCCACGTCGACAGATTGGCCACCAGCAGCGTGTCGGTCTCAATGGTGCGCGCGGTGCGGCAGACGAGGATTCGCCGACTGGCATCGATCATGTCCGCGGTTTTGTTGAGCGTGCCGACCATGTCGGTAGAGGGATTGGATGTGAGCTTGATCTCGATGGCCCATCGATGCGCGCCCCAGTCAAGCACCAGATCGAGTTCATGGCCGTCCGAGGTGCGGAAGAAGAACGGTTGTGCCGGTTTGCCGGCGGCGGCCAGGGTGCCGAGCGTCTGCTCGATCACGAATCCCTCCCAGCCATGACCGACCCAGGGTTGGGAAAAGAGCCCCTTCATGTCGGGGACGCCCAGCAGGAAATGCGCCAGCCCCGAATCCCGCCAGAAGACTTTGGCGGACTTGACCAGGCGCTTGGGGATGTTGGCGAAGTACGGCTGGAGGCGGCGGATGAGGAAGGCGGCTTCGAGATAGTCGCAATAGCTGACAACCGTTTTGCTGTCCAGAGCCAATGCGGTCCCCAGTTGCGAGGCATTGAGTGTTTGTCCATGCAGGGCCGCAAGCATGCGGATCAGGCGCTCGGTCGTCTTGGCCTTGGATGGCAATCCCCACGCGGGCAGATCGCGTTGGATCAGCATCTTCAGATAGGAATCCTGCCACGCGCCGAACATGGCGGCGTCGAGAATGCCGCCCTGGGGATATCCTCCGAAAAGCCACAAGTCGTCCATTCTGTTGGGCGACAACTCAGGAAGGATGAATGGGGAGATTTCGACCACGGCCAGCCGGCCGGCCAGGGATTCAGAGATGTTCTTCATGAGCGAGGGCGAGACCGACCCCAGCAGCAGAAACCGGCCGTTGCGTCTGCGGTGCTCGTCGATCGCCCCCCTGAGGCGCGGAAAAACCGCCGGGGCCGATTGGGCCTCGTCCAGGACCAGCAGTTCGCGGCCGGTCGTCAGCGCATTCCACTGGGCATCCAACTGGGCCTGGGCGCTTTCCTGTTCGAGATCGAAGTAGACGCCGCCGAACTGCCGGGCCAGCGTGGTCTTGCCGCACTGGCGCGGTCCGAGGATGGCGACGGCTGGGAATTTTTCCAGCCGTTGCCGAATGAGGCTGGCGTACTCTCGCTGGATCATTCTTGTATTATCGGAATTAATTCCGAATTTGCAAGATGCTGGTGGTGATCATTGCGTCGCCGCGCAAAGCTCCCGGCAATAATCGGCCACCGCCGCGCACAGTTCCGGCAGCGCGGCCGCCAGGTGCTCGCGAATCCGTCGCACGACGGCGCTGCCGACAATCGCCCCGTCCGCCAGCCCGGCCAGTTGCCGCACGTGCTCGGGCTTGGAGATGCCGAACCCGACGCACAGCGGGAGATCCGTGATCTTGCGGAGTTGCCGCAGGTTCTCCTCGATGTTGGCCGGAAGCCGGTCGCGCTCGCCGGTGATGCCGCTGACCGAGAGATAGTACACAAACCCCGAGCAGAGCCGCGTGATCTCCGGCCGGCGCCCCGGCGCGGTGGTTGGGGAGACCAGCAGAATCGTATCCAGCCCGGCCGCGCGGACCTTGACGCACACGGCCTGCGCCTCCGGCGGCGGCAGGTCGGGGATGATCAGCCCATTGAAGCCTGCGGATGCGGCATCGGCCGCGAAGCGGTCCACGCCGTAGCGGAAGACGATGGAGAAGCTGACCATCGCCACCAGCGGAATCGACACCGTAGGCCGGGCCCCGCGGATGCAGTCGAAGACGTCGCGGACCTTGATCTTGTGCGCCAGCGCGTGCGTGAACGCTTCCTGGATGACCGGCCCGTCGGCCACCGGATCGGAGAACGGAATGCCGATCTCGATCGCGCTGGCCCCGCCCTGTTCGATGGCCGGCAACAGGGCGGCCGTCGCAGCAAGATTCGGGTATCCGGCCGGTATGAACGGCATCAGGCCGATGCGCTGCTGCTGCTGGCGCAGGCCGGCGAACACGGTAGCGAGGGTCTTGGGTGGATTGGGCACAGGCGGAGGATGATACGGGGGCGCGCGCGGCGGTCAAGCGAGGTGCTGTGCGACTTGCGGGCCGCGCGGGGATTAGTATTCACAGACTGGCGGCCCCATGCGAGCGGGCTCTCCGCAAACGGTTGCGAACATTCGACGAGGTTGGACATGATGCGATGGATCCCGGTGGCGGCGATGGTGCTCTGGGCTGTGGTGGCCGGGGCGGCGGACTATGCCGTCGTGGTCTCGAAGAAGACCGGCGATGATGCGGCTTGGAAGAAGGTGGTCGACGCGCTGGTGGCCAAACACAAGGGCGAAGTCATCGTCTATGACGGCAAAGTCGCCGAGGCCCTGCCGGGGCTGCGACCCAGCATGCCGAAATACGCCTGTTTCGTGGCCACGCCGGCCGAGGCCGGGCGGGCGTTCGTGGCGGATGTCAACCGTATCACCCGCAAGCTCGATGATGACCCGTACACCGACTGCATCTGGGGCATTCTCACCGGCTACGACGCTGACAACGCCCTCTGGATCGCGCAACAGGACAAGCCTCTGGTGGTACGGAAAGTAGGCAGCGGGACGGAACTGGCGATGTCGGCCGTGGAAGAGGGCGTCTGGTATTGCGAGCTTCAGAAGAACCGCATGGTGAAGAAGGAGAAGGGGGGCGAGGCGGCGCAACTTAAGGGCCCGGACGATACGACGGCCGCCCTGGTGGGCGTGCTCAACGACTACAAACCCGACATGTTCGTCACCTCCGGCCACGCCACCGAGCACGATTGGATGATCGGCTTCCGCTATCAGAACGGTTTCTTCAAGTGCAAGAACGGGCAGCTTTACGGCGAGGACACCAAGCGGGCGAAGTTCGATGTGAAATCGCCGAATCCGAAGGTCTATCTGCCCATCGGCAACTGCCTGATGGGGCACGTCGACGGGCCGGAGGCGATGGCCCTGGCGTGGATGAAGTCGGCCGGGGTGTGTCAGATGGCCGGGTATACGGTGCCGACGTGGTACGGCTATGCGGGCTGGGGCTGGCTGGACTATTTCGTTGAGGAGCCCGGGCGCTACACGCTGGCCGAGGCCTACTACGCGAACCAGCAGGCGCTGATTCACCGGCTTGGCACCTATTTCCCGGAGATCGCCAACCAAGAGCCATCGCCCGGCCAGACCGTTGGCGCCGGCGTGAAGTTGAGCGACGCCGCCAAAGCCGCCGGCCTGACCGCGCAGGATGCGGCCGGCCTGTTGCACGACCGTGACGTGACCGCGTTCTACGGCGACCCCGCATGGGAAGCGCGCATGGCGCCGGGCCCGCTGGCCTGGGAGCAGGAACTTACGGAGAAAGACGGCGTGTGGACGTTGACGA
>JBIOJL010000504.1:0-3879 GCA_044450885.1 Tepidisphaerales bacterium
AAACAGATCGGGGAAGTTGCTGGCCGCGTAGCCTACGGTGCCGTTGACCGTAAAGAGCGGATACAAATCGGCCTCGGCGATGCCGATCTGTTCGGCCTGCGCAGCCGCCGTCCGCTCGGCAACCCTGACGTCCGGGCGACGCCGCAGCAGTTCGCACGGAATGCCGACGGCCACGTCCGGCGGGGCGGTCGGAATGGGGCCAATGCCGAGCATCTTCTCCAGGTCCACGGTCGGTATTCCCAGCAACACACACAAGGCGTCTTCCTGCTGCCGCTTGTCGATCTCCAAGGGGAGGATCTGGGCCTCGGTCTGGCGCAACGTGCTTAATGCCTGGTCCCAGTCCAACTTGCTGACCTTGCCGACACGCAGTCGCGCGCCGATGTAGTTCAGCACTCCCTGCTGCACGTCGATGTTGCCCTGCAAGAGCCTGATTCGCTCCTGGTTGGTGCGGACCTGCACGTAGCTGCGGGCGATATCGCCCAACATGGTGACCAGCGCGCCATCGTAGCCCGCCACCGAGGCGTCCAGATTGGCTTCGGCCGCAGTGACCGCCCGCCGTAGGCGGCCCCAAAAATCCAATTCCCATTGGAGGTTGAAACCATAGTCCCAGAGATTGTTGAATTTTCCCGGCGGTGGAGCAATGTTGGGACTCACGGAAGCCGCCGTGCGCCGATAGTCTCCGAAGGCGCGCTGCGATTGCGGGAACATTTCACCTTGGGCGATTGCCAATTGGGCCCGCGCCTGCAGGACGCGGAAGTATGCCTCGCGGAGCGTGAGGTTTTGTCGGTAGGCGCACCACACCAGTTCGTTCAGTTTCGGATCGTTGAAGACGGTCCACCATCGGCATAGCATGGCGGACGCTTCCAGTGTCGGAATATCCGGGGCATCGATCCAGTGCTGGGCCACGGGGGCCGGCGGCTGGCTGTAGTTCGGCCCCACCTTGAACCCGTTGTGGATGTACTGGCTCGGGCTGGTGCAACCGCTCAAACCGGCTGCCAAAGCCACACTGAGCATCAGGACGGTAACACGCGATTGCAACCAACGAGACATACCATGTCCCCGCTCATAGACTTCTCTTGTGAATAATCGGCACACCCGATTCCAGCGAAATACACGAAAATACCCTCCTAGTCGATATATCCCATTAGTCCCACACGTCCTATTCTTCCTATACCTCCAATAGCTTGTTCATCTCACGTTAGCTTGAGCGTCCCCACCTTTCGGTCTAGACTGGAGCTATGCCAGGCCAACATCCTGTGGGAATCGATCTGGGCACCACCTTCTCGGCCGCCGCCTGGGTGGACGAGTCGGGCCAGACGGCCATGATTCGCAACGCCGAGGGGGACGTGCTGACCCCCAGCGTCGTCTTCTTCAATGAGGAAGAAGTGGTGGTGGGCAAAGAGGCCCGCACCGCCACGCTGGTCCATCCCGATTGGGTGGCCGAATGGGTCAAGCGTGACATGGGGCTTCCCTACTACAGCCGGCCGGTCCACGGCCAGCGGTTGCCCCCCGAGGTGATCCAGGCCTGCATCTTGCGGAAGCTGAAGGCCGACATCGTCCGCACGCTGGGCGAAGTGGATCGCGTGGTGATTACCGTGCCGGCCTACTTCGACGAGCCGCGCCGCAAAGGCACGGCCGACGCCGGCGAGATGGCCGGCCTGAAGGTTTTGGACATCGTCAACGAACCGACCGCCGCCGCCCTGGCCTTCGGCGAGACGCTCGGCTATCTCACGCCCGGAGCGTCGCCGAAAAACGAACTGACGCTCTTGGTCTACGATCTGGGCGGGGGCACCTTCGACGCCACACTGTTGCGGCTCGGCCCGGGCAACATCCAGACGATCGCCACCGACGGCGACGTGCAACTTGGCGGCCACGATTGGGACATGCGACTGGTCGAGCACGTGGCCAACCGGTTCAAACGGCTCCAAAAGATGGATCCGCGCAAGGACCCGGTAATGATGAACCGCATCCTGGCCGCGGTGATCGATGCCAAGCACGCCCTGAGCGCCCGCGCGCGAACCAACGTGCGCATCGAGCTGGCCGGCGAGGTAGTGGAAGTGCCCGTCAGCCGCGAACAGTTTGAAGAAATGACGTCCGACCTGTTGGAGCGGACCGCCTACACCACACGGCAACTGCTGGCCGCGGCCAATATGGAGTGGAAGGACATTTCGCGCTTGCTGTTGGTGGGCGGGGCAACGCGGATGCCGATGGTGGTCGACATGCTGCGGAAGCTGAGCGGCCTGGAGCCGGACCACACGGTCCATCCGGACGAAGCCGTGGCCCGCGGGGCCGCCCTGTACGCCGCCTATCTGTTGGGCAAGGAATCGGGCGAAGCGGCACACGCCCAAGTCGCGATCACCAACGTCAATTCCCATAGCCTGGGTGTCGAAGGAATCGATCCGGAGACGCTGCGGAAGCGAAACGTCACGCTCATTCCCCGCAACACGCCCCTGCCGGCCAAGGTCACCGAGCGGTTCGTCACCAAGTCGGTGGGCCAGCAGTCGATCGCCATCCAGGTGCTCGAAGGCGAGAGCAGCCTGCCCGGCGAGTGTACGGCCATCGGGCGGACGGTGATCCGCGACTTGCCCGAGGATCTGCCCAAGAATTGGCCGGTGGACGTAACCTTCGAGTACGCCGCCAACGGCCGGCTGACCGTGGAGGCCATCGTGCCGGGCACGCACCAAAGCGCGGTGCTGGAGTTGGAGCGGGCCGTGGGCATGTCCCACGACGGCATCGCCCGCTGGAAGCAGCCCGTTGGCGCGGCAGCCGGTTTCAACGAGTTCGATTCGATGGTCCAGCAGGCGCTGCAACTCTCGGCCCTGGCGGCCGCCGAGCGGATGTCGCAGTCGGCCGCGGCCCTGCCGGAGCCTCATGCCGCGCGGGCGGCCGAGGCACCGCACGGTCAAGGCTGGACGCCATTCGCCGCCAGTCCCGCGGAACACCAGCCCGAAGCGCAAGCGAGGGCAGTGGCGGAAACTGAGCCGTCCGAATCCGCGTTTCCCGCCGAATTGCTGGGCGCCATGCCGCTCGGACTGGATCGCCGCCCCGGGCTGAGCACCCAGCCCGCCGATGATGGCCCTGTGCCGCCTTGGTTATTAAGGATCATCGGCCACGTCGTCGCCGCATTGGTCGGCTTGAGTGTTGGTTACTTCATCCTCCACTGGTGGAGGCCGATGGACTATCCGTTGCCGTGGTGACAATTTAGGTCTTAGTTCTTAGGTCTTGGGTCTTAGGTCTTCGGACTTGGCACTAAGACCTAAGACCCAAGACCTAAGACCGATTCTTGCTGAAGCATAACACACCAATGATCGAAGCCTCGACTGCTGCCATCGGCATCGACCTCGGCACGACGTTCTCCGTGCTGGCGCGGATCGACGATCGCGGCCGGCCGGTGACCGTGGTCAATGCCGAGGGGGACCACCTGACGCCCAGCGACGTGCTCTTCGACGGCGAGGACGTCGTCGTGGGCCGCGAGGCCCTGAAGGCCATCGCCACCGAGGCCGACCGCGTGGCCGATTGCTCGAAGCGCGACGTGGGCCATCGCGTCTACCACAAGTCGATCGAGGGACGCGAGTATCCGCCCGAGGTGATCGAGGCGTTCATCCTCAACAAGCTCCGCGTCGATGCGGCCAGGCAGATCGGGCCGTTGGGCAAGGCCGTGATCACCGTGCCCGCCTACTTCGACGAAATCCGCCGCAAGGCGACGCAGGATTCGGGCTACATGGCCGGCCTTGAGGTGCTGGACATCATCAACGAGCCGACCGCCGCCGCCGTGGCGTTCGGCTTCCAGCGTGGATACCTCGACGCCGTGGGGAGCAGCCTCGCGCCGTATAATATTTTGGTCTACGACCTGGGCGGCGGCGGTCGGCTCGTTGATGA
>JBIOJL010000505.1:0-3860 GCA_044450885.1 Tepidisphaerales bacterium
GGTTCCCGAACCGGGCGCGTTGAGCCTGCTGGGTCTGGGCGCTCTGGCCCTGATCCGCCGGCGTCGCCGGGCATGAGTTTGTGCAGTAGTTCTTTCGCGGTAAGCGAGCGAGGCCGCTCCGGTGTTCCGGGGCGGCCTCGTTTGTCTTACCCGGCGAACGTAGATCCGGTATGGTCAATATCCTCAACTGACGTTCAAACGGAGCGGTGACCGCCGCCTGCGGCCTCTACGACACCGTCGCCGGCCAGTTCATCGGGCGGAATGTAGTGGGGCCAGCGTCCTCGCTGGCCGCGGTGCGGGATGCGACAAACGGGACAGGTTCGTGTCATTGCCCTGAGTCGGATTGCGTGTTACCCTGTTCCCATGGCCCGCTCAGCCCGGAACGCTCCCGGCGATGTTGTCTGCCACGCCTTCAACCGCGGCGCCAGGCGGATGCAGCGCTTCCGCTGGCGCGACGGCTGCGGGGCAGGGCGGATGGCCGGGCGGCTCGGTTTGGACCTGTCCCTGCGTCCGCGTGCCCAGCCGAGGAAGGCGAAGGACGCATGACGGGAATCGGCTGTGAAGAAACGGAATTGTCCCGTTCGTGTCGTCCGTATTTGGCGTCCTTGGCACCTTGCACAAAGACCTATCGGAGTACATAATCCATATTAATAGTAGAGGTTGTTTCGACAGGGAGTGCGAATGCTCATTCTGAAAAAGATTGGCGCCATCTTCTTTGTCATCGGCCTGGCCGGAATCCTCGGGCCTTTCGTCGGCATCGGGCTCAAAGGCCTGGCGGCCGGCGAATCTCGCATCGCAGGCGCCTTCCTGATGGGGCTGGGCGCGATCTTTTGGCTCATTGCCATAGGGGCCGAAAAGCTACAGGAATCCATGCGTGAGCGCAAGCTTACGAAGATGCGCGAAGATGCCAGAGTCCCGGACGACATAATCAAGTAACCCCAACCGGAAGTGGCCTTCAGGAACCGCACATGCCTTCAGACACCTCTCAAACCGATGTTGCGCTGGGTAGAATTCTGATTGATGACCGCTTCAATGCCGGGCGCGCGGCTGTAATCTCCTTCATCATCGCTGCCGTCGTTATCACCATTGCCATTCTCGCCGGGACCAGCCAGCCCGAACGGGGACAACCAGGGATAAGCCCGGCCGGACCAGCTTTCTTTGGGCTTATTGGTGTCGGCCTGGCCGCTATTGGCGTCGTCATGCTGGTCAAGGGCGACCGGCATACCCGCATCTACGAGCAAGGCATCGAACAGCATACGAAAGCCGGAATCCGTGTCCTGCGTTTCGACGATGTGGTAGCTTTCCGCTGTTTCATCGCTCAGGGCAAGGCCGCACAAATTGGATTTATTTTCATCGGCCGCGATGCCCGAGTTGGCGATGGTGGCGATATTGGTTGGACCGCCATGGCCGGTCCCAAGATGGTCAAGGCCGAGGAACTTCGAGCATATCTCACGGAGATGTTTGCAGTCCGGATGCTCGCGCGGCTTAAAGCCGGTAGCTCCGTCCCATGGGGACAAGGCCAAATTACACCTTCTGGCGTTGAATTGGACGGCAGATTCATCGGGTGGAAGGAAATCACGCGAGTTAGAATCCGCAACAATGGCAACGCCATAATTTGCTCCTCCGACCAATTTGAGGCATCCTTGCCAATCAACGCAGCCAACTTCTGGCCCGGATACGCAGTTCTTAAGCGACAGCTCGACCCAGCCACTTTTGCCTGAATCGGAGAGTAACCCGGCAGGAGCGATTTGTCGGGGCCAGCGGCGACGCTGGCCCTGCTTGAATCGGCATGTCGGGAAGATAGATACGTATGAGCGGTCGTGCGATGGGGCGGATTCTAACGGGACACGGACCTAATCCCTTGGGACGCGGCTCGCTTGCCAGGAGTTTCAGAGACTCCACGCTCTCATGGCCAGCGGGGACGCTGGCCCCACTTGATGGGCTGGTTCGTAGGTGCAAATTGGAAGACCGGCTGAAGCCGGTACTCCGAACGATGACTCCAAACCTACACCGTCACGTCCGCCGCCCGGTGTTTGGCGGCGGGCATGATGTACACGTCGCCGGCGAGTTTCGCGGGAACAGTGGTCTGCCACCAGACGATGCGCTGGCGATCGGCCGAGACGCCGGTGACCACGTCGGCGGCGGCCGCGAGGGCCTTGAGGCCGCGATAGGGGCAGGAGAGCTGGGTGACGACCGTGTCGGTCAGGCCGACGCAGGAGACGGGGCCGGATTCTTCGGCAAGCAGCACTCGCCAGTCGCCGAGCCAGGGGAGGATGCAGGCGGCCGAAATCGTGCCGGCCACCGTGCGGCGCTCGATCACGTCGAGGTCGTCGATCTGGCGCAGTTCCATCTCGCCGCTGCGGAGAACCGTGACCAGCACGTCGCCGGCGTGGAGGACGGCGATGATCTCTGACGGCGAATCCGGGCCGCAGGCGGAAACGCGGATGTGGTCGCCATCGTGCCGCAGAAGCATCATCAGCCGCGGGCCGGTACTGAAGAGCAGGCGGCCGGAATCCAACGCGGTGAGGTTGCGCGGCGAGGCGCCGCTGAGTTGCGGCGGGCGCAGGGCGACGTGCGGCTTGGTGGATGCGCCGGGTGTCCAGCCGGCCACGCCGGCTTCGCTGTGGCAGGCCCAGAGTTCCCCGCCCCAGCGGAGAGCGTGGCTGAAGCCCATCTGCGAAACCACGCCGGGATCGACGAACGCCTCGGGCGCTGTGTCGGCAGCGGTGGACACGACGTAGACGCCGCTGCGGGCGCCGACTAGGAGCGTGCCGTCGTCGGCCCGGTTGATGCTGCGCAGGGGACCGAGGTCGGGCGGCAGCGGCCGCGCGCGCGGTGGCGTGGCCGGGGCGGCCGGGTCGATCTGCAGCAGGTTCGGGCCGGCCACCGCCCAGAGCGCCTGGGTCTGCTGCTTCTGGGACGATGCCAGCAGCAGCGACTGGAGCATGTCGCCTTGTTCGGCCGGGTTGAGCTGCTGGAGGATCCGCCCGGCGCTGAGCTGGGGCGATGCCTCGCGGAGATGCTCGAAGTGCGACAGCAGCGCGGCGGCCTGTTCGAGCTGCTTGAGTTGGCCGGCCGTCCGCTGCTGGGCGGCCTGTTGGCGCATGGCCTCGACGCGCTGGCGGGTAAGCGTGGGGCTTTCGGTGTCGATCTGGCACGGGGGCAGAATCTCGATGCCGCTGGCGAAGGCGAGGCGGCCCAGGGCTTCGGTGAGCGAGGCGGCGATGGCCGGTCGGCCGGTGTCGGCGGTGGCGTCTTCGCCGGAGCGGGCTTTGATGGCACCAGCCGCGGAGGATCGCAGGGGATCGGTCCATTGCGACTTGACCATGTCGGCGGTGACGCTGGCGGCGCCCGGCATCAGCGACTCGCAGAGCAGTTGGATCTCGGCCGGCCGGTCGACGGCGCGCAGGGCGGCCGTGAACGTGCAGCGGACCTTGTGGCCATCGGAGGCGACGAGATCATCGAAGATCCAGGAAATCCGCACCGGCTCGGGCCTGACCTGAAGTCCCGCGGCCGTTCGCACGACGAGTTGGACGGTGGCGTTTGGCATAGGGTTGTTCTTGATGGATTGTACCGTCACGAACGGGTTGTGGGGATATAAAACGGAGGGAAGGATGGAATCGAGGTGCATGACATTATGGGCGGGGCGGTTCTGCGGCCTGAAGGGCCGGAGGAATCCAGCCCAGGGTTGAG
The DNA here is from genome assembly GCA_044450885.1 of Tepidisphaerales bacterium. Lineage (GTDB taxonomy): Bacteria > Planctomycetota > Phycisphaerae > Tepidisphaerales > Tepidisphaeraceae > JANYKD01. The sequence goes on from JBIOJL010000505.1 coordinate 3,694, forward strand.
CGAAGCTCTACCCTGGGTAGGCTTGAGAAGATACCTCCTTCCGCCCTGAAAGGGCGGAGGAAATCCGGGGCGTGTTGATCCTTGGCGATTCCTCCGCCCTTTCAGGGCGGGGTCTTACGGGTCGTCCAACACCCAGGGTATGCGAGTACGCAATCCCTGGGCTGGAC
>JBIOJL010000506.1:0-3856 GCA_044450885.1 Tepidisphaerales bacterium
CGCTTCGCCCGCCCCGACCCCGCCGGCTCCGGTCCCTTCCTTCAGTCGCAGCACCAGCTATTGACGACGATCCGTCACGGCAGCAGGAAACTCGCCGGAGCGAAGGGTTTCAGGGTTACGGTGAAAAGGCCGTCTTTGACGCTGACCGGTGCGCCGCCGGGCTGGCCGCGAAGGTCCACGGGCTGGACGGCGGTCGGAGACATGCCCGCCGGCAACTGCACGGTGCAGTCGCCGGATTGGCCGGACTGTTCCCACAGCCGCAGCAGCGTGCCCGCGCCGTCGGGGTTGTGCCCGAACGCCGTGACCAGCACGCCGGAACGCGACAGCCGCAGCCCGGCCGCCTGGGGCGGCAGTCGGCCGGCTTCGCCCTCGGCCACCGCCGCCAGCAGCGGAAGACGCGCTTCCCACGCGGGAACGATCAGCGCCGCCGCCGTGTCGGAGCCCTTGGCGGTCGGCCAGAGGCGAACGCGGCTGGACCACGAACCGCCCTGCCACTCGGGGAAGTTGGTGTTCCACATGTTGTTGTACAGGTTGACGAAAACGGCCGGTTTCTTCGGCGTGTAGTCCAGCGAGAACTTCCACAGGCCGGGTTCGCCGAGACTGACGCAGGGTGAGTCGATGGGGCACAGGCCGACGCCGGCGCCGTCGCTGCCGCTGACGGTCAGGCCGGTGCTGAGGCAAAAGTAGTGGCGGTTGGCGCCGGCGACGATGTCTTTGGCGGGGTCGATCGGGCCCCCGAGCCGGCCGAGCAGAAACTGTGGCTGAGCCAGCGCGACCGGGAAGCAGAGCCAGCCGCCTTCGGGAAGCGGATCGGCGGTCTTGTCGGTGACGCGCCACTCGACATCGATACTGGGCTGCTGGCGGGGACTGGTGATCACGATGGCGATGCCCTTGGCCAGCCCGAGCGTGTCGGCCGCCGTCAGCGTGGCGATGTCGGCAGATGCCGTGCGCTGGACGGTGACGGTCCACGCGGGCGGAGTCAGCGCGGCGTAGGCCGCGTCCTTGGGCAGGTTGCCCTTGGGCCAGTTGTATCCGGGCCGGCCGTAGGCGTTGTGGAAAGCGAGCATCTGCTGGTTGTCGAAGCGCTCGTGCAGGAACTGCCCCAGGGCGTAGGGGCTGGCTTTGTCCACGAGTTCGCGGCCGGTCTGCCGCTCGATGAGCGACGCGATGCCGCCGCGCTTGAGGTCGAAGACGATCTTGAAGAACTGCGTATCGAGGGCCGTCGGTGGATCGCCGGCAACGGGCGCGGGCTGCTCCGCCTGATCCATGCGGAAGGTCTTGTAGCCGCCGGCGGGGACGTCGCCGGCCAGAAGGAGTCGGCCGGGTTTGCCGGGAACGTCCACCAGGCCGGAGCGGCTCCACGGCAGCGCGTTGTAGACGACGATGCGCGGGCCGTCGGCCTTCACCGACCTGGCCAGCAGATCGAGGCGGGCGGCCAGCTCGCGGTGGACGATCTGGTCGGCGTTGCGGGCGTAGGCGCGTTTGTCGTCAAACGCCTCTTCGTACTTCTTGTAGGCGCCGCGGGCGTAGGCCGCCTTCCACTCCTCGCCGTAGATGTAGCGCGGCGTGCGGCTGTTCCACGAGCCTCCATTGGGACCGAACGGGCCGAAGGTGTGCTCGCTGAAGAGGTCGCTTTGTTCGTAGGCCTCGGCCAGCGCCGGGGCCAGGTTGCCGGTGCTCAGCCCCCAGGCGCGGAGCTGCCTGTCGAGCATGTCCAGCGCGGGTTCCAGCGGGCGCAGGTTGTGGGCGGCCTTGGCCTCGATCGGCATCGACAGCCAGCCGTGGATCCAGGTGTCCGGCATGTCCGCGCGGACCACGGGCAGTTCGGGATTCTCGGCGAGCACCGCTCTGGCAAAATCGTCGAGCGTCCCGAAATGGACGCGAACGCCCGGCAGGCTCTTCGCTGCCTGCTGCCGCAGGTTGTCCACTTCGGCGGCCGTCGGCGGCCCGTGGTTGTCGCCGGTCATGACCATGGCCAGATAGTTCTTGCACGGCCAGTTGCGCGGCGGGCGGAGGCCGGAACCGTAGTCAATCGTGTAGTTACAGAGGATGCGCGAGCCGTCCGGCCCTTCCCACCAGAACAGCGGCGGCACGCGCACGAATGCGCTGGTGCCGTTGCAGCCCAGTTGCAGGAACTTCACCCCGGCGTGCGACAACAGCGTGGGCCACACCCACGAGTGGCAGGGCACATCGGTCATCTTGCCGCTGATGGGCAGAGGGCGGTCGAACCCGCGGGCAAGCTGCGACGAGAAACCGAGCCCGCGCACCAGGTCTTCCAGGTCGTCGGACTCGGTGTGCAGCGTGAACGGTAGCGCGTGGAAGGCGATCGCGCCTTCGCGCACCGCCTGCTCGATGCGTGCTCGGCGGGCCGGATCCTGCTGCGGGCCCAGCACGTGCGCCAGCGGCCAGCCGGCCAGCGTCCACGAAAACCGCTTCTCCGGCGGCAGGTCGCGCGAAGCCTCGACGACCTTCAGCGCGCCTTCCATCATGTTCACGCGGTACTTGTTCAGCACCGCGTCAACCCGGTCGGTGTAACCGATGTCCAGGTGCGTCTTGAACACCACCCAGACATCTTCAACGGCGACCGGCCTGGCAACCACCGCGTCACCCGCCCTGGCGAGGGTCGCGGCCGAATGCACGTCGATCTCGGCAAAGAGAGTGCCGGTGAGGTTGGGATTGGGTTGCAGCGGCGAGCGGGTGCGCTGCAGCGCGAACAGGAGGCGACGGAACTCGCCGAGCTTGCCGGAGGTGTCGGTGATGAACACCCCATGCTGGCCGTTCCACTTCGTGCCGATCGTGTTGGGGCGCGTGTCCACCTCGGCGAGTTTGGTCCAGCCGGCCAGGTTGCTGGGGTCCGGGTCGTCGGCCGCGCTGCCGTAGAGCGTGTAGACCTGCGGCCCGCGCGAGCCCTGATCGACGTCCCATTCGTGCCAGGAATAGGAAGTCACGGCCGCGATCGGCTGCACCCGGCCGAGGTCGATGACCAGGTTGCCCCCGTTGGCGTTGGCGTTGGTGAGCAGGGCCTCTTCCGAGAGATCGAGGCTGTCGCCGGGCAGGCGCCCGTTGACCAGCACCGAGCCGTCGCCGCCGGTCGGCTCGAACTGGTTGCCGGCCAGCGTGACCTTGGCCCCGGCGGCGAGGTCCGACTTGGACGGCCCGGGAATGGTCTTGAACTTCCACGCCGGATCGGCCGGGTTGAGTTGCTCGGACTTGACGACGACCTCGGCGGAAACGGCCCACGCCATCGCCAGCCACACGCAGACGCAGGTGGATAGAGTGCGGTTCATGATGGGATTGGTTCTACCAGTCCGACCGCGCGGCGGCAACGAGAGCGCTTTCTGCAATTACGACGAACCGCGCCGACCCGAGCGCGACCCCGTTTCAGTCCCCTTCCATCACCTCTTCATGATCACCTCAACCCCCCCGGCGTTCCTCGTCCAGCGGTGCGTCCTCAACGACGGAACAGGCCGGGACCAAGGCGTCGGTGCATCGGTATTTGGAGAAGAGACAGAAGAGTCCTTTGACTTCCGCGTGCGAGGATTACATACTGAATACCACGATTGGCTGGTCGATTGACGCCTCAGACGAACACGGAATCACTTGCTTGCTCCCGTTGATCGGGTCGGTTGGCACATTGGCGAGGGCATCATCTTGTTCTGTCGGTGGTAGATTTCGGGAACTGTTTCACGTCGTGGGCCAACCGGCCCCGCCGGTCGACCGCAACCGAGAACTGAGAGGTAACAAACCATGGCATCGACACGAACCCAGGAACACCGGCCGATTGCCATCAACACCGCGCTCGGAACGGACGTGCTGCTCTTCCGCCGCGCCACCGTCATCGAGCAGCTCGGACGCC
>JBIOJL010000507.1:0-3814 GCA_044450885.1 Tepidisphaerales bacterium
CCGCGCCGGTCTCGGGATCCCAGCGGACGAAGCCTTCGATGGCCTCGTACTCGGGCAGGCCGAGTTTGTCGTAGACGTTCGCGGTCATTTTGTTGCGGTCTTCGGCGCGCTGCCAGAACTCGCGCGGGTCGGTGCCTGGGAACATGGCGCGGTCCTTCTGCGACTGGTGCTTGAAGATCGCCGTGCGCTTGCGCAGCAGCTCGTGCGGCGAGAGCGGGACGGCCATCTCGATCTTCTCGGGGCCCCATTCATGCCAGGCGCCGCGATAGAGCCAGACCTCGCACTGGGCGAACCACGGCTGGTTCTTGATGCGATGGATGGCCGTGAAGACAGCCGACAGGCAGGTGCGGTGGGTGCCGTGCGGATCGGAGAGGTCGCCGGCGCAGTAGATCTGGTGGGGCCTGATCTTCTCCAGCAGATCCACGATCAGCTTGATGTCCGCGTCCCCAACCGGTTTCTTGCGGACCTTGCCGGTCTCGTAGAAGGGCATGTCCAGGAAGTGCAGGCGCTCTTCGGGGATGCCGCAATCGCGCCCGGCGGCGCGGGCCTCGCCCCGGCGGATCAGCCCCTTGATTCTCTGCACCTCGGGCGAATCGGCCTGTCCCGGCTCCTTGTGCTTGAGAAACTCCTCGATGTGTTTCTCGATGCTCTCGGCCTTGTCGCCGGCGATGCCGAAGAAACGGTTGAAGTCGCTGGCGAAGTCGGCGAAACGGATGGCGTCGGCGTCGAAGACGGCGAGGTTGCCCGAGGTCTGGTAGGCGACGTGAACCTCGTGCTCCTGGTCGGCCAGGCGGATCTGGGTTCCGCCCATGGCGATGACGTCGTCGTCGGGGTGGGGCGCGAAGATCAGGCAGCGCTTGGGGAAAATGGCGTCGGCGGGGCGGTCGATGTCGCCGGGGCGCTTGAGGGTGTCGGGCTTGCCGCCGGGCCAGCCGGTGATCGTCTCCATCATCATGCGGAAGACGCCGATGTTCAGGTCGTAGGCCGGACCGTGTTCGGCGACGAGGTCCTGCAGCCCGTTTCCGTTGTAGTCTTCGGTGGTGAGCTTGAGGAACGGCTTGCCGAGCTTGACCGCCAGCCAGGTGACGGCGCGGCGGATGAGGCGCCGGTCCCATTTGACCGGGCCGACGAGCCAGGGGTGTTTGAAGCGGGTCAGTTCGGAGGCGGCGGCGTCGTCCAGGAATATCCGGGCGTTGGGGTGCGACTGGAGGAACGACGCGGCGACGGCGGGGGTGATGTCGCCTTCGATGGCGCGGGCGATGATTGGGGCCTTGTGTTCGCCGAAGGCCATGAGGATGATCCGCCCGGCGGTGAGGATGGTGCCGACGCCCATGGTCAGCCCGCGGCGCGGGACGTTTTCCTCGCCGAAGAAGGTGCTCGCGGCATCCTGGCGGCTGATGGTGTCGAGCGTGATGAGTCGGGTGCGCGATTCCCTGGATGAGCCGGGCTCGTTGAAGCCGACGTGGCCGCTCCGGCCGATGCCCAGCATCTGGATGTCGATGCCGCCGGCGTCGACGATGGCCTGCTCGTACGCCTCGCACTGCGCGGGGACCTGCTCCATGGGTACGGTGCCATCGAGAATGTGCGTGTTGGGCTTGGGGATGTCGACGTGGTCGAAGAGGGTTTCGTTCATGAACCGGCGGTAGGACTGCAGCTCGTTGGGCTGCATGGGGTAGTATTCGTCGAGATTGAAGGTCACCACGTTCTTGAAGGTGAGGCCTTCCTCTTTGTGGAGGCGGATCAACTCGGCGTAGACGCCGAGGGGGGTCGAGCCGGTGGGCAGACCCAGCACCGCGTTCTGGCCGCGGGCCGCGCGCTGGCGGATGAGGGCGGCGATTTCGGCCGCGACCGCGCGTTCGATCTCGACGCTGGTGGCCGTGATCGTGGTGGGGATCTTCTCTCGCTGCGTGAGATATGCATCGCTCATGGCGTTGTTTGCTCCTGTTGCGTCGATGCAGTTATAGCATGGCTGCGTTCGGAGTTCACGCTTCAGCGTGGCATGGACCGGGAACGTTCGAAGGACACGCTAAAGGGTGAACTCCGAACCGATCCGAACGGTCCCGCTACTTGGCGATCTTGGGGCTGCCCTCGATGTCCAGAGCAATGACCGTGGCAATCTTGTCGGGCGCCTCGGCCGGTACGGTCACAATCACCTGGCCGGCGTCGGCAGACACGGCAAGGGATTTGCCGTCGGCCAGCAACGCGGCCTTGCTCGGCTTGCTTGTCAGCCCCGGAACGATCAGTTTGCCGCCCGCGGGCCAGTCAAAGACATGCAGGTAGAGCCGCGTGTTGCCGCCGTCGAGCTTCTTCTGGGTGCAGCGGCCCCAGTCGAGTTTCACAAACGGGCTGGCGCTGGTGGCGTAGATGGATTCGCCATTGGTCTTCATCCAGGCGCCAATGGCTTGCATGGATCTGATGCTCTCGGCTGGCACGGAGCCATCGCCCTTGGGGCCGATGTTCAGGAGATAGTTGCCGCCCTTGCTGGCGATGTCGATGAGGTTGCGGATCAGTGTTTCGTCGGATTTCCAGGCGTGGTCGTGGTCGCTGTAGCCCCATGTGGTGTTGAGCGTCATGCAGGTTTCCCAGTCGACGCCGGGCATGCCGGTGGCGGGAATGTGCTGCTCCGGCGTGATGAAGTCGCCGTACTTGGGATCGAGCTGCGACGAGATCGAATCGGTGCCCATTCCCGTAAACCCGGCCTCGGGGATGCGGAAGAGGCGGTTGTTCATGATGATGGCCGGCTGCTTGGCGCGAACCATCCGCATGAGGTCGCTGGCGCGCCAGGCGGCATCGCCCTGGAAATCCTGGGCGCTGTAGTCCCACCAGAGCACGTCGATCGGGCCATAGTTGGACATCAGTTCGCTGACCTGGGCGTGCAGGTAGTCCAGATACTTCGCGTGGTCGCGCTGGCCGTTTGGGTAGGGCTGGCCCTTGAGCGGATGGGGCAACTGCTTGGACAGGGCGTAGGCGTACTGGTCGTGGTGCCAGTCGATGACCGAGTGATAGAAGCCCACCTTCAGGCCCTCGGCGTGCAGGGCGTCGACGATCTCCTTGACCAGGTCGCGGTGAAGCACGGCCCCGGCGTTGTAGTCGCCGACCTTGGAGTCATGCAGGGCAAATCCCTCGTGGTGTTTGCTGGTGAAGACGACATAGCGGCAGCCGGCCTCTTTGGCGAGCCTGGCCCACTGGCGGGCGAAGTCGGGCGTGGGCTTGAAGAGCGGGATGGCCTTCTTCGCATACGTGTCCGTGTCCGCCTTCACGCGCTGCTGGATCCACTCCATCCCGCCTTTGGTGCCGACAGGCTTGCCTTCCCACGTCCCGGCCAGCCCCGAGTACAGTCCCCAGTGAACGAACATGCCGAAGCGTGCCTCGCGCCACCATTTCATGCGGGCATCGTGCTGTTCTCGGGTTTCGGACGCTGCGGGTTGCTGGGTCTGCGCGAGGGAACTTGCGAGAATCAGGCTGACGACGGCGCAGACGATTGCGGTCCGGGATTTCGGCGGCATGTTGGGTCTCCTGTGCCACGTATTATCGCACGAAGAAGTCCGTCCGTCGATCCGCCTGTTTGGAGTACCGGCTTCAGCCGGTTTTCTTTCGCTCAATGTTCCTGCCGTATTGGATTGGTGGTGCCGGTATGGTAGCTTGTTGCTCGTGAGGTGACGGGGCGAAAGGCAGACTGTAGAGAAGGCTCTCGCCATTCGCCTTTCGGCGGGACTGGTTCGCATGAGATCTCAGACAATCATCATCGTCGTATTGATAGTTGTTGCGGTTATAGCCGCTCGCGTTTTCACACGCAGATCGAAGGCTCCTGCAC
>JBIOJL010000508.1:0-3777 GCA_044450885.1 Tepidisphaerales bacterium
GTGTGATTACCCACACCCCACGCCCGCGTTTCTGTTTTCCCGTTCCCGGGTGTTGGGGGGTTTTTCCCCCATCCGTCCCCGCTTACGCTTGAACTCCGAACTTTACGCAAAATACTTCCGCCCGAGCGTGTCGAGCAGCCCGAGCAGGCCGTGGCGAAGGCCGGGGGGCAGGATGGGTTCCTCGGCGGCCATGCGGGCGTCGTCGAGGAATTCGCGGATGAGCGTGCGGGTCTTGTCGATGGCGCCGACGGCGATGATCTCGCGGCGGAGTTGTTCGGCGATGCCGACGGCCGCCGAATTGCCCACGGGGAGTTCTTCGAGCATCGAGTCGAAATTGCGGCGGCGGTGTTCGTCCATGGCCAGGCGGGCGCGGACGAGGGTGACGGTGCGCTTGCCCTGGAGCAGGTCGCAGCCCTCGTGGGCGGGCTGGGCCAGGTCGATCAGGTCGTTCTGGAGCTGGTAGGCCTGCCCCAGCGAGAGCGAGTAGCGGGCGATGGGTTGCTGCACGGATTCATCCGCGCCGGCAAGGATGGCGCCGGAAAGCATGGGGCCTTCAAAAGTATACGCGGCGGTCTTCCAGTGATATTCGCGGAGCAGGTTCCACTCGCGGGCATCATCCAGCGGGCGGTTGGCCTGGGCGATGTCCAGAGCCTGGCCGAGGCCGGTGGTCAGGGCGATGCGCGAGAAGAGGCGGAGTTGGCGGCGGTAGAGGTCGAGCGGCAGGTCGGCCTCGTTGAAGGCATGCATGGCGGCCGAGAAAAGCAGGTCGCCGGCGACGATGGCGAGGTCGTGGCCGATTTTCGGCGAGACCGGGCCGGCGGATTCGAGGATGCGGTGGAGGCTGGGCGCGTCGCGGCGGGTTTCGGCCTCGTCGATGATGTCGTCGTGGACGAGCAGGAAGGCGTGGAAGAGTTCCCAGCCGCAGGCGATGGAGTAGAGCGCGGCAGGAGCGATGGCGCCGGCCGCGGCGGTCTTGCGCCAGGTCCAGACGCAGAGTTGCGGGCGGATGCGTTTGCCGCCGGCGAGGACGAACGAGCGGATGGCATCCTGGAAAAAGGAGAGGTCGGAGGTGCGCGGAAGTGCGGCCAGGGCCGCGTCGATGGCGGCTTCGATACGGTCGGCGTCGGCTTGGGGCAACAAAATCACTCTGTTCACCTTCCCGTGTCGGCCGATTGTTGGCGGGATTGGGGGGAAATTCAAGCTCATTGGTCAGTAGTCAGTGGTCCGTAGTCAGTAGCTGCCGACCACGCCGTGCGGACTCCCTGCTACTGACTACGGACCACTGACTACTGACTAAGACGGTTTACAACCCGCCTCATGCGGTCTATCCTCACGGGCTCATGGAAAGTTCCATCCTGCTGGGCTCGCTGGGAATCGCCTGCGCCGGAATGCTCGTGGCCGAGCGCCTGGGCGCCAAGGTCGTCCTCTCCCTGAAGTTCAAGGGCGACATCAAGCGGGAGACGCGCTGGCTGGCGCAGTATGGGCAGGGGGCCTGCACCATCGTCGTGGCCGGGCTGCTGGTGGCGTTCGACAATCACCGCAACCCTCCGATGCGCTATGGTCTGACGCCGGCGTCGCTGCTGCTGGTGGTGGTGTTCGGTACCAGTCTGATCTGCATGTTGCTCAAGCGGCTGCTGGGTCGCGCCCGGCCAAACCGCGAGAATGCCGGCCGGTTTCTCGGGCCCACGCTCCGGCATGACAATTCCCGCGAGAGTTTCCCGTCGTCGCACTCGGCGGCGGCCGTTGCCATGAGCGTCGTGCTTACCCATCTTTACCCGCAGGGCGCGGCCGTTTTCTGGGCCCTGGCCATCACCTGCGCGATTCTCCGCTATCTGATGGATGCCCACTGGCCCAGCGATGTGCTGGGCGGCGTGGCATTGGGGCTGGGGTTGGCGCAGATCAGTTGTTTATGGGTTGGTCCGTAGGGTCCGCACTGCGGACCATTTCGTTCAATGGCGCGGATCGGTCGCACACGGAATGGTCCGCAGTGCGGACCCTACGTGACTAAGATTCACATTGACCCTCCACAATCGCCGAAATACGATTAGAATAGGGTTAACCTGACCAAGGTGCATATGAAGTGTGACAACTGCAACAAGCCGGCGACCGTGCATCTGACGGAGATTCGCAACGGCAAGAAGATCGAGAAGCACTTGTGCGAGCAGTGCGCCGCGCAGCAGGAGGGCGTGGCGGTGGCCAAGGGGCACACGCCGATCAACGAGCTGCTGACGAATTTCGTGATGGCCCATTCGGGGATGCAGAAGGAGCTGGCGACGTCCTGCGAGCATTGCGGCATTTCCTGGGCGGAGTTCCGCCAGCATGGGCTCTTCGGCTGCGAGCACGATTACGAAGTTTTCGAGAAGGACCTGACGCCGCTGCTCAAGAGCGCGCACGAAGGGGCGACGCATCACACCGGCAAGTCGCCGGTGCGGGCGGGAGGCGCGCCGGCCGCCAAGCCCCGCAAGAAAATGGCCGACCTGAACCGGCTGAAGAAGGAACTGGCACGGGCCGTCGAGACGGAGGACTACGAGCGGGCGGCGACGCTGCGCGACCAGATTCGCCAGACCGAGGAGGGCCCGGAATGAGCGGCGATCGGTGGTCCGTGATCGGTGAACGGCGAGGACCGGTTGCCGACGGTCGATGACCGATGCCCCGAGACCGTTCGATGGATACCCCATGAAACTTTCCGACCTGACAAACCACGCGGGTGAATGGCTCCGGGGCTCGGGACCGATGAGCGACGTCGTCATCTCCTCGCGCATCCGCCTGGCGCGCAACCTCTCCGGATTTCCCTTCCTGGCCCGGGCCTCGCGGCACCAGAAGACGGCGCTCGAGCAGCGCCTGCGCGACGTCATCCTGGCCTCGAACATCGCCCCGCAACTGCTCTACGTCGATCTGGAGCAGGCCCCGGAACTCGACCGCACGCTGCTGGTCGAGCGCCATCTGATCTCCAAGCCGCACGCCACGGCCGAAGGGGCCCGCGGCGTGGCCATCTCCTCCGACGAGACCGTCTCCATCATGATCAACGAGGAGGACCACCTGCGCATCCAGGTGCTGCGGTCCGGCCTTCAACTTGAGGAGGCATGGGAGCAGATCAACACCATCGACGATGCCGTCGAGGCCAAGCTCGACTACGCATTCCATCCGCGTTTCGGCTATCTGACGGCGTGCCCCACCAACGTGGGCACCGGCATCCGCGTTTCGGTGATGCTGCACCTGCCGGCGCTGAAGCTGACGGGCGAGATCGAGAAGGTCTTTCGGGCGGCCAAGGATTTGAAGCTGGCCGTGCGCGGCCTGTATGGCGAGGGCACCGAGGCCACCGGCGACTTCTACCAGATTTCCAACCAGACCACGCTCGGCAAGACCGAGGATGAGATCATCGGCGACTTCCGGCTGCATGTGATCCCGCGGATCATCGACTACGAGATCCACGCGCGCAAGACGCTGGTGGCCGACAAGACGCTGGCGTTGGATGACAAGATCTGCCGGGCGCTCGGCCTGCTTCGCTCGGCGCGGCTTCTGGCCAGCGAGGAGACGCTGTTCCTGCTGAGCCACCTGCGCATGGGCGTGAACATGGGGCGGGTGAAGGATGTGGAGTTGCGGACGATCAACGAGTTGTTCCTGCTGACGCAGCCGGCGCATTTGCAGAAGCTGCAGGGGCGCCGCTTGGAGGGCGATATCCGGCGCGGGGTTCGGGCGGAGTACATTCGGCAGCGGCTGGGCGGGAACTGATCTGTAGCCGCGCTGGGTGTTAGCGGCGGCCGGGTACCGCGATAA
>JBIOJL010000509.1:0-3771 GCA_044450885.1 Tepidisphaerales bacterium
AGCCCGTCCAGTCCGGGTCGAACTCGCGCAGATAGGCTTGGTATTCATTGACCGCTGCGCCGACATCGCCGGCAAGCTGAACAGTTCGGGCGGATTTGAACATCACCTCGTCGCGCTGCTCACGCCCGATTTCCATGGCCAGCACCCGTCCGTACAGCTCATGGGCCTTGGGATAATTCGGCGGCAGCGCCCCGACGTCCGTCGGCAGCGGTTTCTTGCACAGCGCGTCGGCGAACTGCACGATGACGCCGGCGACCTCCTTCTTGCGCGTTTCGCCCAACAGACGCTGCGCCTCGGCCTCGTAAATCTCCTCGGCCTCCTTGAATTTCTTCTGCTGCGTGAGCGACTGCGCCTTGAGAAACATCGCCTTGCGCATCCAGGGAGAGTCCTTATGCTGATCGAGCACGATCTGCGCAGCCTCGAGCGATGGCCCGTACTTCTTGTCGTAGTGCAGCGCCAACGCCCGCAGGTATTGCGCCTCGGCGGCATCCTTGGGCTTGGAGCGCAGGTACTCGTCAAGGTCGGTTACCGCTTGTGTGTACGCTTTCTCCTGCATGGCCAGTCTTGCCCGATCCAACGGCGTCAGAGGCTGTGTTGCCGGCGCCGTTGCCGGCATTTGCGCGTGGACGCCAGCCGAGACCGCCAGCAAAGCCACGCAGGCGAAGAAGGACCAAGAGTTCGAACGTTTTGGTGAGTCGTACGCAGTGGACATGAGCATCTCCCGTCGGGTCGTACACGCTGCCGATCACAGGCCAGAGATTGTGCAAGTGGTTTAGACGACGACAAGTCGAAGTGGTTCCACAAGTTACGGGATTGTCCAGACCCGCACTTTCCGGAAACGGGGGACACGCGATTCCAGCGGCTTGCCGGCATCTTCCACCTGGTTCTGCCGGTCGGAAGTAACCTTGCCGCTGTCCCAGAAATCGCCCGTGTCCCTGGCCAGCAGTTCCGGCGTCGAAGCCACCAGCACCTGATAGCCCCTCTGCAGTTCGCCACGCCGGGCGGATTCGATCAACCAGCCCAGCCTTGGTTTCTCCACGTCAATGCCGAGTGGATCGGCGCGGTATTCGCATCGCAGGTTCGTCAGGTTGGCGGCGAAAGCGGCCAGCGTACAGGATACCATGGCGACTGCGGCGAGGAGCCACGCTCCGAAAAGGCGTGTGGCGTGGTCGTTCATCCGGATTCTCCTTGCCATTGAGGTTGAGCTGTGGCCACTCCTGGTGGAGGACCAGTTCGAGGCTGCGCTGCAAACACTGTAAACGATCGGCTGCCAACAGTCTCCCACCTGTCGCTCGACGATGCACAGTATACAGGCCGGCCTCATCCCCAACGAGCCAGCGCAGAGCCAGGGCCACGATGGCTGTATGATGCGGCCAACCATGAGCATGAGAAAACTACCCTCGGTTCTGGCTGCCTTGGTGTCGTTGTTCCTAGGCGGCTGGGTACACGCGGCCGAGACGATCACGCATCCGTTTACCGGTGTGATGCACATTGCTCGCAACGAAGCCTCGCCCCGGCCGGTGAAGATGCACATCGTCATCATCGACCTGAAAGCACCGGGCGTCAGATTCCATCTCACTCCGCACATCGGGCCGGAACACACGACCAAGCAGACCACGTTGCAGTTTCTGACGGAACAGAAGGCTCAAGTCGCCATCAATGCGCACTTCTTCGAGCCCTGGCCGCCGCCCAAACCCGACCCCGGCACGGCTCGGCTCATCGGCCTGGCAGCATCCAACGGTGATGTGTATGCGCCCTTCGACGCCAACCCGCCCAAGCAGTACGCCATCCGCCCCAACGCCCCGGCCCTGAACATTGATGCCGACAATCATGCCACCCTCGTACACCGCAAGCAGGCCGACCCCGGCGGCTACGGCATTGCCGAGCCGGTCAAGCTGCACAACGCGGTCGCCGGGAACGAGCAGATTCTCACGGACGGCACCGTCACGGCAGGCACGGGCAAGTGGGAGAACACGCCCAATCCCCTGACGGTGATCGGCCTGGCCCCCGGCGACAAGCTGGTTTTGTTTACCGTGGACGGCCGACAGTCGGGTGTCAGCGAGGGACTGACCACGGCGGAAGCGGCGGCTCTCCTGCACAAAGACTATCAGGTGACCGACGCGATCAACCTGGATGGCGGCGGTTCGACAACGCTGTGCATGGCCGATCCTGAGCCGCGCGTGGTCAATGTGCCCGTGGGCGACCACGACAAGCCTGGTACGCTTCGCCTCGTCGGCAGCAGTCTGGCCATCTTCGCCAAGCCACCGGAGGCGAACGGGCACACCCGGCAACCGGGGAACATCCCCTGATGTGATTGCTATCGCCAAGCTTCTCCCGCACTACAATCCACTCATGCACAAGATCATTACCCGGCTTGTCGCCATTCTCACCTTCGCCGTTTCCACTTCCGCGTTTGCCTGGGGAGGCGACGGGCACCGTATTGTCGCCTTGATCGCCACCGCCCGGCTCAAGCCGGAAGCGGCCGCGCAAGTCAAGGAACTGCTGGGCAACGCCACCCTCGCCGATATCGCCAGTTGGGCGGACGAAGTGCGCAACCAGCGAAAAGAGACCGCGCCATGGCACTACGTGGATATCCCCACTGAAGCTGCCGCCTTTGATGAGAAACGGGACGGCCGGGACGGCAACAACATCGTGGACGCCACCGAACGATTCAGGAAGATCCTGACCGACAAGAGCAAACCGGCAAGCGAGCGGGCCGAAGCGCTCAAATGGGTGGTTCATTTCATCGGCGACATGCGCCAGTCGCTTCACGCCACCGAACGCAACGGCGACAAGGGCGGCAACACGCGTCTGGTGTTCTTCCTCGACCAACCACGGGCGGTGAACTTGCACCGGGTGTGGGACAGTTCGATTCTCCTGCGGGAAATGGGCTCCACGAACGTGACCGTGTTCGCGTCGGCGCTGAATGCGCGTATCTCGGCGGCACAGGCGGAGGAATGGACGAAGGGCACGCCGGAGACAGGGGCAAACGAATCGCAGGCCGTGGCCGTGAAGGTGGCCTATGCCGACGTGCCCGCTGACGGCCCGCCACCGAAGCTGGGTGAGCAATACGTCACCCGGGCACAGGCGGCCGTGGATGGGCAGTTGCAGCGGGCGGGCGGGCGACTGGCGGAGGTACTGAATCGGGCGATGCCGTAAGTGATGTCTTATGTTCGGGAGGAATAGTGAGCAAGCCACGAAATGGTGAAACAGGCAACGAGTACGAACTCCGATGAACTGATCCAGGAGTCTGTTATGGCCCGCCCCATCCGCTGTGATGCCACTGGTCCCAGTGAGGTCAAGCTGCAGACCGGCAGTCTGTGGATCTGCGCCTGCGGCCTGAGCCAGACGTGGCCGTACTGTGACGGATGCCACAAGAAGACGGCCGCCGAGCCGCCGGGGAAACTGCATCTTCACGACAAGAAGAGGCAGAGGGTACTGAGGACGATCACCGACACCTGAGCGGGCTTGTCCGAGTGCGAGGTGCCCGGACCTGTTTGCACGATCTATGGAACTGGGCCACCACACCTGGCAGTTCGTCGATGAAACCGCGGTCGCTCCGCACTCTCGCTCCCGCGGCGTTGCCACCGGCCGATTCACGGCCTGATCGTGGCCTTGAATGGCGCGGCGGGCAAGTCGGCCTTGTTCCAGAGGTGGTAGCGCGGGACATCCACGTAGTCGTAGCGCAGGAATCTCGGTTCCTTGACCAGCGGCGAGGAGATGAGCACGTTGTCGCCGTCGATCCTGGCATCGGCCCAGACCCATTTCCTG
>JBIOJL010000510.1:0-3736 GCA_044450885.1 Tepidisphaerales bacterium
GGAGTCGGCGGCGCTGCTGCTCATCGAGATCGACGGCGTCGAAGCACTGCTCGATGAGCAGAACCGGGCGATTGCGGCCATCGCCAATCGCCACCACCCGATCGGCGTGGAAAGCTCGGCCGACCCCGAGCGCCGGGCGCAACTCTGGAAAGTGCGGAAGAGCGCCTTCGGGGCCATCGGGCGGATTTCGTATTCGTATTGCACGCAGGATGCGTGCGTGCCGCGCAGCCGGCTGGCCGAGGTGCTGCAGAAGATCGACGAGATCGGCCGGGAATACGGACTGTCGATCCCCAACGTCTTCCACGCCGGCGACGGCAACGTCCACCCCATCTTCCTCTACGACGAACGGGACGAGCGGCAGGTGCAGAACATCCTGGAGGCGGCCGAGAAGATCCTGACGTACTGCGTGGACATCGGCGGGACGATCACCGGCGAACACGGCGTGGGCGTGGAGAAGATCCACCTGATGCCCTACCTGTTTGACGGCGCGACGATGGCACAATTCGCGGCCATGCGGCACGCGTTCGACCCGGAGGAACGAATCAACGCCGGGAAACTGATCCCGGCCGAGAAGGTGAATGTGTGCCTGCTGAAGCCGGCGAGACAAGCGGCGCAGTGAACGGAAATCAACTACAGAACTGAGGTCAACATGGTTGAAATGGAAATGGTGTACGAAGGTCAGCTTCATTGTCAGGCGAAACACGGGCCGTCGGGCACGGTGATGTCGACGGATGCGCCCAAGGACAACATGGGCCGGGGCGAGGCATTTTCGCCGACGGACCTGGTGGCCGCGGCCCTGGGCACCTGCATCCTGACGACGATGGGAATCGTCGCCCAGCGGAACAACATCGACATGGCCGGTGCGACCGCGAAAGTGACCAAAGAAATGGTCGCGCAGCCGGTGCGGCGGATCGGGCGGATTACCGTGAAGATACACATGCCACGGAAACTTTCGGACGACGACCAGCGGCGGCTGGAGAACGCGGCCCAACTGTGCCCGGTGAAGAAGAGCCTGCACCAGGATGTCGAGGTGCCGATTGAATTTGTGTGGGGATGAACGGGGATGCCAAAGTAGGGCCAGCGCCCTCGTCGGCTCGCTCGTAGTACCGCCTTCAGGCGGTTTCTTGCCGACCGCCTGAAGGCGGTACTACGAACAGCGAGGGCACCGGCACTACTTCTTGCGGTACTTCAGGGACTCGGGGCCGATCGCTTCCTTGAGGTCCACGGCGTTGTATTGGAGGAGCGTACCCTTGGCCTTCTCCAGGTTCGCCAGGGCCAGGTTGTAGCCGGCGACGGCCCGGGTTTCGGAACTGCGGGCGGTCGCGAGGGCGATCTGCCGGTCGAGTTTGAGTTGGACGAATTCGGGGGTCAGCTTCGCGCCGAGTTTTTCGCTTTCTTCGAGAGCGGTCAGTGCATCCTTTGCGGCATAAACCGACCGTCGGGCGGAGATGGTTTCGTCCCAGGAGGTCTCGACTTCGCGAAGGGCGGTCTTGACATCGAGAATGACGATCTGGGCCTGGTTCTGCCATGCGACCTCGGCCTGCGTGTGCTGCAGGTGCGTGCGCGCCTGGATGGCCCGGGCCTGGCGGTTGCCGATGGGGATTTCGAGCTGAAGGCCGGCGCCCCAGTTGACGAGTTTGCTGTCATTCCAACTCGTGAGCGAGTCGGTCCAGTTGAGGCCGATGCCCTCGTACCCGATTTGCGCGGTGAGGTCGAGCTTGGGCAGGGCGTTGTTGTCGGCCGCCTTGATGATGATCCAGGCGGAATCGATGCGAATTCTCTGCTGCAGCAGTTCGATGCGGTTCTGCAGGGCGGTGGTGATCTGGTCGTCGAGCGACAGCCGCACGGGTTCCGCGACCGGCTCGTCCGCCGGCTTGATGACCACCGCCCCGGCCACCGGATACTCGGGATCGCCCATCAGCCGTTTGATCTGGTCGGAGAAGTCCTCGATCTTGGCCCTGGCGCGAACCAGATCGGTGGCGCGGGCCTCGACGGCCGCCCGGGCCTGGGTCACCTGCACCATGTTGACGTCGCCCACCATCTTCTTGATCAGGACGTCCATCGTGGTCTCGGCGGCCTTGAGGACTTCCTCCGAGATGGCGGCGTCCTGTTCGGCCTGCACCAGTTTCCAGTAAGCCTCTTCGATCTGCTGGAGGACTTTCTCGAGCTGGTCGCGGGCGTCGAGCTGGGAGATCTTCTGATCGTTGCGGGCGATGGTGATGCGGGCCCGGTTCACGACGCCGCCGAAGTCGCGGAGCAGCGGTTGGGTGGCCTTGAGGATGACCTGGTCGTCCCAACTCTTGCCGCGGGTGAGGGCGGTTGAGAAGCTGCTCAACTGGGAGTAGCGCTGTTCCGTGGTCTGCATCGTGGCTTCCAGATGCGTACCCAGATCAGTGTCCTGTTTCATGCCCGTCGCCGCGATGTAACTGTTGACCTCGGGCGGAGTCAGGTTGTTGGCGATGATGCCCTGGGGGAACTGCCGTTGCGACTGGAAACTGCTGAACCAGGTTGGATCAAAACGGGCTTCCGCCTCCTTGATGCGGGTCTCATCGATGGCCGACTGGTAGCCGGCCACGCGCGTGTCGAGGTTGCCGGCGACCGTGCGGTGGATGATCTCCTGGAGTTTCAGGCGCGCCGAGGGCCTGAATGGCTGGGGGGTCAATGAGGGGCGTGTCGACGCCGGGTTGGTCACGGGCTTGGTGATGTCGGGCAACGAGTTGGGTAGTTGGCTGAGTTCGCGCAGCACGGTCTGGCTGGCGTGTTGCCTCTGCATCGATTCGATGGACTGCGGATCGAACGGCGTGGGCTCGCCGATGCCGCATCCCTGAAGCATTGCCGTGGTGATCGAGATTACCGCGAGGCCGAGAGTCTTTCGCATCATAGTGTAGCGCCAATAATTAAGGGGCGTATGATAGGGTCTTTGCCGCCCATTGCCAAATTGCATAAAGCGCAAAACCGGCCAGCATGGCGCCGCCGGCGAGGTTGGCCAGGCGCATGGCGCGGTGTTTGGCGATGCCGCCGATGGCGGAAACCAGCCCGGTGAAGAAGAAGACCCAGGAGATAGCGCCCAGAAACACCCCGGTCGAGAGCAGGGGCAGTTCGCGGGCCGGATCGCGCAAGTTGGCCGCCTGGCCGGGCACCGCAACGAACCAGAAGACCAGGGTCATCGGGTTGAGACTGGTCATGAGCAGGCCGGTGACGTATCCGCGATGGATGGCGGTCTTCTCGGGAGAGAGATCGGGATCGGCATCCTTCGCGAAGTCGCGCAGACACAGCCAGGAGAGATAACCCAGCAGGGTGCTGCCGGCGAAGGTGAGGACGGTGACCAGCCATGGCGTGTCGAGGACGGGACGGATACTGAGACTGACGAGGATGGCGTAGGAGACGTCCACGGTGACGGCGCCGAGGCCCAGGAAGAACCCGGCCGGGAATCCGCCGCGGAGCGTGCGCCGGGCGATCTCGACGTTGACCGGCCCGATGGGCGCGGCGGCGCCGAGCCCGAGGAGAATGCCTTTGCCGATGGCTGCGAACATGGTGAGGGGCAAGTGTGGAGGTTGCGGAGGGTTTGTCAAACACGGGCCGTTCGGACCGTTCGGAGTACCGCTGTTTGGAGTACCGGCGTGAGGGGGTGCGCACAACCCCCCGGATGCGGGAAAACCAAAACCAATTTGAAAAGTAGTTGGGGGGGCGGGGGGGGGGTAGGTGGGGGGGGGGGGGGACCCGGGGCCAGAGGGAA
>JBIOJL010000511.1:0-3730 GCA_044450885.1 Tepidisphaerales bacterium
ATGCCAGACGGCGTACGCCCCAGGAAGGCCAGCGAGGACGCTGGCCCTGCTTTGGCGATTCCAGCCCCGGCAGGGGCGAAAGACATTAGCCCATGGCGTAAGCCATGGGGACAATGGGACGGGATTACTCGCAAGCCCCGCAGGGGCGAAAGAACGGTTCTTTCGCCCTTCCAGGGCTCTTGATTCTCTCCACATCAACTTTCCCACGACTTACGTCGTGGGCTAATCTGTGCCGCCCCTGCGGGGCTGAAAAGGCGTCGGCATCGGTCCCTGCGACCACGGCCCTTTTCGCCGGCGCGGCGCATGAAGCTGAGCAACTGGCCGGAGGTCACGCGGGTGTCGTCACTCACTTCGCGGCCGTCAACGAAAGCCTGACTCATGGGGTGCAAATCAAAGCGGTCGGCAAAACGGGCGCGGACTTCGCCGACGGACATGCCGCCGACGGGAAGCGACTCGGAATAGGGTCCGTGACAGACGGTCACCGGTGCCCCGTTGTCGCTGCTGGCGAAAGGGTCGGAACCGAAGCCGCCGGGGGCGGCGTGAGTCTCGCGTACTGTTCTTGTGAGTTCCATGATGATGTCTCCTTGAATATGTCAGTCTGAATCCAAATGGTTCTTTCACGAGGAAAAACAAAGCGGCGTCGAGCCACCGCACTCCAAAGGTCTACGACCGGAGCGGTTGGTAGAAGACCGCCGTCGGCCGTGCGCCCCGCCGGACGCGGGTCACGCGTGCGCCCTCGGGAAGGTCGACATAGCTGCCGACATTGTGTTCGCTGAGCTGGTCGACGATGCCGCGGACCTGGTTGTCCAGCGCCTCGCAGATCATCTCGGTGGTCAGGCCCGGCCGGTCGCTGCCGAGTTCGTGTTCGCGGCAGGCCTGGGCGGCCGCCTGCTGGATGGCGCGGTCCACCAGCGCGCCGGTGATGAAATCGCGGCGATGCTTGACCAGCGGCTGGGACGCGCTGGCGACATCAAGCTCCACCATGCCTTCCTCGGCATCGGAGCCAAAGAGCCAGTCGACGACCTCGTTGACGACGCGGTGACGCGCTGCCGCCGGATCGGCCTCGTCGCCGGCGCAGGGCAGCTTGCGGATGAGCTTGGTGAGAACGGCGCGGAAGGCGCGCGGCGTGGAAAGACGCCCGAAGCGGACGATCTCGCCGCCCATCCGCCGCAGCATGGCCGGGTCCACGAGTTGAGGCACGTTGGATGAGAACAGGAAGATGATCAGCCGGTCGTGGTATTCCGGCCGGTTGATGTCCAGGCGTTTGAGCGCCACGGTCATGATGCGGTCGTGTACGCTCTCGTGGTCGCCGCCGCGGGCCCGGCCGAGCGCGTCAATTTCCTCGCCCACGACAATGACGGGCGGATAGAACGCGCGGCCGTCGGGCGTGACAAACGGCTGGTCATACAACTCGATCGCTTCGTCGAAAACGCGGGCCAGCGCCTTGTCGCTCTCGCCGAGCCACATGCTGAGGATCTTCTCCATGTTGATCCGCAGCAAACGCGGCGGCAGATCTTCGACGGGGACATTGGTGATTTCCGACACGATCTCGGCCGACCGGCGGATGAATCCATCGATGGACAGCGTCTTGCCGGAGCCGGTGGTCCCAACCAGCATCCGGCTGGCGCTGCGGCGGATTCCGTAAAGGCGACGAATCACCGGGTCGGTCATTTCTCCGCGAACGTGCGTGCTCAGTTCGTCGAGGAACGGATGCGGATCGCCGATGTCCTGCTCGATGCTGATCTCGGGGACCGGCGAGCGATCGAGGTAGCGGAAGTGGTTCAGCGTATCCTGGGCGGGAATCACGTCGAACGCCATGCGCCGTCGAGCGCAAACCCGCAGCCAGCTTTCGGGCTGCACTTCGCCCGCCTCCAGTTTCGCCGTCAGGTCGGCTGACGCGAGGAAGACATGCTTCTCGCGGTCGTGCAGGGAGATTTCGACGTACTTGCCGTCCACCCGGCGAAGGAACATGGCCTCTTCACCGGTCAACGGCTGGTCCTTGACGGCATCGACGATCATCTTGACGCCCGCGTCGACCAGCACCGAGTCGCCCCGGCTCAGGCTGGCTCCGAGCGTCTCGTCGATCACCATCGGGAACGCGGCGGCGCCTTCATCGAGAATCACGTGCGCCCGCTTGCCGACGGACGCACCGACGTAGGCGGCCATCCGCAACGGGCCATCCTTCAACTCGCCGATGAGCTTGTCGAGGTCCTTGATCTTCTTGTCGTAAAGCTCCTTGCCCTTGCCGGCGGCGGCCGCCTCCAGCAACGATGTCAGCACCGCCCGGCAATCCGGCGTCGGGTCGACGCAGAGCTGGGCAAGCATGGAGAGCCTGTGCTCGAGGGGAAACGCCGGGTCGATGAGCATCAGCTCGATCGAAGCGGCCTTGCTGCTTTTTTCTTTTGCCATGGAACTCACTCCTTTTCCGCTGAGATTTGTGGGATGGACACTGCCCACCACTGGCGGCCGGCCGCGATCGACGATCGCGGCTGCTGCGCACCATCGCGCCTGCAGCGGCCAGTGGTGGGCGGTGCCCACTCTACGATTGCGTGCGAACGACAGGGGCCAGCGGCGGGATCACGTAGTACCCTCGCTGCCGCAGGCGGCCCTGTTCCATGCCGTAGAGCCGCTGGTCCTCATTGCCGGCGCCGTCGGCGCCGAAAATGTGACAGAGCTGATACGGCTGGCGGCTGAATACGGCCGCACTCCAGAGACGATCATCCTGTGAAATGAAGACTGAACTCTTGCGGCCTTCGGGGACCGGGAAGTTGTGGCCGTGACAGCTTCCCAGAGCCCGGTGGTGGCGAGTGGCCGGGACCGCCTGCATTTCCTGGATCTCCGACTGAATCCGGCGCCAGGTCTCGCCGCTGGGCGCCAACGAGTAAGGCGTCCGCTCCGAATCGGCGAACTCGAATACATGGGTCACGATGGCGAAGACACGCCGCGTCTTGGGACAGATGCAGAGCGGGCCGGCCAGGAGCGCGCCAGTCTCGACACCGGGGTCGCAGGCCGCTCCCTTGCGGGAAATCCGCTGCGCCTTGGCCAGGGCGGGCGTGCTGTAGAAGACGGGGTAGGCGTGATCGCTCAGGCCGATGTCAACGGCCGACACGCTGGCCAGCAGCGGAGCGATTGGCATTTCGAGAAACGTCAGCGGCCGGGCCTTCTCCGTGAGGCGCATGCGGCGGGTGCGACCCGGCGCGGCTTCGTCAGCCGACAGCCGGGTCGCCACCACGCGGTAGCGGTAGGTGTGTCTTTCTTCGAGCAGACCGGCCTCGCGGAGGATGTCGGCACCCCGGCTGGCAACCGGACCAAGGAAGTCGATGCCGAATTCGGTTTGAATTTGTTTGCCGGCCGGATCCGTCGAGCGGATGAGAAACCCGGGACAGAAACGGGTGCCTTCGATGATGATGGGCATGAGCTGGTATTTCAGATCGTCCATGCCCACGTCAATGTGGCCGTTGCAGATACAGCCGTCGAACCAGACCTGGCTGCGGGCCTCGCACAGATCGGCGTCGGTCACGCTCTCGGCGCCGGCCGGGGATTTGTCGTCGTCGATATATATAAAGACTGAGAGCTTCCACGAGACGACGGGCGGCTGCTGAATGTTGGAACTTGTTTCGAGCATCCTCTCACCTCAACGTTTCATGTGAAACCGGAGACTCTCGGGTGCCACGGCTTGTCTACTGCAAGCCGTGCTTCGCGGTCACGCAGACACGGCTTGCAGTAGACA
>JBIOJL010000512.1:0-3715 GCA_044450885.1 Tepidisphaerales bacterium
GAGATGCGATCGACTCAGGCATCGCCGTACCAGAAGGTTCATGGCTCACTCCTTCGCTGCTCTCTGCGGCCGCACTGTGATGGGGCGAAGGTCCGGTAGCCATTCGCTCTTACTCCCGCCCCCTCTCCAAGGATAGCAGGAAGAAAGACCAGCGACCCAATAGTGTCCGGCACACTTCATGCCATGCCGCGATGCTGGCTTTGAGAGACCGCACCCGGCGCATTTTTCATCGGTTTGGCACGCCGTCAGCTATATTACCCTTCGCGGGCCGCAGTTGCCGCCGGTTTGGCAGCTGGGCCGCGGAGGCAGCCCATGGCGGCGAAGCGACGACCACCGATCCAAAACAAGGATCTCAAAGGACTCAAGTATTTCAAGCTCCTCGGGTCCTTGCTCGAGCGTCTGCACGATGACGCCACGGCACGCGATCGCGCCGGCAATCGCCGCCTGTTCTACGATCAGTATGCCTGCTTGCTCCTGCTGTTCTTCTTCAATCCCGTCGTGCGAAGCCTGCGCGGCATCCAGCAGGCCAGCGAACTCGACAAGGTGCAGCGCCTGTTCGGCTGCCACCGGGTCTCCCGCGGCGCCCTCAGCGAGGCCAGCCGCGTCTTCGATCCCGAACTGCTCCACGCCCTCATCGGCGACATCGCCGCCCAAACGCTCCCCCTGGTTCACGGCAAGGAAGCCGAAGCCTTACGCGGTCTCACGGCCGTGGACGGCAGCCTCCTGCCCGCCTTGCCCAAAATGGCTTGGGCCCTCTGGCTCGATCCCCAGCACCGCGCCGCCAAAATGCACGTCCATTTCGACGTGCTCAAAGGCGTTCCGGTCGAAACCACCGTGACCGCCGGCAACGACTCGGAAACCAGGCAATTGCGGGCGACCCTGCAAGCCCAGCGCCTCTACGTCATCGATCGGGGCTATGCCGACTATCAACTCTTCCAGGACATCCTCGACGCCCAAAGCGGCTTCATCGGCCGCATCCGCGACAACGCCGTCTGGACCGTCGTCGCGGAACGACCGCTGACGGCGGAAGCCCGGGCGGCCGGCGTCCGCAGCGACCGCGTCGTTCGGCTCGGCGGCCCGCAGAGTGGAGCGTCTCTGAAGCAACCCGTGCGCGTCCTCGAAGTCGAAACCGGAAAGACCGACGCCCACGGCCGTCCCGAAATCCTTCTGCTGGCGACCAGCCGCCTCGACCTGGCTGCCGAGTTGGTGGCCCTCGGCTACCGTTTTCGCTGGACCGTGGAACTCTTTTTCCGCTGGCTCAAATGCATCCTGGGTTGCCGTCATCTGCTGGCCGACAGCCGGGAGGGCGTCACGATCCAGGTCTACCTGGCGATCATCGCCAGTCTGCTCATCAGTCTCTGGGTGGGGCGGAAGCCCACCATCCGCACCCTGGAGATGATTCAGTTCTACTTCCAGGGCTGGGCCACCGAAGAGGAACTGATGGCTCATCTGCATCGCCTCCAACCGCTTGCGAAGTAAGCCGCGCTACCGGTGCGCGCCGAGGTCCAGTACGACGGCCTCAGTCGCCGTGTGCCGAGCCCCGACTGCCACTTGGACAGCGGAGACCTCTCTCTTTGGCAGAAAATCCATCGCGTTCCACCAAGAAGCTACACCCGGCTGGCTATCCTCTTGCCGCCGTCGCCGCACTCCGCAACAATCGAGCCGGACAGTATTGCGCCTAGCCGCTATTTCTCACCAGCCCTCCGCAGCGCCACCACGAGGCGTGGGATGGTCGGCGTGAATCCTGATTCGGGCGCGGCGGGAGGTTGGCGAGGAGGACGACTCGACTCTGGAGCAGGTAGGACAGCTGCTCGGAGGCCTCGGTAGGCTCGTCGGGCCTTCCGCGTCGTCCTGGGTGCGCACCACGGACGCAGGGGCGTGGTCCCGACGCAGTTTGTCCGGGTCCCGACGGTCAACCCGTTTCGGCGACGGCCGGTCGGGGCGACGCATTCAAGCTATGAAGACGCTCCCAAACTTGCACGAACACCTCCCGTAACGGATACGCCTCCGACAACGCCACCCACACCCGCCGAACCGTGACCCGCACCACCGCGCCGATCTTCAGCAGTTTCACCCGGATGGTGTCGCACTGCGCCGCCGCCATCTCCGTTCGCTCCAGACCGAATTGACGCAACGCCCGAAGCACGATGTACGCTACCGTCGCCAGGCACAACCGAAGCTGGTTCGCCCGCATCGTCGAGCAACTCACCCGGTTGGCGAACAGCATCCGCTGCTGCTCCTTGATGCGATTCTCCATCTCGCCCCGGTGGCAATATTCCCGCTCGTACAAGGGCTGGGCCGCGATCTCGTCTGGCGACAGCGACGTGACCACGAAACGCGGATTGGAGCCCTTGGCCAGATGCTCGGCCTTGCCCACTACACGCCGCTCCCGGCTCCAACTGTCCAGTGTGCTATAGCGAAAGTCCTTGAAGACGCGCGCCGCCTGACCGCTCTGCGCGAAGCCCTCCTTGGCCTGCTGCAATTCCGGCTCCAGCAACGCCAGCAGTCGTTTGTTCTTGGCCAGACCGAACAGGTAATCGACGCCAGCGTCCTCGCACCAACGCATCAGGTGTTCTCGGCAAAACCCACTGTCGCCGCGGACCACGATCCGCACCCCAGGCCAGCACTCCCGAATCCGCGCCACGATGCGGGCCAGATGCTTGAGCGCCCCCGCGGCGCCGTCGATGTCGGCCGGCCGCAGCAACGCCAGCAGCGGATGATCGCCGCAGAAGATGTAGAGCGGCAGATAGCAATACTCGTCGTAGTAGCCGTGGAAGAAGCGGCCCAGCTGATGGCCGTACAGCGGGAAGTCGGTGCTGTCCAGATCGAGGACGAGGCGTTGGGGCGGGACGAGATATTGCTGCACGAAGGCGTCCACGAAGAACCGTTGCATGGCGTCGAGGTGGGCGACGGTCTTCTTGTAACGGCTGCCGGCGTTGGCGCGGACGGGGGTGAGTTCGAGACGGTTGAGGGTGCTCTTGCCGGCCAGGGCCTTGCCCTTGTCCTGGGGCCGGACGCGCTGCTGGCCTTGCGGATCGTTCTTGCCGACCAGGACGGCCAGCAGCGGGTCGTGGCGGAGTCGGTCGTGGTCGATGAGGTCTTCGTAGCCGAGACAGAGGCCGAAGATGCGTTGCTTGAGCAGATCGGTCAGGGGGTGCTCGACGAGGTCTGGATCGCGGTGATCGGTGAAGCAGCGGGCGAACTGGTCGATGAAGTGGAACTGGGCTTCGACCTCCCGTAGGAGCAAGCCGCCGCCGTCGGAGGTGACGGGTCCGCCGTCGAAACGGCCGACGACTTCGCGGCTGCCGAGGTCTTGGAAAAGCAAATCGGTCGGGCTACACTCTGTCTTCACGCGACGGCCTCCGGAGTTGGAACAAAGGGCTTGGTGATACTGCCTTTATGCCAACTTCGGGGCCGTTGCGCAAGTAGGATGGTGAGAAATGCGGGCTAGCACCGAGATCGAGAACTTTGGCTCCCACCTGCCGTCCACGGTGGGGCTGTCCTCGGTGCCAGTGGTGTAGAGCTTAGCCGAGTTCTCGCCGAACACGGTCCATACGTTCTTCATGGTCTGGCGGAACATATTCGCTTGGGACTGAATGTCCTCGTCCTTCGGAGCGTACTTGCCCATGTAGTCGTTGAGGAACGACTTCAGCTTACCCTTGTAGTCGCCGAGGCGGTTGCCCAAGGCGAAGATCCGCAGGATCATCTCCCGCTC
>JBIOJL010000513.1:0-3712 GCA_044450885.1 Tepidisphaerales bacterium
GCCCTCCCCTGGTTACCCAACCTGGCCAGCTCTTCACTGGCCTGATCCCGCTTCTTCCAGTCGTCGTTGCCCAGACCACTGGCAGCCTTCGCCACCGCCTGCTGAATGTCTTGGCGAAGCGGCAACCAGGAAGCTGCCCCGGATTGGCGGTCCATCGCGTCGAACACCAATCCCACACGCACGAGTTCCCCGGGTGAAGGGGTAATATTCAACGGGAACATGGCATCGTAAAGTCTCACGGGCATGCGGGAGATCAACAGAAACCGATTGCTTTTCAGCAGGTCTTCGCGCCAGACTGCTGCGATGGCCTTGCCTTCCGGCTCCGTCATGCCAAAGCTCGTCCATTGTCCTGCACATGCCGCCAGGACACTTTCCGCCGAGCAGGAGCCCTTGAGGATCTCGTCCTTGCCAAGCTGCAGTTCGGCGTTTGCGCCGATGGTGTCCACGACGCGAACGTAGTGCTTGTCGGGAGCGTTCACCAGGACAATGACCTGCCCGGTCGGCGCATCGTAGGTGTTGCGGATGGTGATCGCCTCGGCGGTCACCTTCGCCGACACGACTGGTTCCTGGAATGCGGTTGCTTCGTAGAAGATGAATCGCTCGGACCCACCCTTGGCGTTGAAGTACTGGCCGCCGGCGTCCCGTGCTATCTGCCACCAGTGGTCCTTCGCCACCTCCGGAACCTTGGCTGCCGGCGCTCGAGTCAGCGTGCCTTCCCAGCGGTAGCCGGCCGCCTCGGTCAGCAATGACACCATCATGGCCTTGCGATCCGTGTGACTGTACCTGCGGGTCAGCAACTGTGCGCCCGGGAAGTTCGCGGTGACAAAGCCCTGTTTGGCCATCACCTCAACGCTGACCCTCGTCCCGTCAGGGCCGTGAAACCAGATCACTGGCTTGTCCCACCCTTGCGGTTCGAGTCTCTGTACGGTTTTCTCGCGGAAGACAAACGGCGGCAGTCCGGATATCAATTCCGCCGGCGACGACAGCAACACGCCGGCGGGCGTCTGCTGGCGGATGGCTACGCCCCATTCGTGTACGATGAGTCCCGGCTCGGCGGCCGGTCTGGAGGGCTGGGTGGCCGGTGGCGCAGCGTCGACGACACCAGTGAAGAGGATCGATAAGACCATCATCGGGCAGGGCCAGCATGTTCTCATCGTCGACTCCGAGGACAGAGCAGCGCCCGCCCACCAGCGGGCTACACCAGGAATTGGACGCGCCAGGCCAGGGGGAAGTTCCCAGTATGGGCAAAGGCCCGCGGACACTCCACCGCAGTTAATTAATCAATCCAGTCGCCTGCACATCCTCTGAACGGGCTCCCGAGTCGGGTTGAGCGTAACCCATTCCCGCCTCAACCAGATGCTTCCGCCCCAGGTACTGTCGCATCACGCCCTGCCTCCTGACAGGTCGCTATTACTGAAGGATTTCCTGAGGATTGTCCGATTTTAGAATGGGCGCACGCCCGATAAGGAGCGCAATATGGGCATTTCAGCCGTTTCTTCCGTGTCCTATTCGACGGGGTCCAGCATGGCCAGCATCGCGCAGCTCCAGGCGCGGATGAAGGATCTTGAGCAACAGTTGAAAGACGAGACCCAGAGCAAGACGGACGACGCCAAGACCAAGGAACTGAAGACGCAGATGCTGCAGATGCAGATCCAGCAGATCCAGATGCAGATTCAGCAAATCCAGCAAAACCAGCAGGCGAAGGCGGCCAAGACCGTCGCCCAGCAGAAACAGACCTCCGCGAGCACGGCCGCTGGTTCAGAACAAAGCGGCTCCTCCGGCGCTTCGCTCGATCAACTGGCGTGAGGGTTGGAGTAACCCAAGGCGTTCTCTTGAGCAGTCGGCTGAGTGCGGCCGCCGGGGCGGAACCGGTCCCTGTCTAAAGATCCACTTCCCATTTCGCCCCCGCAGCGTTGCGGGGGCGGTTGTGTTTCACAACACACGCCGGTGCCAGGTGCCTGGCGGGCGCTGGACGCCGAACAAAATCGGGAGGATGAACGATTCATCAACGACGACCGTTCGTCTGTTTGCTGTTCATCGAATGTCGGATCATGCTTCTTGGCAGGACTCCGTTCGGGATTATGCTCATGGCCAATGACCTCGGACGATCTTCAACCCGAACAAGCCCGGCGGCTCATGGCGATCGTGGCCCGCCAGCTCCGGTTTCTGAACCGGCTCTGTGATCGGCTGCGGCAGCGGCGCTTCCCGCCGGCCGACCCGCTGTGGCGGGCAGCGCACCAGGCCAGGGACGCGATGCAGGGTCTGCACATGGCAGCGCACTGCGCCGGGTGCAAGAGCGGCGTGGGCAGATCGGGTCGCGGCCCGATACTTCCGACAAAGCGCTCGGCCTGTTCGCCAATCCCGGTGCCCGCTGGTCGGCGGGCATGCCGGCTAACGAGATGGTTGTTCTTTCGGGGCTTCCACTTTCTGGAAGATGATGCAGTAGTTTTCTTTCAGGGCTTTCTTCAGTTCCTCGGGCTCGTCCACCAGCTTGAAGCCGCACGACTCGATCTCCCTGGTGACCACATCCTGGCCGGCGCGCACATGCTTGAGTATCCATTCAGAGCTGACCCCTTCGACCCGGCGGAAGTCCACCACCACGACCCGGCCATCCTGCTTCAACGCCTGGTGGATTGAGGCCATGGTCTTGTACGGGAACTCGAAGTGGTGGTACACGTCGCAGATGAACGCCACGTCGATCGAATCGGCGGGCAGCTTGGCCGAGTCCGCCGTGCAGACGACGCCGACCACGTTCTTCAGGCCGGCCTTCTCGCACGACTTCTCGATGTACTTGATGAAGTTCTCGGCGATGTCCACCGCGTAAACCTTGCCGTCAGCTCCGACGGCGGCGGCGAACAGCCGCGTATACAGCCCGGTGCCCGCCCCGACGTCGGCGGCCGCCATGCCCGGCTTGAGTCCGCAGACGGCCACGATCTTCTCGCGCAGGGCGTAGATCTCCCGGCTTTCGGCCTCCCATTTGGCGGCCCACTCACCCGGATTGGGGTTCTTGTACTGGTCGTTGACCCCCGGGCGAACACTCTGTTCCTGGGCCGGTGCCCGGCCCACAAAGACCAGAGCTATGGCCAGCGCGGCGAAGATCAGGCGGGCTTGTACGTACATGATGCTGGCTCCGTTGATGTGCCGTGGGCATCGTAGCGTTGTCTCCCGATAGATTCCAACTGGCCCCGTAGCCGAAGGGCAATGGCGGACTTCGGTGCCAGGTCAATGCCTTTCGCCCTCGCGCGTTGCGGGGGCGGTTGTGTTTCACCACACGGCCGCCCCCGGCAAGGGGACGGTCCACATCTCGAAAGGAACGTCCCATGTCCATCATCCCCGTATCGCATCTCACAAATTCTGACCTGCGGCTGCTCGGCAACAATGTCGCCCGGCCGAAGAAGTCCCGGCCGAATCCCGGCTACCGGCGGCGGCAGATGATTGTCGCGGCCGTCAACCGGTCGCTGTCCTCGGTCGGCGAGCAGATCGGCCGCCTGCACCCACGGTTGGCCCTCGCCTGCTGATGCCCGAGTTGCAGCCGGTCAAAGGTTACGGTCCGGTTGCAGTTTTCTGTTGCAGTTTTCTCTTTACACGCCCGATGGCGCACGCTACGTTGGTTGAGGATTTAATAAGGGTCACTGATCGGCCTGTAACGAGAACAACGCATGGCCGGGCGTCGCGCTCCGATCCATGCAATGATCCTCGGGGTGGTCCACCC
>JBIOJL010000514.1:0-3683 GCA_044450885.1 Tepidisphaerales bacterium
GAAAATGACGCTGGAAGACCTGTTGAAATCGGTGTCGCAGTCCGCAGCTTGATTCAGACCGGCCGTACAAGCCGCAATCCGAAAACCGAACAAGGATCGATGATGAACGACCAGATCGCCCGCGCGCAGCTTGTGCCGATGGTGGTGGAGCAGACCGCTCGCGGCGAGCGCGCCTTTGACATCTATTCGCGCCTGTTGAAGGAGCGGATCGTGTTCATCGTCGGCCCGATCGACGATTTCATGGCCAACCTGGTGGTGGCCCAGTTGCTGTTCCTGGAAGCCGAAAACCCGGACAAGGACATCCACCTGTACATCAACTCGCCCGGCGGCGTCATCACCTCCGGCCTGTCGATCTACGACACCATGAAGTTCATCAAGCCCGACGTCAGCACCATGTGCATCGGCCAGGCCTGCAGCATGGGCTCGTTCCTGCTCTCCGCCGGCACCAAGGGCAAGCGTTTCGCCCTGCCGAATTCCCGCGTCATGATCCACCAGCCCTCCGGCGGCGCCCAGGGCCAGGCCACCGACATCGAGATCCAGGCGCGCGAGATCCTGTACCTGCGCGAGCGCCTCAACCGCCTCTATGCCGACCATACCGGCCAGCCCCTGGAAAAGGTCGCCCGCGACGTCGAACGCGACTATTTCATGAGCTCCGAAGCGGCCCGGGACTACGGCCTGATCGACCAGATCGTGGAGCGCCGGCCGTCGGCTCCGTCGCCGGCCTGAACCCGACATGGAATTTGCGGTCATTTTGCTGCAACATGACTGCATGCTATAAGAGGCTGGCGGGGCGGCGAGGTGGCTGCTCTCTGAGTGTTCTTACACGGGAAAAGGGCTGTAAGCCCATGTTTGAGGAAGAAAATGCCAGATAACGTACGGAGCGGTGGCCAGAGCGGCCGGGTTCTGTATTGCTCCTTTTGCGGCAAGAGCGAGCACGAAGTCCGCAAGCTGATCGCCGGTCCCTCGGTGTACATCTGCGATGAGTGCGTCGATCTCTGCAACGACATCATCCGCGAAGAGGTGCATGCCAAGCCCCAAGTCAAGGGCCTCCCCAAGCCGCACGAGATTCGTGCGGTGCTGGACGAGTATGTCATCGGCCAGGACCAGGCCAAGAAAGTGCTGTCGGTGGCGGTGTACAACCACTACAAGCGCCTCAGCCAGAAGGGTTCGACCGACGGCATCGAGCTGCAAAAGTCCAACATCCTGCTGATCGGCCCCACCGGTTCCGGCAAGACCTTGCTGGCCGAGACCCTGGCGCGGCTGCTGGATGTGCCGTTCGCCATTGCCGACGCCACCACGCTGACCGAAGCCGGCTATGTCGGCGAGGACGTGGAAAACATCATCCAGCGCCTGTTGCAGAAGTGCGACTATGATGTGGAGAAGGCGCAGCGCGGTATCGTCTACATCGACGAAATCGACAAGATCTCGCGCAAGAGCGAAAACCCGTCCATCACCCGTGACGTATCGGGCGAAGGCGTGCAGCAGGCCCTGCTCAAGCTGGTCGAGGGCACCATCGCCAGCGTGCCGCCGCAAGGTGGCCGCAAGCATCCGCAGCAGGAATTCCTGCAGGTCAACACGGCCGGCATCCTGTTCATCTGCGGCGGCGCCTTCTCCGGCCTGGAGAAAGTCATCCAGAACCGCACCGAGAAGGCCGGCATCGGTTTCTCGGCCGACGTCAAGTCGCAGAAGGATTCGCGCCACATCGGCCAGCTGCTGTCGATCGTCGAACCCGAGGATCTGATCCGTTACGGCCTGATCCCGGAGTTCGTCGGCCGCCTGCCGGTCCTCGCGGTACTGGAGGAGCTGGACGAACGGGCGCTGATCTCGATCCTGCGTGAGCCGAAGAACGCCCTGGTGAAGCAGTTCGCCAAGCTGTTCCAGATGGAAGGCTGTCAGCTCGAGTTCCGCGACGACGCCCTCAACGCCATTGCGCGCAAGGCCAGGGAGCGCAAGACCGGCGCACGCGGCCTGCGCACCATCCTGGAGACCATCCTGCTCGACGTGATGTATGACCTGCCGTCGATGCAGAATGTGTCCAAGGTGGTGGTCGACGAGTCCGTCGTCAAAGGCGAGTCCAAGCCCTTCGTGGTTTACGAGAACGTCGAGGCCCCGCGCCGCGACGTGAAGAACTCGGCCTAGCCACTCGCTGAACCTGAAAAGGCCGCCCCAGTCGAACACTGCGGCGGCTTTTTTGTTGGTTTTTTGACCAACTGGGAGGCGGTGTCGTGGTGGGGTCGCGCTACTTGATTGCGCCCATGTCGCGGATGGCACATCCGGATCCGGCGAGCGCAGTCGGGGGAGTCGGGCGGGTGACGCCGTTTTCCTGCCGGCAGGCCGATTGTTACAACCGGCCCCGGGGCTTGAATAGGGCTTATCCGCTCGCATTTTGCCTATGTGCTGCATAATAACGACGTAACGAATAACGAGGTTCAGAGTGTCCCAGACGAACGAAAATTC
Source organism: Tepidisphaerales bacterium (assembly GCA_044450885.1). Classification (GTDB taxonomy): domain Bacteria; phylum Planctomycetota; class Phycisphaerae; order Tepidisphaerales; family Tepidisphaeraceae; genus JANYKD01. The sequence goes on from JBIOJL010000514.1 coordinate 2,458, forward strand.
AGCCCCGGTTCTGCCCCTGCGCGATGTGGTGATCTTCCCGCATCTGGCGCAGCCTCTGTTCGTCGGCCGCGAGAAGTCGGTGAAGGCCCTCACCGCGGCGATGCAGGACGGCAAGCGCATCCTGCTGGTGGCGCAGAAGCACGCCGACACCGATGAGCCCGATACCGGCGACCTGTATGACGTCGGAACCCTGGCCAGCATCCTGCAGTTGTTGAAGCTGCCGGACGGCACGGTCAAGGTGTTGGTGGACGGCGCGCAACGCGCGCGCATCCTGAGCCTGGATAACAGCAACGACTACCTCACCGCCCAGTTCGAGCCGATCGAGTCCGATGAAGGCCAGCCCGGCGGCAGCGAAACCGACGCCGTGATGCGCGCCACCGTCGCCACCTTCGAGCAGTACGTCAAGCTCAACAAGAAAGTGCCGGCCGAGTTGCTGCCTTCGCTGTCGAGCATGGATTCGCCCGGCCGGCTGGCCGACGCCATCGCCGCCCATCTCAATCTCAAGCTCGAGGACAAGCAGAAAGTCCTGGAGCTGACCGACCCCAAGCCGCGCATCGAGTATGTGCTGGGCCAGCTGGAAGGCGAGATCGACATCCTGCAGATCGAGAAGAAGATCCGCGGGCGGGTCAAATCGCAGATGGAGAAGAACCAGCGCGAGTATTACCTGAACGAGCAGATCAAGGCGATCCAGAAAGAACTGGGCGAACTCGAGGACGCGCCGAACGAGCAGGAAGAACTGGCGCGCAAAATCGACAAGTCCGGCATGCCCAAGGCGGCCAAGACCAAGGCCAACGCCGAGCTCAACAAGCTGAAGATGATGCCGGCGATGTCGGCCGAAGCCACCGTGGTGCGCAACTACCTCGACTGGCTGACCCAGGTGCCGTGGAAGAAGACCACCAAGGCCACCATCGACCTGTCCTCCGCCGAGAAGCAGCTCGATACCGATCACTACGGCCTGGAGAAGGTCAAGGAACGCATCCTTGAATATCTCGCCGTGCAGAGCCGGGTGAAGAAGCTGAAAGGCCCGATCCTGTGCCTGGTCGGTCCGCCCGGCGTGGGCAAGACCTCGCTCGGCCGTTCCATCGCCGAGGCCACCAACCGCAAATTCACCCGCATGAGCCTGGGCGGCGTGCGCGATGAGGCCGAGATCCGCGGCCATCGCCGCACCTACATCGGCTCCATGCCGGGCAAGATCATCCAGAGCATGTCCAAGGTCGGGGTGAAGA
>JBIOJL010000515.1:0-3683 GCA_044450885.1 Tepidisphaerales bacterium
CGATGATCTCAGCCTCCAACTGACTCAGGCCACCGCCATAGAACAGACCGCGGACGGTGCCCGCGACGCCGTTCCAACCGTCGCCGTAAGTGCCGTCGGCAAAGAGGCCGATCGAGAGGCAGCCCCAGGCGCCGTTGACGCCGTGGACGGAGATGGCGCCCACCGCGTCATCAATGCCTATCCGGTCGAAGAAGAAGACCGATTCGACCACGAGGACGCCGGCAATGATGCCAATCCAAGCTGCGCCGCCGGCGCTGACAAAGGCGCACGGCGCCGTGATGGCGACCAGGCCCGCGAGCATGCCGTTGCACATCATCGAGGGGTCTGGCTTCTTGGTCCGGAACCACCACATGTAAAGCGTGGCGGCAAGCGCCGCGGTGGCGGACGCAATCATGGTGTTCACCGCCACCACCGCGATGCGGAGGTCGGTGCCCGCCAGCGTGGAGCCCGGGTTGAAACCGAACCAGCCGAAGGCCAGAATGAAGGTGCCGAGCATCACCATGGGAATGTTATGCGGCATGATCGGGTGGACCAGCTTGCCTTCCTTGTTGTATTTGCCGTGACGCGCGCCAATCAGCCAGCAGAAGATAAACGCGATTACACCGCCCTGCATGTGCACCACCGAGGAACCGGCGAAGTCCACGTGACCGTGGCCCAGGCCGAAGTTCGTGCCGAGCTGCGAGAGCCAGCCGCCGCCCCAGACCCAGTTGCCAAACACCGGGTACATCACGCTGCCGATGAAGCAGCCGTAGATCATGAAGGCGGAGAATTTCCACCGCTCGGCCGCACCGCCCGTTGGGATCGTGGCCGTCGTGTCCATGAACACCATCTGGAAGAGAAAGAGCGCAAACGCCGCCGTGTCGTAACCAGCGCCCTGCAGCATGAAGCCCTTGAGGCCGATGAGGCCGAAGGGATGGCCGAACAGGTTCACGGTAAACTCGTTGTTCAGGCCGGCATAGTTACCCATGGTGCCGATGGCACCCATGCCGCCGAACATGAAGGCAAACCCGCAGACGTAGAACCCCAGCATGCCCATGGGATAGATCATGAAATTCATCGCCATGGTATGGCTCGCGTTTTTCGCCCGGCAGAGGCCCGTCTCGACGAAGGCGAAGCCGGCCTGCATGAACATGACGAGGAAGCCGGTGACCAGCGTCCACATGAAGTTAATCGCCACGCGGTTGTGCCCGACGCCGTCGGCGAGCTTCACCGCCAGCGGCTCGACGGTCGCCTGCTTGGTGTAGTCGTCAAAGGCTTTCTTGGCGTCGGCGTAGGCCTTGACCTTGTCCTTGTCCTGCTTGTCGGCCGCACTCAGCTCATCCGGGGCCGTGACGACAAAGCCCGGCACATCGGAGGCCACGCCGGTCATCGTGCCGGCGGGATCGGGTTTCGGATCGTCGGCCAGCAGCCTGGTCGAAGCGATGCTGCTCAACAGCGCCACCCCAAGCAGGGCCGCGCGCAACCATAACATACCTGAGTGTCGCGTTATCATAGGGAAGGAGGAATCGGACTGGATTTGGTTCATAGTGGCTGACAGTTGGCGCGGCGGGGATCCCGCCGGGCCGGGATCGCACCATCGCTGGGCCCGATGGCCGGCCAGGTAGAGGCACCCGGACAGACACCAAGCATGGCCGGCTATTAAGCACCACCGATGCCAAGGCCGGCCTCGTTTCATCTGTTTATTTTTTGTTTATTCCGCTTGGCGCAAATAACCACCCGGTCCGGCACGGGAACTGCATGGCCGCGAGCCACATGTCCCCCCATCCGATTCCGGGCTGCCTAGTGTCGCCCTTCGCGTTGCTGCTCTTCCTCATCGCCGCCGCGCCGCTGAGCCCGGATCGGTTCAAACACTGGTGGGAGCGAAACTTTCACCTCGTTTCTCTCGGCCTCGCCGCATTCGTCGCGGCTTACTATCTGATGACGGTCCCGCTCGGTGGCGGGGAGCTGGCGCGCACGGCCGGCGAATATTTTTCCTTCATCGCCCTGATCGGTTCACTCTTCGTGGTCTCCGGCGGCATCCACCTCACGGTGAAGGGTGAGGCCACACCGGCGGCCAATGTGGTTTTCCTGCTGGTCGGGGCCCTGCTGGCCAACGTCGTGGGCACGACCGGGGCGTCCATGGTGCTGATCCGCCCCTTCATCCGCATGAACAAAGTTCGCGTCGGGCCCCATCACATCGTTTTCTTCATCTTCCTGGTGTCCAATGTCGGCGGTTCCCTGACGCCCATCGGCGATCCACCGCTTTTCCTCGGTTATCTGCGCGGCGTGCCGTTCTTCTGGTTGCCGGAGCATGTCGCTCTGGCTTGGGTCTTTACCGTCGGAGCGATCCTGGCCGCCTTTTATTGCTTCGACCTGCGCTCGTTTCGCCGCGCCCCGGCGAAAATCCGCGAGGAAATCAGCCGGGCCCACGAAACCTGGCGTTTTGAAGGCAAGATCAACCTCCTCTTCCTCGGCGTCATCATTGCGGCGGTCTTTGTGCCCGAGCGCCATTTCGCCCGCGAGGCTCTCATGCTAGGTGCGGCTGCTGCATCGTACTTCCTGACGCCCAAACCCGTACACGAGGAAAACCACTTTTCCTTCGGCCCCATCAAAGAGGTGGCCTGGCTGTTCCTGGGCATATTTGCGACCATGCTGCCGGCCTTGGATTACCTCGAGGTGCACGGCCAGGAATTCAAATTCACCCGGCCCGCCCATTATTATTTTGCGACCGGCGCCCTGTCCTCCGTGCTCGATAATGCTCCGACCTACGTCAATTTCCTCAAGTTGGCCGAGGTGCGCAATACCGCACCGGCGGCGGTCGCCGGCGCACCGGGTGAAATCACCCGCGTGCACGCCCTGATCGGCGACCACCCGCTCATGCTCGTGGCGGTAAGCCTGGGCGCGGTCTTTTTCGGGGCGATGACCTATATCGGCAACGGGCCCAATTTCATGGTCAAATCGATTGCCACGAGCGCCGGTGTGCACACGCCGAACTTCGTCGCGTACATCCTGCGCTACAGCCTGCCGGTGCTCCTCCCGATCCTTGCCTTGACGGCCTGGCTGTTCTTGTAGCCAGGCGGCCAGTCAATCAGACCGCCGCTTCGCCGCGCTCGTCGGTGCGGATGCGCACCGCTTCCTCGATCGGCAGCACGAAGACCTTGCCGTCGCCGATCTTGCCCGTCTTGGCCGACTTCACGATCGCGTCGACCGCCTTGCCGGCAATGTCGTCGGACACGACGATCTCGACCTTCACCTTGGGCAAAAAGTCCACCGTGTACTCGCTGCCGCGGTAAATCTCCGTATGCCCCTTCTGGCGCCCGAAGCCCTTCACCTCCGTGACAGTCATGCCCTCGATGCCGATGGCAGCGAGCGCTTCCTTAACTTCCTCGAGTTTGAACGGCTTGATGACGGCGATGATGAGTTTCATGGAGCGACTTTGGAGTGCGAGCGAGTGAATAGCAGCCACTCACGCGGCGCAAGCCCCGTCTGACTCAAATGCTCACTCGGGCACCACGGTCTGGATGTGCAGCTCCTTGAGCTGCTTCGCCGTGACCGGTGTCGGGCTCTGCGCCATGAGATCTTGCCCCTTCTGGGTCTTGGGAAAGGCGATCACGTCGCGGATGCTGGTCGTGCCGCAGAGCAGCGCCACCATGCGGTCGAGCCCGAAGGCGATGCCGCCGTGCGGCGGGGCGCCGTAGGTGAAG
>JBIOJL010000516.1:0-3675 GCA_044450885.1 Tepidisphaerales bacterium
CAACCTCCACTTCGTACCGTGCCATCTGTGAATCGTCGGTCATGAGCGGGATCCCTTCCGCACGAGCTTGAGCAATCAGGAGCCGATCGAACGGATCGCGGTGGTGCGGCGGCAGCGTTGAAAGCTCGATCGCATGGCTGATCCGCATCGGAAGCTCCGTGATCTGGCCATTCCTCATGCCCGTTGTCACAAACTCCGGCACAGGCACGCCCAGCGACAGTTTTCCGATGGACGTCTTCACCGCCATTTCAGCGATGCTCACGGCACTGAGGAGTAATTCGTTGTCTGGAGCACGGAGCATAGTCCATGCTGTTCGCGACATGCGCGGGTCGTTCATCTTCGACCAGAGGAACACATGTGTGTCGATCAGGAGTCTCATCTCTCCCACTCCGCCAGTTCCTTGCCTGACAACGGAGCAGCGAAGTCATCGGACATGTGGACCTTGCCGGCGAATTCACCGAATATCCGCCCCCCGTTGCGTTCACCACCGGCAGGCGCGAGTCGCATGACGGGATGCCCGCTTTCGGAGAACACAATTTCCTCGCCCGCTCGTACGCGGGCCAGCAGTTCGTCGAGCCGGCCTTTTATTTCACTGATATCAAGTTGTGCGGCCATGAGAACTCCCTGCCAGTGCCTGTTGGGTCATTGTGGATCATTATAGCGGCGGATGCCGCAATGCTCTACATTTTTCAGAAGGCAAGACCTCGCCACACATAACCGCGTCCGCTGAAGCGGACCCTACATTCCTGCAAGTGGGGCCAGCGTCCTCGCTGGCGCGTTCGTAGTACCGCCTTCAGGCGGTTCTTGCAGACCGCCTGAAGGCGGCAATACGAACGACGAGGACGCTGGCCCTACTTTTGTAGTGCCTCCACCGCCGCCTGCTGGAAGGCCTTGCGGACATCCGAATTGTCGGCATTTGGGAAATTCGCACGCTGGACCATGAGGATGTAGATGCGGCCTTTCACGGGGTCGATCCAGGCTTGCGTGCCGTAGGCGCCGCCGTGGCCGTGGGTGCCGGGGGAAACCATCGCCGTCACGCCCTGCGGCTGGCGGACGACGCACCAGCCGATGCCCCAGCCGTTGCCTTCGGTGAAACCAGTCTTGATGTCGCCGGTCTGGATCGTGGTCATCAGTTTGACCGTCTCGGGCTTGAGATACCGCCGGCCATCAAGCTGGCCGCCGCTCAGGATCATCTGACAGAAGCGGGCGTAGTCGGCGGCGGTGGAGAAGAGCCCGCCGTTGGCCGCGGGATAGCGGTCGCGCGACGTCGCGGGTTTGCCGTCGAGGATGAACACGGGAACTTCTTCCAATGGGCCATTGGCCATCTTGTAGCTTTTCGCCAGCCGTTTGGCCTGCTCTTCGCTGAGGTAGAACGTGGTGTCCTTCATGCCCAGCGGGGTGAACAGACGAGTTTGGAGCAGTTCCGGGAACGACTGACCGGAGGCGATCTCGGCCACACGGGCGGCCGTGTTGATGCCGGATTGGCAATACTGCCACTTGGCGCCGGGTTCGAACGACATGGGATTGGCGAGGAACGCGGGGATCAGGTCGGCCAGCGTCTTGGCGGCCTTGGACTGCTCGCCGCTGGCCTCGCCCAGGCCGGAGGTGTGGGTCATGCAATGCCGCAGGGTGAGATTGGCCGGTTTGCCCGAGGGCGTCTTGAGGTTGGCGAACTCGGGGATGTACTTGCTGATCGGGTCGTCGATGGACAGTTTGCCGTCGTCCTGGAGCATCATGAGGGCGGTGGCCGTGATCGGCTTGGACATGGACGCGATCCACATGATGTCATCAACCTGCATGGCCCGATTCGCGGCCACATCCGCCTGGCCGACGGCTGACACATGCAGCACGCGTTCGCGGTCGGCGACCAGCGTGACCGCGCCGGCGATTTCCTTCTGGGCGATGAAGGCGCTCATGCGTTCGTCGATGGCCGGGATTTTCGTTTGGGCATTGGCGCATGCGGTAAGAACAGACATGAGAAACACCACGGTGAGAGTGCGGGTTGGATTGAGCATGGCGGGTAGTGTACGCCGCCCAGCCGGCAGAGCAATCGCGCGTGCCGATGCCGGAGCGACCGCGACCCGGCCGCGACCCGTTTCATTCCCCAATGACGTCTCGCCAGGGGTCTGGCCGTCTTTTTTGGCAAACCGCCTGTCTGTAGCCGCGATCGCTGATCGCGGCGGGGAACGCGATCAACGATCGCGGCTACAGAAGTCGTTCGCCAAAATTTGCGAGCACACCCTCTCGCCGGTGGAATGCACGGGATGCTGGTGGAGCCAGGGGCAGGTTCCGTATAATATCGCAGCAATGCACCGGCCGCCGGATGCCATTTTCGACCAGAGTGTTGCCAGGCAGATTGCGGTAAACCGCGATCGCACGCCGACGGAGCGTCTGCTGGCGATGTGCGACATGCTGGACGCCATTCGCGCCATGGCACCTCGGACGCCCCAGGCTGTCGAGCGGCGCCTGCGGGCGCTGGCGGCCCGCGAGCAGGAACGGGAGCAGTTTCGTGTCCAATGCCGACGATGGGCTGCCTCCGAGCGGGCCAGCTCTCCAGCAGGCCTTTGAAGCCCTGGTCTCCATCCTCAACGAGCGCGGGGTGCGTTACGCCATCATCGGCGGTCTGGCGACGCTTCAGCATACGCGGGTCCGCACGACAGACGACGTTGATGCCCTGCTGACCGTGCCGCAGACCGCCATGCCGAGCTTGTTCGAATCGCTGCGCGACCGCGGTTTCACCGTTGATCTGGCGAGGAACATCCGCGAACTGCGCGACCAGGGGCTCACGACTCTCCGGTTCCGGGACGTGATGGTTGACCTTATGCGCCCGCTGATTCCGGCCTACGCGCACGTTCTCGACCGGGCCGTCACGATCCAGGTTCTGGGCAAGGTCGTCAGCCTCGCCTCAGTCGAGGGGCTGATTGTCATGAAGTTGATCGCCATGCGCCCGCAGGACCAATCAGATATCCGCGACCTGTTGGCCGCGTACGCAGGGAGCCTGGACCTGCAGTTCATCCGCATTGAAATGGAGAGTTTCACCGAGTCGGGCGATCCCCGCCGCGTCTGGTTCGAAGAAAACGTCCGGCGAACGACGCTGCCTGATCAGTGCTGATGGAGGGTGACAGCTTTTCTTTCGAGAAATTCCAGGAACAGTCGGCGAAGCCGAGGAAAGCGAACTCGCGGCGTTACGCTGACGGAGGCCACCTCTGGGAACGCCGAGCCCCAGCTCGGCTCTGCCGCACCGGGCGCGACCATTTTCCCGGGAGGGCCGCAGTCCTCGGCGGCCGTTTCGCGACGCGACCATCCCGGCCGTGCAGAAGCACGGCCCTCCCGAATCTGTGGGCACGCCCGCCGCGCCCGCCACCCCCGGCAACGCCGAACCCCAGCTCGGCTACTACTGTACGATTCTGCTGAAGAACCCCGTTTGGTGATTGGAGTGGGCCGACGGACACCCTCGTATTCGCGTGGGAACGCGGTTTGAATCCGCCGACGAGGGCGTCGGCGGCACTTGTTCAGCGGAATCTTGTACAGGTATCCCACCTGCGGACCTGGAGAACGACCATGCGTTGCTGTCTGATCCTGCCCGTCCTCCTCCTGCTCGCTGCCGCACCGCCGGCCCCGCCGGCAAGTGCGGTTGCCGAACAGGCCCGCAAGACGCTCCAATCCGTTCACACC
>JBIOJL010000517.1:0-3634 GCA_044450885.1 Tepidisphaerales bacterium
CGCGAAGGCGTTCTTCATCGACGCCAGCGCCAAAGCGGTCTACTCCTTCCAGCGCGACCGCGATGGGCATATCCAAGTCCCGGCGTCTGAGAAGGCGCCGGGCGGCGGGTGAGGCGACGTGTAAAGATCTGTGCGGCAACAACTCCACGACGCTCTCTTCTCCCTCTCCCGCCGGGAGAGGGCCGGGGTGAGGGCATTCTGCGGGCATTCTGCGGAGTTGTTCCGCACGCTTTCTGAGCTTGCCCACGCCCCGATGCACTGTAACATCCCGCCTAGTGGCCTGCGATATGGGCCAGGAACCGCATGGTGAATCCAGGTTCATCCATGCGATGCCGTGCAGTGTTCCATGACACAGTGACTGCCAACCAGCGGAGCGTGCCGCCATGCGAAATCTGTCGCGACGAATCGGGATGCCGGGCCCGCGCCTGTTGCTCCTGGCAGCATTGAGTCTGTTGCCTCTTGCCGCCGGGGCGGCCGACTGGGCGCAGTGGTGCGGCCACGCCGACCGCAACAGCGTCTCCGCCGAAACCGGGCTGCCCGACCAGTTCGACGCGATCTCGGGCGCGGCGCGCGGCGCCTCGTTGCAGAACGTGAAATGGGTGGCCCGCTTGGGCGCGGGCGCCTTCGGCAGCCCGGTCGTCGCCAACGGCAAGCTGTATATTGGCGGCAAAACCAAGTCCGAAGACACGGCCATGTTCTGGTGCTTCCAGGAAACGGACGGCAAGCTGCTCTGGCGGATGCGCTCGCCGTTCTGGCCGAGCCTGGTCAACCGCACCTGGGGCGTCTGTTCCACGCCCGCGGTGGACGGCGACCGTGTCTACATTCTGAGCCACCATGGCGAGGTTCTGTGCCTGGACGCCAACGGACTGGCCGGCCGGGCCCCGTCGCTGGCGGACCTGGAACTGATCATGACCGACCGGAGGTGTGCCAACCCCTTCGCACTGGCGCCGGATGGCCGGCGCATCCTCGAACTGACGGCCGGCACCCCCGGCGCGCCCGAGCCGACCGATGCCCACATCCTCTGGCGCTTCGATATGCTGCGCGAGGTCAACTGCTGGCCGTACAACGCCCAGAGCGCCTCGCCTCTGGTCCGGGGCGACCGGCTGTATGTCGCCACCGGTTCGACGATCAGCGAGTACGCGAACGACGGCTGCAAACCCGCAATCGACGAGTGGAAGGAGAAGTACGGCAAGTCCAGCTACGAGTCGCCCAGTCTGATCGTGCTGGATAAGAACAGCGGCAAGCTGCTGGCCGTCGATAAGGAAGGCATCTTCGACCAGACGTTCCACGGGGCCCACGCCTCGCCGGCGCTGGGCGTGGTCAACGGCAGGGAGTTGCTGTTCTACGGCGCCGGCAACGGAAGCTGCTATGCGTTCGATCCCGAGTTTGCCGCGGGCGAAGCCGTGAAACCCGGCGTGCTCAAGCGGGTGTGGAAGTTCGACTGCCTTGCCGCCACCTACGCCCCCGGCTACGACGGGCCGCGGCTGAAGCGCGCCGAGGTCATCGCCACGCCGGTCTTCCACGACAACCGCATCTACGTCTCCATCGGCAACGACCTGAAGAACAGCGGCGACAAGGCCGGGCCCGGCCGCCTGCTCTGCCTTGACGCCACCGGCAGCGGCGACATCACCGCCACGGCCAAGGTCTGGTCCTTCGACGACATCCGCAGCACCGGCACGACCGTCGCCGTGGCCGACGGCCTGGTGTACGCGGCCGATGCTTCGGGAAAGATCTACTGCCTCGACGCCGACACCGGCAAGCTCTACTGGCAGCACGACGCCGCGCTGGTGTGGAGTTCCGTGATGGTGGCCGATGGGAAAGTCTACGTGGCAGCGCGCCTCGGGCTGCTGGTCTTCGCCAAGGGGAAAGAAAAGAAGCTTATGGGCCAGTCGAAAGTGCATGAGAGCATGGTCGCCTCGCCCGCGGCCGCCAACGGCGTGGTCTACGTGGTCACCGACAAATACCTCTATGCCCTGCAGCGGGGGAAGACCTTCACACCGCAAGAGACCGCGGCCTCGCCGTCGGCAGGGCCCGAAGTCGATGTGCTCACCGATGCGCTGGAGAAGCCGCCCAAGCCGGTCTGGTTCCGCGTCGGCCGGATCGCCGTGCCGGCGGCCTGTGTCGCGATCGTGGTTGTCCTGGGCGCGGTGCTGCTGAAGAAGCGCCAATCCAAATAAACCGTCGGTAGCCGCGATCGCTGATCGCGGTTCCCTGCGGCGATTACCACATCGCCACAGATTACATATTGTTGCTGGCTTGGTTATTTTTTCGGAATCGTCCGGTCATGCCCTTGACATTGTCCGGCCAGTGGATTAGACTGTCTGCAATCGGGTTAGACCCAAGCCGAGCGCTACGCCCGCGGCGCCACCACCAACCCCTTCAACTTCTCCGGCCTCCACGTTCCCTTCCTCTATTCCACCAACGGCGAGGTCATCTGGTTCCACGACATCCGCCACCGCCTCAACCGCTCCCGCAAAGTCGCCTGCTTCCACACGCCCAGTGCAACGAGCGAGATGCTCGGCCGCGACTTCACCGCCGAATCCACCGCCCTCGCCGCCACGCCCAACAACCACCCGCGCCTGCGCCCCTACCAGATCGAAGCCAACACCGCCGTCGAACAGGCCATCGCCGACCGCAAACGCGAGATGCTCCTTGCCATGGCCACCGGCACCGGCAAGACGTTTACACTCGTCAACCAGGTCTACCGCCTCATGAAAGCCGGCGTCGCCCGCCGCGTCCTGTTCCTCGTCGATCGCCGGGCGCTGGCCGCCCAGGCCGTCCGCGCCTTCAAGAGCTTCGAGCCCGAGCCCGCCCTCAAGTTCGACCAGATTTACGAACTCTACAGCCAGGCGTTCAAGCGAGGCGACTTCGATGAAGACGAGGCCTTCGACCCCACCGTCCTCCCTGCCAAATACCTGCTCGACCCTAAGCCCGGCCACGCCTTCGTTTACGTCTGCACCATCCAGCGCATGGCCATGAACCTCTTCGGCCGCCGGGCCGCCGCCAGAGCCTACGGCGAACTCGAATCCGGCGACGAAGACGCCGACAGGCTCGACATTCCAATCCACGCCATCGATCTCATCGTCGCGGACGAATGCCACCGCGGCTACACCAGCCAGGAACTCTCCGTCTGGCGCGACACCCTCAACCACTTCGACGCCATCCGCATCGGCCTCACCGCCACCCCGGCCGCCCACACCACCAGCTACTTCAACGCCCCCATCTACCGCTACGAATACGAGCGGGCCGTCCGCGAAGGCCACCTCGTCGATTACGACGTGGTCAAGGTCAAGTCCGACGTGCGCCTCAAAGGCATCTTCCTCAAGGAAGGCGAGCAAGTCGGCACCATCGACACCGACACCGGCGCCGAGCAACTCGACCTCCTGGAAGACGAGCGCCAGTTTGAATCCGAGGAAGTCTCCCGCGAGCGCTGCGTCACCTCCCCCGACTCCAACCGCAAGATCGTCGAGGCCCTCCGCGACCACTGCGCCCAGCACGAACAGCGCTACGGCCGCTTCCCCAAGACCCTGATCTTCGCCGCACACGACATCCCGCACGTCTCCCACGCCGACCAACTCGTCTCCCTCTGCCGCGATGTGTTCGGCCGCGGCGACGCCTTCGTCCAGAAAATCAC
>JBIOJL010000518.1:0-3619 GCA_044450885.1 Tepidisphaerales bacterium
CCGCAACATCCCCCCGGAATCCCCGGCGTCGTCTCCCACATAGGACCCGCCAGCGTCGGCTTGGCTTCCCGCTGTTCCTCCACCGACTTGGCCAGATCGATCGGCTCCAACATCGGCACCGTCTTCGCCGCCCGGCCCGGCTCGGTGTAGTGCTTGGTGCCGCCCACCACCACCGCCCGACACCTTGCGTCCCTGCCCGTCATCTTCTTGGTGGCGTTTCTTCGTGGCCCTTCGCGGCCCTTCGTGGTTAAGAAATGACCACCGTTCCCACCCGTCCATCCGTCAACAAAAACCAAACGATTTTACTTGACACAATCCTAACCACAGCGTATCGTCGCCACCATGGTAGAATACGGCTCATCCTCGCCCGCCCCATCAATACTGGAGACTCCGCCCCGTCGTTCCGTGCGCAAATCGAACCCACCGGCCATTCGTACTTTCCACTTCATTCGTCATTCGAGTTTCGAGTTTCGTCAATCCCGATCATTGCAGCCGGCAACTGGCAACTCGGCTCAGTTCGGGTGCCATTCCCCATCTTGCCTCTTCATGTTCGGAATCGGATCGGTTCTGGATCGGTTCTGGATCGCTTCTGGATCGGTTTCGGATCGGTTTTTCCAGTCCCCGCCAACGCCGTCAGATACGCAACCCAATTCAACGCAACCACTTATGACAAATCACACTCCGCGCCACCCTGCCGAAACAACATTTTTCTCATCAACTATTGTCATGCGGCAAATGCGCAACGATTCCCTCGATTCGCCTGTGAACACCCGACCCCGCTTCGTGCCTTCGTGTCTTCGTGTTTAATCTTCTTCGCCAGCGGCCACTCGGATTTCGAGTTTCGTCATTCCCCACTTCCCTTAATCTCTATCACCCATGAAGCCCAACCCCTCGCTCGCCATCCTCCACGACCTCTGCTCCATCCCCACCGCCCCCTTCGTCGAAGGCCGCGTCGTCGCCTTTGTCGAGCAGTTCGTCCGCCAGCGCAAACGCCTCCGCCTCTCCCGCGATGTCCACGGCAACCTGCTGATCCAATTGCCCGGCCGGAAGAAATCCTCGCCGCGCTGGGTCTTCGCCGCCCACATGGACCACCCCGGCCTCGTCGCCCGGCGCATGACCGACCACCGCACCATCGAGGCCGACTTCTACGGCTGGGTGCTGGCCACCTACGCCAAAGGCGAGAAAGTCCGCTTCTTCCATGAGGACATCGAGATCCCCGGCGTCATCACCCAGGTCACGGCCGAGAAGAAGACCGGCCGCACCCAGGCCGTCCGCGTTCGTGTCGATTCCCCCGTGCCTCCCGGCGCGCCGGGCATGTGGGACCAGGGCCAAGGCCGCATCCGCAAAGGCAAATTCCTCTGCCGCGTCTGCGACGACCTCGCCGGGGCGGCCGGGGCGCTGGCCATGCTCGACCGCCTGTATCGCCATCCCCCGGCCGCAAATGTCGCCGTCCTGCTCACCCGCGCTGAGGAGGAAGGCTTCGTCGGCGCGCTGGCGGCGGCCATCAAACCGCAACTGCTCCGCAAGACCGACCGCATCATCGCCATCGAGACCTCGGCCGCCCAACCCTACGCCCCGCAGGGCAACGGCCCGATCATCCGCCTCGGCGACAAGACCTCCATCTTCAACTCCTCGCTCAGCTACTTCCTCACCCAGCAGGCCGAGGCACTCGCGAAGAAACGGGTAGAGAGGGCGTACTCGCCCACCGTTCGCCCCTTCCGCTTCCAGCGCACCGTCATGCCCGGCGGCACCTGCGAGGCCACCGTCTACGACGTCTTCGGATTCCACGCCGGCTCCATCTGCGTCGCCCTGGCCAACTACCACAACATGGACAAGGAAACCAAGCGCATCGCCCCCGAGTTCATCGACGTGAGCGACTGGCTCAACATGGTGGAACTCTTTGTGGCCATCGCCAAAACCGGGCATACGTACGAGCCGGGGCACAATGCCCTCAAGGCTCGTCTCCTCAAACGGTTCGAGAGCCGCAAGCACCTGCTCGCGCCCATCCGCCATGGAGCCACGGCGGTGTCGCGAGGTATCTATTGATGAGGGGTCGGAGTGCGAACATCGCTTGGGCGCCGCGGCCCTGCGGCAAACAACAACTGATGCGGCGTGGCCGGTACCCCGGCCACGCCGCATCAGTCAGCGACAATGCCCCTCGCCGGTGACGACCCATTTGTACGTCGTCAGGTCCGTCGCCCCCATCGGCCCGCGGGCGTGCATCTTGTCGGTGCTGATGCCCACCTCGGCCCCCAGCCCGTACTCGCCGCCGTCGGCGAAGCGCGTCGACGCGTTGACCATGACGCTGCCGGAATCAACGCCCTTCACGAACTTGTCGGCGCTGGTCAGCGACGCCGTCAGGATCGCGTCGGTGTGATGGCTGCCGTAGTGGTTGATGTGCTCGATGGCCTGGTCGAGGGAATCGACCACCTTGATGCCCACGACCAAGGCCAGGTACTCGGTGCGCCAGTCGGCATCAGTTGTCGGCAACGCCGCGGGATAGAGCTTGCGGGCGGCCGCGTCGCCGCGGATCTCCACGCCCTTGTCGGCCAGATCTTTGCACACCAGCGGCAGCAGCCCGGCCGCGGCGTCCTTGTGGAAGAGGATGTGCTCGACCGCATTGCACACCGCGCCGCCGGGGTAGCTGGTCTTGGCGTTGACGCACACCTTGCGGATCTGCTCCTCCATGCCGGCAAAGTGCTGGTCGATGTAGATGTGGCAGTTGCCGGTGAAGTGCTTGAGGACGGGAATCGTCGCTTCGCGGGTGACGGTGCGGATCAGCCCCTCGCCGCCGCGGGGAATCACCAGGTCGATGTACTGGTCGAGCTTGACCAGTTGCGTCAGCAGGGCCCGGTCGGTGGACTGAACCAGTTGCACGGCGGCCGGGTCGATCTGCGAATCGGCCAGCGATTTGGCGATGATCCCGGCGATCGCCTGGTTGGAATGGATCGCCTCCTTGCCGCCGCGGAGGATGATGGCGTTGCCGCTCTTGAGGCACAACGCGGCCGCGTCGGAGGTGACGTTGGGCCGGGATTCGTAGATGAACAGCACGACGCCGATGGGCACGCGCACCTTGGTGACCCGCAGGCCGTTCGGCCGGACGTAGCCTTCGACGACCTGCCCGACCGGATCGACCTGCGCCGCGATCTGCTCGACGGCGTCCGCCATGCCGTGTACGCGTTTGTCGTTGAGCTTGAGTCGCTCGACCAGATTGGCCGCCAGCGCCGCTTCCGTGGCGGCCGTGATGTCCGCCGCGTTCGCCTCGATCAACGACGTCTTCTTATCGCGAATGGCGGCCGCCACGCGGCGCAGCGCGGCCGACTTCACGCTGTCGTTGAGTTCGGCCAGTTGCCGCGACGCCCGCCGGGCATTGCTGCCCAGTTCCTGCACGGTGGTGTTGGTGTCTTTCATCGCGGCCGGATTGTATGCGGCGGGCCGGGAGAGGCCAACCGGCCGTTCATTCGGAGTACCGGCCGTTCGTAGTACCGCCTTCAGGCGGTCTGTCACCGCCGAAAGTGGGACCAGCGTCCTCGCTGGCCGCCCTGGGAAAGCTCGGCGTCCTGGCAGTCCGGGCCAGCGAGGACGCTGGTCCCACTCGCGGGGCCGTCTACGCTGAAGG
>JBIOJL010000519.1:0-3604 GCA_044450885.1 Tepidisphaerales bacterium
CCCTGAGTGTGAACTTCGCCAACGGCTATCTCCCCACCATCAACGACTCCTTCACCCTGCTGACCGCCGGCACGCGCAACGCCACGTTTGGGAGCTTCTCCTACCCCGCAACCCTGGTCACGATGCAGCTCAGCAACACGCCCACTTCGGTTGTGGTGCTGGTTTCACGCGCGCGGCTGGGGGGATGCCTCCACCACAATTTCCGCCGCGATGGTGTAGACATATGGTGCAGTGTCATTCGGACCTCGACTTTCGTCATTCCCCTTCTCGCCCTTGCTGCCGCCCCCGAATCCCTGTCCGCGAATCCCTGTCCGCGAATCCCTGTCCGCGAATCCCCTTCAAGTCAAGATGACGATTTGGTATCATAGCGACCCGGCAATCCGCTGTGGGATCAGCCGCCCAGCGGATAGGGCCGGGATCGGAACTGGAACTGGCATCGTGGCACCGGAGCAGCCATGAACGTGGAAGGCGCATATCTTCGAGTCTGGCAACGCTATGCGATGGCCGTGCTGGCCGTGGCGGCCGGGACTGCTGCGCGCTTGACCATCTTGCGGTCGTTGGGCACGGACATGCCGTTCGTGACGTTCTATCCGGCCGTGATGATCGCGGCGCTCTACGCGGGCCTTCCCGGCGGGTTGCTGGCGACCGTGCTCTCCGCGTTTGCCGCGCTGTTCTGGATAGAGCCCATGGGTCGGCCCTGGGCTGACGATCCCGTCCACTGGCTGGGGACCGCTTTCTTCGTCGCATGCTGCACGATGATCTCGTGGCTGTGCGACGCCATGCGCCGTGCCCAGACCCGGGCGAGCCAGGCCGAGGCGCAGGTCCGGCTGGCGTCCGAGCGCGAGCGGGCGGCGGAGGCCCTGCGGCAAAGCGAAGAACGGCTCCGGTTCCATGTCGAGAACACCCCGCTGGCGGTCATCGAGTGGGGCGCGGATTTCCACATCTCGCGCTGGTCGGCCGAAGCCGAGCGCATCTTCGGCTGGCGCGCGGACGAAATCCTGGGCAAGCGCCTGGACGAGTTCCGCTGGGTGTTCGAGGAAGACGCGGAACAGGTCGCCAGGGTGTCGGCCGGGCTGGTCGACGGCACCCGCCGGCGTAGCGTCAGCCACAATCGCAACTATCGAAAGGACGGCTCGGTCGTCCATTGCGTGTGGTACAACTCTTCGCTGGTGGACGCCTCGGGCAAGCTGGTGTCGATTCTCTCGCTGGTGCTGGATGTCACGGAGCAGAAGCGGTCGGAGGCCGCGCTGGTGGCCGCCAAGATCAGTGCCGAGCAAGCCAAGGCGGTGGCCGAGAGAGCCAGCAAGGCCAAGGACCAGTTCCTCGCCGCCCTCTCGCACGAGTTGCGTACGCCGCTGACGCCCGTGGTCGCCGCCGCGGGCGCCCTGCTGCGCGATCCTCGCCTGGCGCCGGACGTACGCGAGGATCTGGAGACGATTCATCGCAACGTCGGGCTGGAAGTGGCGTTGATCAACGACCTCCTGGATGTGACCCGGATCGCTTCCGGCAAGCTGGTGCTTCAGAAGGACGTGGTGGACGCCGTCCAGGTTCTTCGCGACGCCGCCCGCATCTGTTCCGGCGATCTCGACGGGAAGAGCCAGATCCTCACCATCGACACCACCGGGGCGCCCTGCCCCGTCGAGGCCGACGCCGCCCGTCTGCACCAGGTCTTCTGGAACCTCATCAAGAACGCAATCAAATTCACGCCGCCCGGCGGTCGCATCACCATCGCCTGCCGCAGAACCGGCGGCCCGGATGCGCGGGTGGCCGTGAGCGTCTCCGACACGGGCATCGGCATCGATCCGGGCGTCCTGCCCAGGCTCTTCGTTCCGTTCGAGCAGGGCGACGAGGAGACCACCCACCGGTTCGGCGGTCTCGGGCTCGGATTGGCAATCACCAGGGCCATCGTGGAACTGCACGACGGCCGGATCAGCGCCGCCAGCGCAGGCAGGGGCAGGGGCGCGACGTTCGTTGTGGAGTTGCCAGTTGCCAGTTGCCAGTTGCCAGAAGAGACAGGCGACGGCCGGCAGCCACTGGCAACCAACAACTCGCAACTGGCAACTCGTTCCCTTCGCATTCTTCTGGTGGAAGACCACGTGGACACCGCCCGGATGATGGCCCGCCTGCTGACCGCCGAGGGGCATTCGGTCGTGCATGCGGGCAATGTCAAGGATGGGCTGGCGGCGGCCGATGCGGACGCCTTCGACGTGCTGGTCTCCGACCTGGGTCTTCCCGACGGCGACGGGCATTCCCTGCTGCGGCAACTCCGCGAGCGCGGCTCGTCCATGAAGGCGATCGCCCTCAGCGGCTACGGGGCGGCCTCCGACCTGCAGAAGAGCCGGGAAGCGGGCTTCTCCGAGCACATCACCAAGCCGGTCGATCTCGATGCCCTGTATCAGGCCCTCATCCGGGTGGCCAGCGCCGGGCGGAGCGAGTCTCTCGTCGAGTGACAGATCCAGAAAGGACTCATACGTGGACATGTCGAACACACCGCCAGCGCGACCCGTGCCGGATCCGTGGCGATCGCTGGCGGCCGAACTGTCGCTGGAGGACGACCGCGAGCGCTACCGGCTCGCCCGGAGCGTACACGACGGGTTGTGTCAGACGCTGAACCTCCTGAGCCTGAAAGTGGGCATGGCCCAGCGGCTCGCGCCCGCGGGCGACGTGAAGGAATTGCTGGCGGAGGCGGCCGAGCTGATCAAAGAGGCCGGGCGCTCGGCACAGAAGCTGATGTGCGAGTTGAGTCCTCCGGTGCTGCACGTTCTCGGCCTGTTGCCGGCGGTGCTGCGGTTCGCCGAACAGATCGAGGCAAGCCACGGGCTGAAAGTACAGGTACACGACGACGGGCAGCCGCAAGAACTCGACGAGGCAACAAACGTGCTGCTGTTCCGCTCGGTGCGCGAACTGGTCATGAATGCCGCGGAGCATGCGAAGGTATCGAGCGTGACGGTGGACCTGCGCCGCCAGGGTGCGGATCTGGTGGTGGCGGTGGACGATCGCGGCGTGGGATTTGACGCCCAGGCCGCGCAGATGCAGCACACCTGCGGCCTGCCCGGCGTCCGCGCCTGGATCGCGTATCTGGGTGGCAACGTGGAAATCCGGACGGCTCTGGGGAACGGATCAACCATCACCCTGACCGTGCCGCTGCCGTCTACCCGAGCAATTCCTCCCAGCCCTTGCGGTACTCCCGTTTGATGAACTTGTCGGCCTCGGGGGCGTTGGTCGCCTTGAGCGTCTCGGGGTTCCATTGCAGCTTCTTGCCCGTGCGGAAAGCGACGTTGCCGAGGTGGTTGGCTTCGGTGAGCCAGCCGGCATATTCGAAGTTGCACGTTGTTGTCTTGCCTGTCTTGCAGGCATCGATCCACTCGGCGTGATGGCCGAGGGACTTGGGGATGGTCTGCGGGGGAGGCTGGAAGCCGGCGAAATCCTTCTCGGGCAGGAGCACGTGCTTGCCGTAGTCCGAAAGCACCATGCCCTTGTCGCCGATGAACAGGCAGCCGCTGTCCCACTTGGGAATGCCGCCGGCGGTCCATATTTCGGGCTTGTGCTCGCCCTGGTGCCAGGTGAGCTTGACGGCTGGCATGTCGCCGCGGGCGGCGTATTC
>JBIOJL010000520.1:0-3593 GCA_044450885.1 Tepidisphaerales bacterium
CTCCTGGTTCGCCGGCTTCCACCCCTTTCTCGCCCTCCGCGGCGTGTTCGGCGAAACCGAATACCAGCCGCCCCCGGCGGGAATGGTGGCCAATTACGCCTGGCCGATCAACTGGTATCTCTCCAGCCCGCACACCTTCTATGTCGCCTGCATGTTCTTCCTCAGCTTCGTGCTGGTGACACCCTCCATCCTCCTGCTGCGGCGGCTGGCCCAATCGACCACCAGCGCCCAGACCTGGCTCCTGAAACTCCTCCACCTCAGCCGTGGCGACCAGACCCGCAAGCCGCGCTACGTCTGGTCCAACCCCATCGCCTGGCGCGAGGCCAAGACCAAGGCATCCGCCAACCGGGCCATCGTCCTCCGCTACGGATTCATGCTCCTGGGAATCGGCGCCGCGGTCGCGCTCGTCGTGTTTTCCGGCCGCACCGTCACGCCGGTCAAGTCCGTCGCCTTCGGCTACAACCAACAGGCCCGGACCATCAGCATCCTCGAGGACGACCGCCCGGTCGTCTACCGCGTGCGGGCGTTTGGCGACCCCGGCGGCCCGGCCACCGTCATCGCCTTCAAAGACTCGACCCTGAGCCTGGAAGAGCTTCGCCCCGGCATGGCCGTCGATCCCAACGGCCTGAACGTCAAGGACCATTTCATCACCCGGATGACGGTGTCGTATCCACAGATGGTGCTCGCGCAGGAAAAAGTGCGGCAGTTCCTGCTCGGCGCCATGATCATCGAACTCGCCATCATCATGCTCATCCTGACGCAGAACGCCGCCTCCACCGTCACCCGCGAAAAGGAAGACGGCACCCTCGACCTGTTGCTCTCCACCCCCATCACCAGCCGCTATTACATCTGGGGCAAACTCCGCGGCCTGGTCAGCTTCGTCCTGCCGCTGGCGGCCGTTCCCATCGTCAGCATCCTCATGTTCGTCGTCTACGACCTGCTCCACGCCACGCCCTGGACGATCCGGCCGGCCGACTGGACCGTCCTTCCCGAATCGCTCTTCGTGCTGCCGGGCACGCTGGTCATGGTCTGTGCCTTCGCGGCCATCCTGGGCATGCAGATGTCCCTGCGCTGCCGCAAGACCATCATGGCCGTGATGAGTTCCGTCGGCATTGTCGCCGGCGTTTTCGGCACGCTCTGGGTCTGCGGCATGGGCGCCGCCAGCAGCCGCATGGCCGAGGTCGGCGTGGGCATCGGCTGCTTCAGCCCCTTCACGCTCATGGGCCTGTTCGTCGCCCCGCTCGACAACACCGGCAACAATTTCGCCGACTACGCCGCCCTGACCAACGCCCGCTTCGTCATCTTCGTCTTCGGCTGGGTTGCCACCGGCGTCCTCGGCGTGGTCGTCTGGACGATGTACAAGTCGATGGTACACAATTTTGACATGACGATCCGCAAGCAAAGCACTTAGGTTAGTCGGTAGTCCGTGGTCCGTGGTCAGTAGCTGCGGACCACTGGCTACTGACTACGGACCACTGACTACGGACTACGCACAATGACCGACACCAACCGCTTCACCGTCCAAAACAAGACCTCGGTTTTCTGGCAGAACGTCAACCAGTATTTCGACCGCGTCTACCAGACCATGAAGCTCGACGATCTCTGGCGCCCGGTCCTCGCCGCTCCCCGGCGCGTCCTCTCCGTCTCCTGCCCCATCCGCATGGACGACGGCCGCATTCAGGTCTTCACCGGCTACCGTGTCCAGCATAACAACGCCCTGGGCCCCTTCAAAGGCGGCCTGCGCTACGACATGTCCGTCAATCTCGAAGAAGTCATGGCCCTGGCCATGCTTCAGACCTGGAAGAACTCGCTGGTCGGCCTTCCCTTCGGCGGCGCCAAGGGCGGCGTCGTCTGCGATCCCAAGAAGCTTTCCATGGGCGAAAAGGAGCGCCTCACCCGCCGCTACATCACCCAGATCATGCCCGTCATGGGCCCCGAACAGGACATCCCCGCCCCGGACGTCGGCACCGACGCCCAGGTCATGGCCTGGGTCCTGGACACCTACTCGATGATGGTCGGCCATCAGGAACTCGCCACGGTGACCGGCAAGCCCGTGCAGTTGCGCGGCTCCGTCGGCCGCGAGGAAGCCACCGGCCGGGGCGTGATGTGCGTGCTCCGCAAGTTCCTCGCCACCCAGAACAAGGCGCTGGGCGACGTGAAGATCGCCGTGCAGGGTTTCGGCAACGTCGGTTTCCACACCGCCCGCCTGCTCGATGAGCGCGGCGCCACCGTGATCGCCGTCTCCGAGCGCAACAGCGGCATCTACTGCTCCACCGGCATCGACATCGACGCCGCCGGCCAGTATTACCGCGAGAATGGCACGCTCGAAGATTTCCCCGGCTGCGAATCCATCAGCAACGAGGAGGTCATCACCTGCGAGTGCGACGTACTGGTCCCGGCCGCCATGGAGAACACCATCGACGAGGACACCGCCCCGCACATCCAGGCCCACACGGTCGTCGAGGCCGCCAACGGCCCGGTGACGCCGCGCGCCGATGAGATCCTCCGCGAGAACGGCGTCACCGTCCTGCCCGACATCCTCTCCAACGCCGGCGGCGTCACCGTCTCCTACTTCGAATGGGTGCAGGGCCTGGACAACTACTTCTGGGATCTGAAGCGGGTGCAGGATGAATTGCAGCGGGTGATGGACCGCGCCTTCGACGCCGTCAACGCCCAGGCCGACGAGGCCGACTGCGACTACCGCACCGCCGCCTACACCCTGGCCATCCGCCGCGTCGCCGAAGCGTCAAGCCTCCGCGGGTTGTTCCCGTAACCAACAGCCGCTCACGGCCGTCGCTGCAAGAGGTAGACGCCGCTGCCAGCCCCGTAGGGGCGACAGATATTAGCCCACGACGTAAGTCGTGGGTAAAGTAGGCAAGAGACGAGTTCAGCCCCGGAGGGGCGACAGAAGCGTTCTTCCGCCCTGCGAGGCTAAGGATTGGAGCAGGAACAACCACCGCGTTTTGCCGGGTGCCACGGCTTGTCTACTGCAAGCCGTGTCCGTCGAGTGCCACGATGCCTGTCCGATCTATAAATGTCGCATCCGCACCTCGCCCTCCGATCGGCTTGAGACGCCTCTTCAGAACCACTATGCGGGCGATCCGGGTTGTCCTCTTCCTCGTCGGCGCCGCGCTCCTGGCCATCCTCATCCGAGGCTTCTGGCAATCCGACTGCATCCTCGTGCGCGCGAGCGAGAACGTTGACGCCTTGGTCGTTACCCATCGGCGCGGGTCCATCGACCTCGTCGTTGCTGCGACAAGCGACTTCAAACCCGAGTACGACGTCGGCATCCACTACATCGTGCGTCCCGCCGACGTAGCGGGCCCGAGTTGGCCTTACTGGGCCTGGTGGCATTGGCTGCGCTTGCGACTCCGAGGCGGTTCGGTAGGTTCGGGCGGTCCCCTGGTGGTGACGCCGCGACCCGAGGTGCATGTGTCGTTCGCCGACATTCTCGTGCGAGATGTCTACCAGTCGCACGAGAGAGGCCAATACGATCCCGGTGCTTTCGACCCTGATGAGCGTGAGGTGCGACTTCCACCCTGGGCCACGTTCACCTTCGCCGCCTGGCTCACGCTTCGCCCCCTTCCCTGGAC
>JBIOJL010000521.1:0-3591 GCA_044450885.1 Tepidisphaerales bacterium
ACACGCAACCTGATAGGGCTCGCCGTCGGCATCACGCACGGCGGCCATGCCGAACTCGGCGCCGATGGGAAAAACGGCCTCGCCGACGAGCCCGAGGAGTTCGTGGCGGCGGTGGGCGGAGGTTTCGCGCAGCGGCACGAACCTGGCGAGAATGCGGGAGAAGCCGGAGGTGGCCAGCAGGGCGCCGACGGCCGCCAGCGGAATCGACATGGGAGGCGCGGAAGCCTGCTTCCACGCAGGGCCTTCGGGCGGGCGAAGGATGGCATTGGTGGCGAAGCCGATGATGCCCCAGGTGAGCAGGAGCACGCCCACGAGCAGGCTGAGGGGGACCTTGCCGGCGCCGAGCCAACTGAGAACGGCGGATGCGGAACCGGACGCCGGGGCTGATTGGGGAGCGTCGGCGTCGTGGCCGGCGGTTGCGTCGCCGTCCGCATCGGCGTCGGCATCGGCATCAGCGTCCGCATCGGCGTCGGCGTCGGCATCCGCGTCAGCATCGGCGGTCACGTCTCCGTCGGCGTCCGCGTCGGCATCCATGTCGGCGTCGGCATCGGCGCTGACGTCGGCATCGCCGTCGCTCATGCCGATGCCGGTCACCACGCACAGGCCCATGTAGAGCAGCGCAAGAAGGGCCGGCAGGACGAAAATGAGATTCCACCACTGAATGAGCCATTGGACGGTCATCGGCGCACCTCCTTGGGCAGGAAACGGTGCAGAACGATGCACTCACAGGAATGACTATATCGGTGGGCGCGGCGGCTTCAAGCGGGCAGGGGGTATAAAACGGGGCGCTGGCTATAGTGCCGCCGACGCCCTCGTCGGCGGAATGCCGGGCCCACCTCGCCGACGAGGCGTCGGCGGCACTATGCATGCACGCTGCGATGGACCTCGCCGAAACTCGAATGACGGAGATTCCCGGGAAAATGCCGGACTGAAATCGCCGCCCTTGACATCCGATTACACTTGTAATAGATTACATCGGTAATCAGAGGAATTCGATATGGCAAAGATCCCGGCGATTTCGGATGCGGAGTGGAGCGTGATGCGGGTGGTCTGGGAGGCGACCGGGCCGGTGACGGCCGGGGAGGTCGTGGAACGCCTGGCCGGGCGGCACGACTGGAGTCCGAGCACGGTCAAGACCATGCTCGGCCGGCTGGTGCGGAAGGGGGCGCTGGCGTATGCGGAGGATGGCAAGCGCTATCTCTACCGCGCCCGCGTGCCGATGGAGCAGTGTCTCAAGGCCGAAAGCCGCTCGTTTGTCGACCGCGTCTTCGGCGGGGCGGCCGGGCCGATGCTGAGTTACTTCGTCCGTAGTTCGAACCTCTCGGCCGAGGAAATCGCCGAACTCAAACGGATGCTCTCCGGCAAGGAGAAGTGACCGATGACTTCATTGCTCACCCATGCGGATTTGTGGCTGACGCACCTGACGCGGACGACGCTGCACGCGGGCGTGCTTGCGGTGGTGGTTGGCGTACTGATCCTCATGCTCGGTCGGCGATTGCCAGCCGGCGTGCGGTACGCGCTGTGGGCGCTGGTGCTGCTGCGGCTGGCGATGCCCGTTCTTCCGGCCGTGCGCTGGAGTCCGATGGCGCTATTGCCGCAGGCATCGCAGGGGCGAACCCGCGACGCGAGCCTGCCACAACCATCGGGAGCCCTCAAGTGGGAGGTGCGCCTTGGGGCGATCGAGTTACCTCGGGCGGGCGAGACCGTGGTTGCGGCGACGGCGCAACCGCGGACGCCGCGCTGGCCGACCGTGCTGGCCGGCGTTTGGGCGGGTGTCGCCGCCGGGCTGATGCTGGCGGCGATCCTGTCATATCGCCGACTTCTGCGGCGTGTGAACTGCGGGCAACGCATTGACGATCCGGCCATCCTGCGGCTCATCGCCGAATGCGCTCGAGAGATGCGTGTGCGAGCACCGGCGATAGTGGAATCAGCCCTTGTGGACGGCCCCGCCCTCGTGGGGATTCTCCGGCCGACGATCGTGATGCCTCTCGGATTGCCCGCGCAGCTTTCGCCGCAGCAATGGCGGCATGTGATCCTGCATGAATTGGCGCACCTCAAGCGGCACGATCTCTGGATCGACTGGGGCATCCTCGTGCTCGTGTGTCTGCACTGGTTCAACCCGCTGGCCTGGCTGGCGGCGTGGCGGTTCCGCACCGAACGCGAGGTGCTGCGCGATGCGATGGTGCTGAACCATGGCCGCGAGCAGGAACGCGAAGCCTACGGCCGGACGCTGGTGGAACTGATCGAAACTTTGGCCCGGCCCGCGGCCCGAACCGGTGCGGTTGGAATGCTGGCCGAGCGTTCGGATTTGCGAAGGAGACTGACCATGATTCTGTCGGGCAATCGATCTTCGATCGCGGCGACTATCTTGGGTTGCGTGCTGGTTGTGGGGCTGGTGCTGGTGGCGTTCACGCGCACGCGCGATCCTGCGCCGAAGGTGGCAGGTGGAGATGCGCATATTGCCGGCGGCGATCCTCGCGCGACGACCGCGCCCGCCATCCGGTCGGCGGTGGACGACACGGCGACGCGTGCCATGCAGGTGCTGCTGGACAAACGACTTCAGGAGTTGCGGTTCGACGGCATCGCCCTGTCCGACGTCATCGACTTCATGGGCGATGTCAGCGGGGCCAAGATCGCCGTGAATTGGAAGGCCATCGAGGCGGCCGGCATCGAAAAGACAGCTCCGGTGACCGTGCGTATGCGCGACATCAAGTTTTCCAAGGCGCTGGCGACCATCCTCAGCGACGTGGGTGGCGGCAACGTCAAACTCGGCTACACGATCAACGATGGCGTCATCACCATCTCGACAATCGACGACCTCAATAAGAACACGATCATCAACGTCTACGACATCCGCGACCTGTTGATCGACGTGTCGAAAGTCGCACAGCTCCGGGACGCCCCGGCCGGCCTGAAGGGTGAGCCGATCCCGTACAAGGATGAACTTGTCCGGGACATCACCAATCTGATTTGCGAGACCGTGGACCGCGAATCGTGGGTCGCGAACGGCGGAAAAGTCGGCCAGATCAAGTTTCTGTCCGGCCAACTGATTGTTACGGCGACGGCCGAAAACCAGCGGCAGATCGTCGGCCTGCTCGAAAAACTGCGAGAGTCCAGGGCGATACAGGTCTCGATTGAGATGCGCTTGGTGCAGGTTCGCCGCGCAGTGCTTTTGGATATTGGTTTGGACGCGGAGGCCCTCATCGGCCGGACGGAATCTGCGAAGTTGGTTGGCAAGGTAAAGGGGCCAACATCCCGGCCGGGTCCGATCATCGACGAGATACAGCTCAAGGTTCTTCTTGGCGCAGTTCAAGGCGACAAGAACTCGACGAATCTTACCGCGCCGCGCATCACCGTGTTCAACGGGCAGACCGGGACGGTGCGGGTCGGGACAGAGCGAGCGTATGTCGCGCGGTATCGAGCGGGCGGAGCGGGCGAAGACAAATGGGTGCCCGTCAACGAGACGGTGAACGACGGCATCGACATTGAGATTCAGCCGACAGTGAGCGCCGACCGCAAATACGTCACTGTCAAACTTCACCCGCGTGTGGCCAAGTTCCGCGGAATGCGCGATGAACCCTGGGACAAGGC
>JBIOJL010000522.1:0-3590 GCA_044450885.1 Tepidisphaerales bacterium
GGGCTGGATTTGTGTCTTGCCCTTTCTCACCCACGACTTACGTCGTGGGCTAATATCTATCGCCCCTACGGGGCTGGAGGCGCGTCAGCCCCTGGCAGCAACGGTCGTGGATCGTGGACCTGCTCTCTCGCCCATTTGCACTTTCCGTCCGGTTGATGCGATAATGTCCACGTTGTGACCCGTCTTGTCGGCCTGGAACACGAGGTGCAATCATGGCGATGCGAACGATGCTGCGCTGGTGCGGGGTGGTGGCCTTGGCGCTGACCTGCGCCGGGGCCGGCAGGCCGGCGCCGGACCCGGCGTGGTACGTGAAGAAGAATACGTGGTGGCAGACCATGATCGCCTCTCGGGAGGCGCTGCGGCAGATCGAGATGAATGCGGGGAAGCCGCCGCTGCTGCAGATCAGTGGAATCGTCCGCGGCGGAGAACAGGCCAGGTCGTTTGGAGCATATCAGTTCCATGTCACCATCCTGGGCAAGAGCGAACTGTATCTTTATGTGGTCGGTGCGCCTGAGGTGCTCTACGGGGCCGGCACCTGGGCGGATGCCGAACTGGTCCGCCCGGACGAATCGAGAGTCCGCCTGTGCGAGGTCAAGGGATTGAAAGCCATGAACGGGCAGCTCAGCCTCGACGCGAACCTGTATTCGGGCGTGAGCGGCCCGCTGAAGATCGCGGGAAGAGTCTACCCGCACGGCGTGCATGTCTATCCGAATCAGGTGAGCAAGCTCTACCTGCCGCTGGACGGGAAGGTCAAGGAGTTCAACTCCATGATCGGGATCGACGACTGGGTGGGCAAGCACGGGGCAGTGAGGTTTGTCGTCGCTGACGCCGCCGGGGCGGCGCGAATGGATCTCTGGCAACTGGCCGCCCGCGATTTCACGGATGCTCAATCGTTGCGGGAACAGAAGTGGGATCGGGCCGATGGACTGTTGGATGAAGACTGGTCGGATGTGCTGGCGACGACGCCGGGGAGCCTGCGGCCGGATCCCCGGCGCGCCGGCTTCGCGGATGCGCCCCGGCCGAAGTCGCCCAAGGAGTTGGAGAACGCGGTGCGTGCCTACTACCGGGCGAAGGAACTCCAAGAGATCGTGGCCCGCGCCAAGTCGCTGAACCCACGCTCGCTCAGCGATGCCATCGAGGATCTGGCCCTGTCGTTCCCGAAACAATACGCCCGCGGCGCGGAGTTTCTGGAGCGGTTGTCGAAGATCGAAACGGCGTTGTTGGCCGCGGAGGATGCGCCCAAGCCGCTAAGCGCCGAGAACAAACTGATGCTTGAACACGCCCTGAACCAATACGACGCCCTCCAGCGCGAGGCCTTGCTGGCCAATCCCCTGCTCAACTTCGACCAGATGCTCGTCGTCAAGCGCACGCCCGACGGCGACCCGCGCATGCCCATCGGCACCGGCTTCGGGCTGGGCGAATACATCGGGCTGCCGCGGCAGACGTCCAAGCACGACCCGGACATCGACCGCTACTTCGGCTGGGAAAATGAAATCGCCACGGTGTCGATCAAGAGCGGCCAAGTGCAGACCGTCTATCGCCCGGAAAAGCCCAAGCTCATCAACGACCTCTCGCTGCACTGGGATGCCGGCCGGATGCTCTTCTCCATGCCGGGGACGCACGACAAGTGGCACGTCTTCGAGGCCAGCATCGACGGCAAGACCGTGAAACAGCTCAGCCCCGGCGATCAGCCGGACGTGCATTACTACGACGCCACCTACCTGCCCGGCGGCAAGATCGCGTTTCTCTCCACCGCGTGTTTCCAGGGCGTACCCTGCAACTCGGGCGTGATCGTGGGCATGATGTACACCATGAATGGGGACGGGTCTGGCATCCGCCAGATCTGCTTCGAGCAGGATCATGATTACTGCCCGACCGTCACCAACGACGGCCGGATCATGTACCTGCGCTGGGACTACACCGACACGCCACATGTGTGGAACCGCATGCTCTTCACCTGCAATCCCGACGGCACCAACCAGATGGAGAACTACGGGGCCAATTCCTACTGGCCCAACGCCATCTTCTACGCCCGCCCGATTCCCAACGACCCGACCAAGGTCGTCGGCATCGTCACCGGCCATCATGTCGGGCGCGTGGGCGAACTGGTGGTCTTCGATCCCGGCAAATCGCACTTCGAGACCGATGGCGTCGTGCAGCGAATCCCCGGCCGCGGCAAGAAGGTCGAGCCGCTGATCCAGGACAAGCTGACCGAGCATAGCTGGCCGAAATTCCTGCATCCCTATCCGCTGAGCGACAAATATTTCATCGTCACCTGCAAGCCGGCGCCGGATTCGCTCTGGGGCATCTACCTTGTGGATACGTTTGACAACATGGTGCTGCTCAAGGAGATCGAGGGCCAGGCGTTGCTCTATCCGATCCCCATCCGCCAGACCAAAACGCCGCCGGCGATTCCGGAGAAAGTCGTGCCCGAAGCGACCGATGCGCTGGTTTATTTGCAGGATGCCTATCTCGGCCCGCCCATGGCCGGGGTGCCGCGCGGCACCGTGAAGAAGCTGCGGGTGGTGGCGTATCACTTTGCCTATCAGCGCATCGCCGGCATCGACCATCGCGTTGGCGCCAATGGCCCTTGGGAGGTCAAGCGCGTGCTGGGGACGGTCGATGTCGAAGCCGACGGCTCGGCCTATTTCCGCGTGCCGGCCAAGACGCCGTTCACCGTGCAGCCGCTGGATGCCGATGGCAAGGCCGTGCAGCTCATGCGAAGCTGGATGACGGCCATGCCGGGTGAAACGGTGAGCTGCGCCGGCTGTCACGACAACCGCCTGGCCGCCCCGCCGGTGAAACAGACGGCCGCCATGATGCGCGGGCCGCAGGCGATCAAGCCGTGGTTCGGCCCGCCGCGTGGGTTCAGCTTCAAGCGCGAAGTGCAACCCGTGGTCGACCGCTATTGCGTGGGTTGCCACAACGGCCAGCCCCAGCCCGACGGCACCAAACCCGTCGACCTCCGCGGCGAGCAGGGGTTCTTCTACTGCTACAAGGGCGAGATCATCCGCGGCGTGCCCCGCGAGCAGTTGCTCGGCAAATACGGCGGCATCTTCGAGCCGAGCTACCTCGAGCTGCGGCGCTACGTCCGTGTCGCCGGCCTGGAAAGCGACCTGCACGGCCTGCCGCCGATGGAATTCCACGCCGACACATCCGAACTGCTGCGGATGCTGAAAAAGGGACACCATGGCGTGACGCTCGACGCCGAGGCCGTCGAGCGCCTGGCCACCTGGATCGACCTGAACGCCCCCTGCCACGGGACGTGGAAGGAACTGACGAAGATCGGCGCCAAACAGTGCGAGCGGCGGCAGGAACTACAAAAGCTCTACGGCGGCCTCGTGCAGGATCCGGAGGAGATACTCCCTCTCCCTCCGGGACAGGCCTCTTCACTCCCTCTCCCTCCGGGAGAGGGCCGGGGTGAGGGCCAACCGTCCCACGCTCCGCGAACCATGCCCGAACACCTCGACCCCATTCCGCCCGGCCGGGTTGGGATTCGAGCAGAAACAACTGCCGCGATTCGGCGGGTGCCACGGCTTGTCTACTGCAAGCCGTGCTTCGTGGTCACGCAGACACGGCTTGCAGTAGAC
>JBIOJL010000523.1:0-3574 GCA_044450885.1 Tepidisphaerales bacterium
GCGTAGTGGCCGCCGTCGGTTTGGTGGTGATTGGCAGGATAGCCGGCAACGGCGACGCCGGCGACACCAGGTTGCAGATCACACCCGCGCCCGACGCTCCCCCGCTGTTGATCAGCACCATCGTGCCTACGATCGTCACCCCGCTGGGCCCGATGCTGATGAAATTGCCGCCCACCTTGAGGGAGATCTGCGAGCCCGCGTCCAACACGATGTTCATCGCCTTCAGGGTGATCTGCCCGGTGGTCTGCTCGCTGTGGTCGCTGCCGAACTTCTCCGCTACCGTGCCCTTCACCTCCAGCGAATGCGATCCCGTCACCTGCATCGCGGACTTGCCATCCGCCGTCAGGTGGACGTCGCGTTTGATGTGTTCGATGCGGTCGCGGTCGATCACGACGTTCTCGTCGCGCTTGATCCGTTCGATCCGGTCGCGATCCACCGTGAGGCTCCGGTCGTTGCCGACCCATTCCGACCGGTCGTTCTTCACCCGCAGGTGCATGTCCTTTTGCGCCTGCATGAACAGATGCTCGGAGTCCTTCTTGTCCTCGAAGCGGATCTCGTTGAGCATGTCGTTGTCGGCCTTTTTGGTGCTCCGGCTGCGGATCCCGCTCATGGTCTTGTTGTCGGGAAGCGTGTAGGGCGGCATCTGGTCGGCGTTGTACACGCTCCCCACGATGATGGGATGGTCCACGTCCCCTTCCTCGAACCCCACGATCACTTCCTGCCCGATGCGCGGGATGTGGATGGCGCCCCACTGCTTGCCGGCCCAGTGCGAGCCCACACGGATCCAGCAGGAGCTTTCCTTGTCGTACTTGCCCTCCCGGTCCCAGTGAAACTGCACCTTGACGCGCCCGTACTTGTCGGTGAAGATCTCTTCCTCCTTGGGGCCCACCACCGTTGCCAACTGCACTCCGCGCACCGAGGGGATCGGCGTCCGGCGCTGCGGACGGTACGGCAGCGCGAAGGGGATGCACGTGAACCGGTTCACGTAGTTCCAGGTGTGCTGGTCGGCGCCCGTGCCGATGGGTTGCCGCGCCTCGTGGGACACACTGACGATCACGAACTTCCCGTTGTCGGAGAAGTGCTCGTCCAACTCGAAGTTGTGCCCGGACGTAAACCCGGCGTGCGAGCCTTTGGCCTCGATCACCAGCGTCTCGACGGCCTCCTGCTGCATCCGGATCCCTACCGTCCGGACGTTCTCCTCGAAGATCCACTGCAGGTGGTCGGGTTGCTCGCCGCCGCTTTTGTCGATGCCGTCGAAGTGCCGCGAGTATTCGCCCGGAAATTCGTACAGCTCCAGTTGACCCCCGCCGCCGGCCGTCAGCTTGTGGCTGGTGTCGCCCACCTGGACGGAATCCTGTATGGTTTTGTCCGCGTCCAGGTGCTTGTTGTAAAGCTGGAAATGCTCGTCCCAGACCGTGTATTTTCCCGACCGGATCTCCTGCCCCTTGAACCATTCGTACACCCGGTCGTCCTCCGGAGAGTGGCCGAACATCTCCTCGTATTTCACCTTCGGCCCGTAGGGAATCGGCGGATGCGACTGCGGAGTGTTGGCCAGCACCATGGTGTGCCCGCCGTCGGTGTGTTTGAAGAAGTACCAGATCCCCTCCTCTTCCATGAGGCGGCTGGCAAAATTGAAGTCCGTCTCCAGGTACTGCACGCAGTACTCGCGCGACTTGAAGTCTCCCTGGATCTCGTAGGCAACATCGAGTCCGGCCAGCACCAGCTTGAGGATGTCGGGAACCGACTTCTGCTGGAAAATGCGGCTGCGCATCACCCGCGTCAGCAGCCAGAACTGCGGCACCAGTTCCATCCGGTAGTGCGTGAACTCCAGGTCGCGCTCGCCCTGCGTCACCCGCCTGACGATGCCGTTGATGAACCGGTCGCCGCTCTTGGGGTGGGTTTTTACCGTGACCTTCTGCCCGAGCAGTTTCTCGAACGGGACCTCCGTCCGGATCTCCGCCACGGCATCCACCTCGAAATGAAACAGCTCCGAGATCGCCTCCCGCCCGTGCACCTCGGTAGGCAGCAGGTCGTCTTTGCCCAGCGGCGTCTTCAGTTGAATGGGCCGGTCTGTCTGCTCGTACATCTGCGGTCACCTCCGATCGGTCTTGGCCTTATGTGGGGCGGGCCCCCTGGAGCGCGCCGGGTCACGCGACCCGACCCTGGGGGTCGGGTGCGGCTCAGGGGAACCGCCCCACGGTACGCCGCCTGCACTAGCTGTACACAAATGCGCCGTCCGCCCCGATCGCCACGTGGATCGGCGCCAGCTTCTGCCGCTCCGCCAGCCTGCCCAGAATCTGCCGCGAAATCTCCGGCAACAGCGTATTGGTCAATATGTTGTCCACATTGCGGGCGCCGCTCTCCACTTCCGTGCAGCGCCGGGCCACTTCCTCGATCAGCGCCTCGTCGTGGGTCAGCGCGATCTGGTGCGTCTCCATAAGCCGCCGCTGGATCTTCCCCAGCTTCAGCCGCACGATCAGCTTCAGGGCCTCGTCGCGCACCGGGTAATACGGAATGATCACGAGGCGTCCCAGGAAGGCCGGCTTGAAAACCTTGTTCAGCTCCGGCTTGAGCGCCTTCACTAGGCCCTCCGGGCTAGGCGCCGTCTCCGGGTCGGCCGTCAGTTTCATCATCGTATCGGTGCCCGCGTTGGAGGTCAGAATGATGATGGTGTTCTTGAAGTCGATCTCGCGACCCTCGCCATCCTCCATCATGCCCTTGTCGAACACCTGGAAAAACAGTTCCAGCACGTCGGGGTGGGCCTTCTCCACTTCGTCCAGCAGCACCACCGAATAGGGCCGCCGCCGCACCGCTTCGGTCAGGACGCCGCCCTCGCCGTAGCCCACGTAACCCGGAGGCGAGCCCTTCAGGGTGGAAACCGTGTGCGCTTCCTGGAACTCCGACATGTTGATGGTGATCATGTTCCGCTCGCCGCCGTACATCATGTCGGCCAGCGTCAGCGCGGTTTCCGTTTTGCCCACGCCGCTCGGCCCCACCAGCAGGAACACGCCGATCGGCTTGCTGGGGTCTTCGAGGCTCGCCTTCGACGTCCGGATGCGCTCGCTGATCATAGCCAAGGCATGGTCCTGCCCGATGACCCGCCTGCCCAGGTGCTTTTCCAGCGAAAGCACGGTCTCCACCTCGTCCTTCAGCATGTTGCCGATGGGGATCCCGGTCCACGCCGACACCACGTCGCCCACGATGGTGGCGTCCACGCAGACGCGCATCAGCGGGGTCTCGCCCTGGAGTTGTTCCAGTTCGGTATTGAGCCCGTTCAGTTCCGCGCGCAGAGCTTGCCCATCGGGTGCAGGGGCTGTTGCGGTGGCTGGTGCCGGCGCCGCCGCGGGCGCCGTGGCCGCGCCGCCCGAAGCCGCCGCTCCCGCCACCGCGGCAGGCGCCTGAACCGCCCCTTCCAGCTTCCCTCTCACCTCGCGGATGCGGTTCACCAGGTCGCGCTCTTTGTCCCACCGCGCCTGCAGGGTCGCCAGCCGCTCCTCTGCAGCCGCTTTTTGTTTCGTGATCGCCGCGATCCGCTCGGCGTGGTCCGCCCCCAGTGCCGCCTCCCGGCCCAGGA
>JBIOJL010000524.1:0-3573 GCA_044450885.1 Tepidisphaerales bacterium
AGCCAAGCGTCAGGTGCCAGGTATCAGGTGCCGACAAAGGATCGGCAGTCGAATCCATCTCTGGTACCTGCTGCGCGCGCGCCCGCTCAGGTCAATTCCGCTGGCGAACGCCGTGGCTCAAACCTTCAGCGGTCGCGACCCAAACGTCGTCCCCCTGGAAATCGATGCCGAGAATATAGTTGTGCGCCGGCGCTGTGTTCACCGGGACCGCGCTGGTCTTGCCGTCCGCGTCCCGCACCAGCATTTCCGGTTTGTGAGTGTCGAGCGCCGGCCAATACACCGCCCAGTTCATGCCGTCGTAATATGCGAGCCCCTTGTCGGTGCAGAACCAGGCGCGGTTCGCGTCCACGCCCTTGATGAAATTCAGGAAGTTGCTGGGCAGGCCGCTATCTTTCTGCAAAAAGTTGTGCCAGTTGCGCCCGTCGTATCGGCTGGCGCCGAAGTAAGTCGCGACCCAGACGATCTTGTCCACGTAGCTGACCGACGTCGTAATCTCATGGATCAGCCCCTGGTCCTTGAACAACACAATCTCGGTTTCGCCGTCCGGATCGTTGTAGTCCTTCCAGCGCTCGGCCTTGACGTCGTATTCGAGCAATCCGCCTCCCCACACGGCGTAGTAAACCTTGTCCGGGCCGGGGCTCACCGCGTAGGTCCATATTTCGTACATGGGTGTGTTGCGCTCGTTGAATAAGGCCCACTGCCCGGTGCGTGTGTTCAGACGGCTGGCGCCGGCCGCGGTCGCGGTCCAGACGTACTCATCCTGCGTGCCCACTCCGTAAACAACGTCATTGCTCAAACCGGAGTTGAGTTGCGTAAAGGTGTCAATGCGTCCCGCCGAAATGCGACTCAAGCCCCCCATGGTGCCGGCCCAGACGTCGCCGGTCCTCCGGTCGAGCGCCAGCGAAAGCACGGCCCGATGCGCCAGGCCGTCCAGTGGCCGGAATGTTTTCCACTTCCCGTTTTCGTAGAGGCCGAGACCGTTTTCCGTGCCCGCCCAGACGCGGGCGCCGTCCACCAGCACACAGAACACGTGATTGTCCGGGAGGCCGTTGGCCGTGGTGAAGTTTTCCCACAAAAATCGAGGCATGGCGGGGGTTTCGGCAGCGGCCACCAACGCCAGCAACATCACGATGCTCGCCGCCCCTAGCGTTTGCTTCATCCAGATCGATGGCTTCATATCGTCCTCAGGTACTCGATCAGGTCGTTCAGTTCATCTTTCGTCAGATCGTTGCTCACGCCGTGAGTATCCTTCGGGTTGAAGACCGTCCAGATCTCCTCCAGTGAGCGGGCCGACCCATCGTGCAAGTACGGCGCCGAGTACGCAACATCCGGCAGGTGCGGCGTATCGATTAGCGGAGAGCGGTCGGTCGCCTTGCCGGTGCCGACGTCGGCCAGTTTCTGGTTCGTGTACTTGCGGCCACTATGGCAAAAAGCGCACTGGTTCGTCTCGGGGATTGGTCGCCCGTCCTTGTAGTGAGTGCGTTCGAAGATGGCTTTGCCGCGTTCCTGCGCCGGGGTCAGTTCGCCATTGGGCAAGCGGTAGCGATTCGGCCGCACCGGAATGGAAAAGACGAATGTGACCAGATCCGTCAGTTCTTGCTCGTTGTAGCTCTGGGAACGAAAGAAATATTTTTCGGTGCGCGGACCGCACTCGGTCGGGAGATCCGGGTTTCCGCCGTTCCATTTGAACGGCTCGGTGCCCATGAGGTCCTCGAGGGAGCGGTTGTCGACAATGTCCACGCCGAACCCATCCGGCTCCAGGTCCCACTGCAATCCATCGAAAGTGGCATCGATGTGGCAATTAGCGCAGCCAAACTGGCCCTGGAAAGCGTATCGAGCCGAGTAGAAGATTCGCTCGCCGCGACGCAACGGAGTCACCGTCTTCGGACCGCCCAAGTCGATCGTGGAAGCGACCTTGTACATAGCGGTGTCAATCACGCCAATACTGTCGTCCAAGCGGTTCGAGACATAGAGCTGCTTGCCATCCGGGGAAAGCACAATCCCGCGCGGATTGGGGCCGACCGGAATTCTGGCCACCACGTAGTTGGCGGAAGCGGAGAGGTCATTCGCAAAGGGGCGCCGGTTCGCGCGCACAAATTCGAGCAACCGTACGATGTCGATCACGGTGACGCTGTCCGATCCCTCAGTCGTCACGAACAGCCGCGACTTGTCGGGCGCGATCGCGATTCCCCATGGACGGGCAAAGTAGCGGTCGAGTTCGTCGATCGGGACTTCGACGATGCCGCCGGCATCCGGACCAAACAGGGTGAGCGAATTGCCGAATACCCAGCCGTGTTCCACGTGGGCCAGAGGGACAAGGTTCTTGGGGCGAAGCTCGGCCGCGACTCCCAGCCGGCCGTCGCCGGAAAAAGCGACGTGAAACACGCCCGCAACATTGTGCAGCGGCAGGCGCTCGACGACACGCTGGGTCGCCGTAGAGATGACCGTGATCTCCGATTCCGGCGGCGTGCGGTGCGCTCCGATCGCCGGATACACGTGGGTGCAGTAAATCCGTTCGCCGTCGGGAGACAGCGCCAGGTAGCTGGCGCCGCGGCCCGCCGCCAGGCGTTTGATTTCTTGTCCGCTCTGGAGGTCGATCACGGAAACGTCATTGCTCAGGCGATTGGCCACGTAGAGAGTCTTCGCTTGCCGGTCGGGCACCACGCTCGTCGGCTCAAATCCGGTGGCCACGGTTCTTACGATTTCCAGAGTTCCGGCGTCGATGACCGATACGTTGTCGTTCCACGAGTTCGCGACAAAGACCTGGCGGCCATCCGCCGAAACCGCGAGTCCGCGCGGCACATGGCCGACGGCGATGCGTTTAATGACGGTTCGGGTCTGGGTATCAATCGCCAGGAGTTGATCGCTTCTTTCACAAATCACATAAAGCCATCGTCCATCCGGCGACAGGGTCATTTCGCTGGGAGACAAGTAGCGGCCCTCTTCGCCGGTGGGGGCGGCTGTGGCCACCAGGAAACCCACCAGGACCGCGAACAGAGCCGCTACCCACTTCATTGGGGCTCCTCCACGGTCAGGACCCGGTCGACGGCCACGTTCTCCAGCGTCTGGGTGTGGCCACTCGGCCAGCGGATCGTGAGCTTATCGATCTTGGAGGCCTGGCCCAGCCCGAAATGGAGCCGGCCGTCATCCTGCGAAAGATAACCGGAGCCGGCCACGCGCACGGCGGTTTGCACGTGGCCCCCCGCGGCGATCTCCACGGCTGCTCCGATTCCGTCGCGATTGCTTTTCGTGCCCTTCAGCTTCACCGCAATCCAATGATTGCCGTTGGCCGTCACGTTGTGCAGCAACATGCCGGGAGCGCCCAGGTTGACGACGAAAGCATCGACCTTGCCGTCGTTGTCATAGTCGGCGAAACAGGCCCCACGGGCCACGGTCTTCGCATCGAACACCGGTCCGGCCTCGCGCGAGACGTCGGCAAACTTACCTTTCCCAAGCCCCCGAAAAAGCGAGTGCTCCTGCGGGATCATGTGGATCAGGCCGCCGTGGAAGATCAGAATGTCGAGCAGTCCGTCGTTGTCGAAGTCGTAGATGCCGCTTCCCCAGCTCACGTAC
>JBIOJL010000525.1:0-3571 GCA_044450885.1 Tepidisphaerales bacterium
CCAGGTCGGGGGCGTCGCGGTGGTTGCCGTCGATGTTGCGGCTGCATTCGCTGATGCTGGCGCGTTTGATTTGGCCCTGGCCTATCCGGCCCGTGCGGCCGGCCGCGCGCACGGCCTGGGTGAGCGGATGCGCGCGGTACATGAATGCCTCGACCAGCACGCGGCCGGTCTGGCGGGCGGCGGCGAACATCTGCGCTGCCTCGGTGGCGTTCGCCCCGAGCGGCTTTTCACAGAGCACGTGCTTGCCCGCCCACAGGGCCTTGATCGTCCACTCGTGGTGCATGGTGTTGGGGAGCGAGATGTAGACGGCGTCGATGTCGGAGCGGGCCAACAGGGCGTCGTAGCCGGCCAGGGCAACAGGGATGCGGTAGGCTGTGGCAAACGCCGCGGCGGACTCCGCCGAGCGTGAGGCGACGGCGGCCAGCCGGCAGCGAGACGATTGGCTGACGCCGAACGCGAATTGCCGGGCGATGTTGCCGGTGCCGATGATGCCGAAGTGCAGCATGGCCGGATGATATCGCAAAAGGCCGGTTTATTGGTAGACTGCCCCGCCTATGGTTGTCCGGCTGGTCAAGACGTTTGGGTTCGAGGCGGCGCATCTGCTGCCGACCTTTCCCGATGGGCACAAGTGCCGGCGGCTGCACGGGCATTCGTTTCGCGTGGATGTGGTGGTGGAAGGCGAGGTCGATCCGGCCAAGGGCTATCTGGTGGACTACGGCGAGATCAAGCAGGCGGCCGAGCCGCTCATCAAACAGCTCGATCACTATTACCTCAACGACATTCCCGGCCTGGAGAACCCGACGTCGGAGAATCTGGCGAAGTGGATCTACGACAAGCTCCAGCCGAAACTGGCGTTGCTGACCGCGGTCATCGTGTACGAGACCTGCACGACGACCTGCGAGTACCGGGGAAAGTAGGGCCAGCGTCCTCGCTGGCCTGAAATATCAGGCGGGTCGCGCTTCAGGAAGGCCAGCGAGGACGCTGGCCCAACTCGATCGTCACGGTGCCGACGTCGACAACGTCCCTGGCCTTTTCCAGGCGCAGGGTGATGGCCTGGCGTTTTTCGTTGGGGCGGCCGAAATTGGTGATGATCTCGGCCTGCAAGGTGGTCGGGCCGGAGAGGCTCTGCTGGCGCGAGCCGTAGAAGTTGGCCTGGATGTGGTAGTCGCCTTTCATGGCCTTGCGGAGGCAGTATTCCTCCGGGCCGTAGCCCTGGGTGAAATCGTGGGAGAGCAGGCCGCCGATGGTGGTGCGGTTGTGCTTGTAGAAGCATTTCTCGCCGCTGGGCTCGGTGACCCAGAGGTCCAGATCCGTGTTGTCGGAGTCCCAGGTGAGGACGACGCGGACGTCGCAGTCGAGCAGCTTGATGAGGCGCTGGTCGAAGGGGAAGGCGATTTCGCGGGCCCGCGGCAGCTTGTCCATGCGGGCCATCAGCCGGTTGGCCTCCATGAGGGCGACGACCTCGATCTCGGGGAAACGGGCCCAGTCGTGCATGACGACGTGATGGAGCAGGCCGAGGGCGCGAACGTAGTCATTCGGTAGGGCGGTTTCGCCGAAACCGCCGTTCGCCGCGGGCCGCGGACCGCCCGGCGAGCGGTCCCTACCACGGTTTTCGCCGCGGGTGATCAGGGCCAGGGCCAGGTCGCGGTGGCTCTGGGGCTCTTCGGGACGCAACGCCAGGACGCGCTCGAAGAGCGTGATGGCCAGGTCGTATTCGCCGATCTGGGCCAGCCGATAGGCGGCCACGCGGAGCAGCGCCGGCGAGTCGAGCTCAAGGTCGGCGATGTTGGTGAGGATGCGGACGCCGATGTCGCGCTGGTTCTTCTCGATGAAGAAGTTGGCGCAGTCGAGATAGAACGCGGGCGAGGCGCTGGTCTTGCGCTCGGCGAGATACACGTTGTAGGCATCTTCGGGTTTGGCGAGACGAAGTTTTATGAGGTACGGGGTTTCCGGATCCCAGGGTCTTACCTGGATGGAGGCGGAGTTGGGGTTGGAAGTGGCTGGTTTACCGGGGATGCGAACGGCACCGTAGAACGTTGGCTCGGCACCGGGCAGTCGGATGCTGCCCGAGACCTCTATTCCATCTCCGTCGCGGTCCGCGGCCGCCACACCGACGTCAACCCGAGTGCCCCTTACGGCAAGCGTACCACTTCCCGACTTGATGACGCTGGTGCCTTCTGTTGCGGTCGCCTCGCCGCTGCCCTGGCCGCGCGGCAGGGCTCGCGGCGTGCCGGAGTAGGCGGGCCGGGGTGTGCGGATTGGCAGCGGTTCCATTTCCTGACCATTGATGATCACCGGACGCGTCGTTGGGTTTGCCGCGACAATTTCATTTTGATCAAGCAACGGCCGTTGTGGCCGGTCTTTGTCTGCGATCGCACCATACTTGAAGTCAGGTGGATACGTGTACTGCTTCTCCCACCACTGCACCCGGGCATTCCACTGGGCAAGCACGTTGTCGATCTTGGCGGTCTTCCGGAGTTCTTCGGCCTTGGTGTTCTCTTCGACGTGCTTCACGTAGGCCGCGTAGATTTCAGGCCGCGAGCGCGGCGGGGTGATCTTGTACTGGATGTGTTGCTGGAGCGTTTCCAGCACCAGCAGCGAGGTGTTGGGGGTGACGATCCCGAACTCGCGGCCGAGGTCGAGGATGGCGTTGTGGTTCTTCTTTTCATCCATCGACAACTCGGCGATGCGCCGCTGGGCCCAGGCGCGCGGGATCAGCCGGCCTTCGACGGCGTCGGATTGCTTCACCTGGACGGTGTTGGTGGCGACGGCCTGTTTGCCGAAACCGTAGTTGAGCTTGAGGGTGGCCGAGTCGGAGAGGAGTTGGCCGGCGATATTGACCCGGCCGGTGGCAATCTGCGGATGCGATGGGGTGAGTTCGGCGACCTTGCCGTCGGCGACTTCAACGGACATGAGGGACAGCGGCGTGGCCCCGATCATGGCGCTGGCGGCTTCGTTTTCGTAGCGGTTGAGATTGAGATAGGCGCCGCCGGAACGGATGGCGATCATCTGAAGGGCGGCGTGGTTGGCGCGGGAATCGCCGGTGACGGTATAGACGGGGGTGGCGAACTTGTCGGGGATCGGCCCAAGGTTGGACAGGCCGTCGGTGAAGAGGATGGCGTAGTCGATGCCATCGGGGAGCTTTAAGGCGGACAGGTCGGTGCCGCCGTCGTAGATGGTGGACTTGAGGAAGTCGATGAGTTCGGCGGCGTTGCCCTGATCGTCGATCGTGAAATTTCTGCACGGCTGGGGCTTGTCGCTGAAGCGGATGACGTCGATTTGGGTTCGTTTTGCGGATTTGGCGAGGGTCTCGATGAGGGCGAGTTCGCGGGAAAGATCGGTCGCGGAGCGGCTGAGGGAGCAGTCCCAGAAGACGGCGACGTGCTTTGGGGTGACGCGGGCGACCGGTTCAGTGCGGACCTGGCAAACGTCGGAAACGAGGAAGTAGCAGGCGGGTTGGCCGTCGGATTGGGTTCGTTTTGCGACTGAGACGCGCTGCGGCGGGGCGGCGGGGATGGAGACGGTGACGTCGTCGTTGAAGCGTATGTTGTTGTAAGTGCGAGAGTAAAGG
>JBIOJL010000526.1:0-3558 GCA_044450885.1 Tepidisphaerales bacterium
ATCCTGCACGGTGATTTAGATGACCGTTTCGTAAGTTCGTCGCCAATTCGGCGTCGCCGTGTTCGACAGGATGAGCGGGCTGCCACGGCATCGCGCCTACCAGAATTCCGGCGAATTCTGGTAGCCTGCTTCATGAGCGCAAGATATTGTTGCGGTTGAACTTGCAATCCCGGGAGGGGGCGCCTACCAGAATTCGCGCCATTCTGGTAGCCCCGCAATTGGCCATGCTGCAAACACCACCGACGCCATTGATTCGCCTGGGCAACCTGTTCCCCGAGCGCCAGGTCCATGCGAAGTGCGAGTTCGTCGCCCCGTCGGGGTGCTTCAAGATCCGCGGTGCCGTCCACCTGCTGACCCACCTGAGCAAGGCCGGGCAGAAACGGTTGCTGGTGGTGCCGTCGATGGGGAACACGGCCCTCGGAATGGCCGTCGCCGCCCGCGAATTCGGCTTCCGCATGGTCGGCGTCGTGCCGCAGACCATCGGCCGGGCCAAGGACGAACGCCTGCAAGCCCTGGGCGTCGAGCTGATCAAGGTCGCCGGCGGCGGAACGGCCTTGCTGGAGCGGGCCACCCAGGTTGCCCAGGAACGCGACGGCTACTTCGTCCACCCCCACCTCGATCCGCTCTGGACCGACGGTTACCAGTCGATGATGCAGGAGATCGTGCATGCCCTGCCCGGCTGTCGGTCGATTGTCTTTCCGGTCGGCGGGGGCGGACTGCTGATGGGGCTCACCGAGTATCTGCTCGCCCATCCGGCCCATGTCACCCTGGTTGGCTGCGAGGCCTACAACGCACCGACCTATGCCCCGTACCACCACGCCCGCGCGCCGACCATCGCCGACGGTCTCCTCCTGGAGGTGCCGCACCCCAAGGTCCAGGAACGCATCGCCCAGGCGGGCGTGGCGATCCGCCTGGTCCGCGATGCGGCGATCCAGAAGGCGATGGCCGACCTG
This sequence comes from Tepidisphaerales bacterium, assembly GCA_044450885.1. GTDB lineage: Bacteria > Planctomycetota > Phycisphaerae > Tepidisphaerales > Tepidisphaeraceae > JANYKD01. The sequence goes on from JBIOJL010000526.1 coordinate 954, forward strand.
TACGCCAATCAGGGTCTGGTCGTGGAGCCGTCCAGCGCCGTCACCGTCGCCCTCGTTCAGATGGCACTCGAAGAGTTGCTGGACCCGATCTGCGTCGTGCTGACGGGTGAGAATATTGCCCGCGAGGATTTCTACCGCCTGATCGCGCCGGAGTTGCCTCCATTGCAAGGGGGCTTTGCTACGTCACCGCGGATCGCCCGCGAGTAGCGTATCAGCTGGGCGGGTTGCGTGGCAGGGCATGATCGCGGCTGTAAACGTATCGCTCAACCTCTACGAGACACTGGCCGATGATGCGCTCGACAATGACTTCCCGTTGAAATTGGGCAAAAAACGCGGCATTTGAAGCATAACGGGCAAGCATCGAGGCATTCTGAAGGATGTGATAAGCGGTGTGAATTGTCGGGTGTTTGTGCTGGATGTAGGCCAGGCGATCCTCATGGTCGGTGCTGTCTCCCTCTCCGCTTGCCGCGCGCAGTTCCTCAACCAGGTGCACCGCCGTGTAGAAGGCCACGACGACCACCCAATCCGGGAAATCGTCAATGGAAATAGTGGCCAGGAATCTGCGATTAATTTCCGCCTTCTTGTGGTGCTGGCTCGCAGTCGGCATAGACTTCAAACGCCCCTTCCGGACTGAAGAACGTCGCCAGGGATTCGTCATCGGCCTCCGGCAGTTGCGAAACGCCGACCCGCCATCCGCTCTGGGCGAGTTTCAACTCGAAATGTGCCACTTCGGCGGCAAGGGCGAAATCGAACTCGCGTAGACGTGTGACGACGAAAACCTGGAGGTGCCTGCCCGGACTCGTCGGGATGTAGCAGGCCCTTACCTTGTCGTCATGCGCGAGGCACCAGTCATGGAGCGGGACGAGAATCTCCGACTGAAATCTCTCGATCCGCTTGTCGAGTTGCACAGCGTCCCGGCACGCCTCCGTGGCTCTTGCCGCGCTGATGAGAAAGATGTCACGGTCCTTGGGCGTGACAACAACCTCCCCGTCTTGGAAGGTCAACCGGGTGACCCGGCGCCGGGTCGCGTCAAGTTGCTTGGCCATTTTCGTTCCTCCAAGCGTGCCGGTTTTGGCGGGGGCAGTCAAGGTGGGTGAAGCTCCTGTGTTGACAAACGGAGAGGAGGCTACCACGCTGCCCTCCTCGCGGTCTTTATCGCATACGATGGACTGTTCGTCAATCACCGAAGTTCGCGCGCACGCTGGAGACAGACGCTGGCACGCAATGCTTTCTCTTGGCAAGCATTGACGTTACTTGCCCGAGCAGGTATTCGGACAGTCGCGTGACGAACCGAGGTTGCGTAGCAAAGCCACTGCAAGGGTAACGCCATGCTGAAGCTTCTCCCGCTGGTGCCCCTCCTGTTCCTGATCGTTCTCTCCTTGCCTGGCGTGGTCGAGGCGGAGCGGCACACGCCGCGACCCTACCGCGCCGGTCGATCGGTGGTCATCGCCCCGCACGGCATGGTCGCGACCAGTCACCCGCTGGCTACGCAGGTCGGTCTGGAGGTCCTCAAGCAGGGGGGAACGGCGGTCGATGCGGCCATCGCGGCCAACGCCGCCCTGGGGCTCATGGAGCCCATGTCCTGCGGCATTGGCGGCGACCTGTATGCGATTGTCTGGGATGCGAAAACGGGCAAGCTCCACGGTCTCAACGCCAGCGGGCGGTCCCCCTACGCCGCCACGCGCGATTACTTCACCGGCAAGGGGCTGAAGGAAATCCCGGAGACCGGCCCGCTTAGCTGGTCGGTCCCGGGCTGCGTGGACGGCTGGGCGGTGCTCCACAAGCGCTTCGGCCGGCTCCCCTTCGACAAGCTCCTGGAGCCAAGCATCCAGTACGCGGAGGACGGCTTCCCGGTGACGGAGGTCATCGCCGGCTCCTGGCGTGCGGCCGAGTCGCGCCTGGCCAAGGAGCCCGATGCCACCCGCACGTACTTGCCCGACGGCCACGCTCCCCATGCCGGCGACGTCTTCAAGAACCCCCGCCTGGCGAAGAGCTACCGGCTCCTTGCGAAGGACGGCCGGGATGCCTTCTACCGTGGCCCCATCGCCCGCACCATCGTCGACTTCTCCGAGAAGCACGGCGGTCTGTTCGCGCTCAAGGACTTTGAAGACCATGAATCGACCTGGGTCGATCCAGTAAGCACCCAGTACCGGGGCTACGACGTCTGGGAGATCCCGCCGCCGGGCCAGGGGATCGCCGTCCTCCAGATGTTGAACATCCTTGAGGGCTACGATCTGAAGAAACTCGGACCGACGTCCCCCGACTACTGGCATCTCCTGATCGAGGCCAAGAAGCTGGCCTATGCCGATCGCGCCCGCTACTATGCCGACCCGGTCTTTGCGAAGGTCCCCACCGCGGAGCTGATCGCCCCGGCTTATGGCGACGCCCGCCGCAAGCTAATCTCCCTGGACCGGGCCCTGACGGACGTGCCGGCCGGCGACCCGAAACTGGGGCACAGCGACACCGTCTACCTGTGCGTCGTCGACAAGGACCGCAATTGTGCGTCATTGATCCAGAGCAACTATTTCGGTTTCGGGTCCGGCCTGGTGCCGGGCGATCTCGGCTTCGCGCTGCAGAACCGGGGCACACTCTTTGCGCTGGACCC
>JBIOJL010000527.1:0-3548 GCA_044450885.1 Tepidisphaerales bacterium
ATGACGTCGACGCCGCTGCTGTTGCTGCCGAAGACCTGGGCCAGCGTCAGTTGCGGTTCGGCGCCGTCGGCGCGCGGCGGCGGAAAGGGCATCGGTTGAACGCGGTGCTCCTTGTTCAGCTCGTCGATGACCTTGTAGGCGGGACCATCCGAGGGATGTTTGGTCTTGAAGATCGAGGGATCTGCGGTCGGCTCCGGCTGGGCGAAGACCGGCGCGTCCAACGCTCTGGGAGCATGGGCCTGAGCCGCCTCAGTGGACGGGCCGCTCGCGCTCGTTTGGGACTGCTTCGGTCGCTTGGCCATGGTGCTTCCTCCCCGATCATATGAATCTCCGAAATCACGACGGGGTGCCGCGGGACGAACGGTCATCCGGCCGCCGTTTCTGTTGTCAGCCGGCGTTCCCCTCCTCGTCGTTGCCGGCTAGTTTGAACCTTTTGGGTTACGGCTTTGCTAAAATGCAATCCCGGCGAGCAACTGTGCAAAGGGGCGGCGCATGGCGCCGCCGAGGTTCCGGGCAGGCGCCGCCACGGCCCCTTTGCCGGCGCAACTCAATGCCGTAGCCGGCTCATCAAGGCTGCGAAGATCGGGTGTAGCGCGCTGGCCAGGAACCAGACCAGGATGACAAGCCCTATCGCGGCGGCGATAATTTTCGTGAGGGGGCTGGTCGGTTTGGTTCTGAAGGCCTGCGCAGAAAGCGACAGCGGCAGCGGCCCTGCCGAGTTGTCCGCCGGCGCCTGGCCAGGCTGGTATTTCGGATCCAAATGTTGCTTCAGCCGGTCGATGGCAGCCTTAGACTGCAAGGCCTCGGCCGCGCCCTGGATGCCCTTCTCCTTGCCGTAGCCCAGGACCATCTCAATCATCTCATCCGTCTCGTTGCCGGGGATGGGGCTCGCGGCCTTGATGCCAGCGGCATGGCTCATCTGCAAGGCCAGCCACTGGGCTTCCACCAGTTCCCGGATGCCCTGACCGGCGCCGATCTGGCGCCAGCCCTGGCTCCTGATGCGGACGGTGACCACCCAGGGCGTCTCGATCGGCACGGCGTGAATGGATGCCACCTGGTCGATGGCCATGGACTGGGTGATGCGGAAGAGGCCATTGGTCACCCGGATGACGCCGTTGCCGATGACGATGCGCTCGGGCGCGAACCAAAGGCGCGCGAGCCAGAGATAGAGCAGCAGGTTGACGATGCCCCAGGGGATGATGATCGCCATGGAGATTTGGCCATAGGCCAACAGCATCAGGACAAACGAGACCGCAAATACGATGGACTGGGCGACGGCTCCACCGGCTCTGCCCATCGGCGGAATGAGGAATTCGGTCCCGCCCTCGGCGACCGGCTTGATCTTCACCCTGAAGCCCGGCCCGGGCTTGTAGTCCTCCAGCCTGCGCTCGCGGTCCGCGGCGATGGCCGCCACGGCGGCCGCCTCCCCGGCGCCGAGCGATGCCGCGAACACCGGCAATTCGAACTCGGCGTGATAGGCCTGGGTTCGGCCGCCTGGGTCTTCTGCTTCCAATACCCAACTGCGCCAGCTCTTCCCATCCGGGAAAGTGGTCGCCGGCTGGTCGGCCGGGACCGCGAAGGCGATCTTGAACAGGCCGCTGCCGTCGGAGACCAGCCTGTCCTCGTCCTGCCAGACGGCGTGGGAATCGACCGACCTTTCTTCGGCGGTGGGAAAGGGCTTGTTGATGGAAATTCCCTGGGTCACCACCGAATTGACGCATTTCAGCCTGATGCGCAGCGGCCGGCCGGCTCGGAACTGCCGGGTCATGATCAGCTCGGCCTTGAGTGCCCCGCCGAGCGGGATCGGCACCGTCTCGAGCTTGAGCCGCGAGCGGCCATACCTGGCCCAGCTCATGACCAGATGCACGGCCTTCAGCGTCATGCCGGCGCCCACCAGGCCGAAGATCGTCATGGGAATGAAGGGCCCGAATCCGCCGTCCGGCGCCAAATGCAATCGCTCGTGATAGAAGCCGAAGGCAACGGCGAGGAAAACCAGGCCAAAGAACGCGATGACGAAAACGTCGAGATGGAGCCCGACGCTGTCGCGCATGATGCCGGCCGCCCAGTCCTTGCGCTTCAGCCACGGCTTCTCGCCGGGCGAGCCGGACGCGGCCTCGCCGGCCGGCCCTAAAGGATTGTTCTGCTGGTTCGACCCCGACACCGGCACCGATCCCCCCGCTTTCCCAGGATCTGCACGGTCGTTTGCGAAGTCATTGTAACACAAGGCCGGCCAAGGCGGGACAATTGGGTATCCCGATGGGAATTGCGCCTTGATGGAAAGATCCCCACGTCCCGTCCGGCTTGAATTGACGGTCGGTGCTGCCGCACAGTTGTTCTTCCTGTCGTCCGGTACGCGGGTGCCGGCTTCGCCATAGCCGAGAGTGCCGCCAATGAAGCCTTCCCACCACGCCGCCAAAGGGCGAACGCGCGCGCGCAGGCTTCCTTCCCTGTTGGCGCGGCTCAAGGAGCACCCTCTGGCGCAAATCGGGCCGGGTCTCATCACCGGTGTGGCCGACGACGATCCAAGTGGCATTGCAACTTATTCCCAGGCGGGCGCCCAGTTCGGTCTCAACATGCTGTGGACCATGCCGCTGGCCTTCCCGCTGATGGCCGCGATCCAGTCCATGTGCGCCGACATCGGCCGGGTCACCGGCAAGGGGCTTGCCGCCAACATCAAGGCCGCCTTTCCCCCGATCGTACTCCGGGGCGTGGTGCTCTTGCTGCTGCTTGCCAATACCCTCAACATCGCCGCCGACGTCGCCGCCATGGGCGAGACGGCGGAGCTCGTCACCGGCTTCGACCGGCATATCATGACGGTGGTCTTTGTCGCGGGCACCCTGCTGCTCCAGGTCTTCATTCCCTATCACCGATATGTCTATTTCTTGAAGTGGTTGACTCTGTCGCTGCTCTCCTACGCGGCGGTCCTGTTCACCGTCCATGTCCCCTGGGGCCAAGTGGCGCTGCGCACATTCTGGCCCAGCTTCACGCCCAACGCGGCGGCCGCCACCGTCATCGTCGGCGTCTTCGGCACCACCATCAGCCCCTACCTCTTCTTCTGGCAGGCCTCCGAGGAGGTCGAGGACATGCAGATCCACCGCGGCGCCAGGCCGCTCGTGCGGGACAGGAGGTCGGCACCCCGGGAGCTTCGCCGCATCCAGTGGGACACCTGGAGCGGCATGTTCTACTCGGACATCACGTCCTACTTCATCATCCTGGCGACCGCGGTCACGCTCAACGTGGCCGGAGTAACCAACATTGAGACGGCGGCCCAGGCCGCAAGCGCGCTGCGGCCCCTGGCCGGCGATTTCGCGTCCATCATATTCGCGCTGGGCATCCTCGGCGTCGGACTGATCGGCGTTCCGGTGCTGGCAGGCTCCGCCGCCTACGCCGTTGCCGAGGCCATGGGTTGGAAATGGGGCCTCGAGCGCAAGGCTGCCGACGCCCGCGGCTTCTACGGCGTCATCGCCGTCAGCGTCCTGGCCGCCCTCGTCATCCAATACTCCCCCATCGATCCGATGAAGGCCCTGTTCTGGAGCGCGGTCATCAAC
>JBIOJL010000528.1:0-3526 GCA_044450885.1 Tepidisphaerales bacterium
AAACAAGGAGCCGCATGTCCGACGCACTCGTTCAGATTGACCAGACCGCCGCCCGAGCGGCCGCCGATCTCGCCGCGGTCACCACGCTCGACCATCTCGAGCAGTTCCGCATCAAGTACCTCGGCTCCAATGGCGAGATCAAGAACCTCATGCAACTGATCAAGCAGGTGCCGCCCGACCAGAAGAAAGCCTTCGGCCAGAAAGCCAACGCCGCCAAGGATCAGGTAACCTCGGCCTATGAAGAAAAGAAGGCCGCCCTCGCCACCGGCGACTCGGCCGGCCGCGACGCCATCGACGTCACCGAGCCCGGCGCCCGCCCGGCCCTGGGCAACCGGCACATCCTCATGAAAGTCACCGACGAACTGACCGAACTCTTCGCCCGCATGGGCTTCTCCGTCGCCACGGGCCCGGAGGTCGAGGATGAGTTCCACAACTTCGTCGCCCTGAACATCCCCAAACAACACCCCGCGCGCGACCCGCTGGACAACTTCTATCTCACGGCCGATGACTCGGCACCCGGCACTCAGAACTCGGACACAGCCGGGACGGCTGTGCTACAAAACAACTCAGCACCCAGCACCCAGCACTCAGCACTTTCTTCCGAGACGCCCATCCTCCTCCGCACCCAGACCAGCACGGTGCAGATCCGTGTCATGGAAACCCAGCGGCCGCCGATCCGGGTGGTCATTCCCGGTCGCGTCTATCGGCCGGACACGGTCGATGAAACCCACCTCTTCCAGTTCCATCAGCTCGAGGCTCTGGTGGTGGACAAGAACATCACCATGGTGGACCTCAAGAGCACCATCCTGCAATTCGTCCGCGCCTACTTCGGCGCCGACACGAAGGTGCGTTTCCGCCCGAGTTTCTTCCCCTTCACCGAGCCGTCGGGCGAGGTGGACGTCTGGTTCGAGGACCGCGGCAAGTGGATCGAACTCGGCGGCTGCGGCATGGTTCACCCCAACGTGCTCCGGGCCGGGAACATCGACCCGGAAGTCTACTCCGGCTGGGCCTTCGGCTTCGGCATCGAACGCATCGCCATGCGAAAATATGGCATCGGCGACATCCGCTATTTCATTCAGAACGACGTGCGGTTCCTGAAGCAGTTCTGATATTCGCCGCCAACTCGCCAACTCTCGGTCGCTGGTGCGATATAGTATGGGCAGATATGCACACGGAAACACTCCCGCCGACTCGCTCGTCCCCCAGTCCCGCCGGCTTTACGCTGGTCGAGCTGCTGGTGGTCATCGGCATCATCGCCTTGCTGATCGCCATCCTCCTGCCGGTGCTGAACCGGGCCCGCGAGTCGGCCCGCCGGACCGTCTGCCTGGCCAACATCAGAAGCCTGACGCAGGCCGCCCTCCTCTACGCCGGTGACAACCACAACTACCTCCCCGAGGCCGCCAGCGCCAACACGCCGGCCGAAAGCCAGCTCTGCCCGCGGAACCAGGTAGCGCCGGCCTGGACGGAAATCGACACCGATATGTATGTCCTGCCCAGCATCGGCGGCCTGCTGGCCAAGTACCTCGGCAGCAGCGGCCCCCGCGTCTGGCAATGCCCCAGTGCTCCGGACGATACCTTCCGCATCACCGGCGACGACCCCTACTGGGGAACGCGCAGCCCCAACGAGTTCATGCCCCACTACAACTACATGGCGGGCAAGGAACTCTTTGAACAGGCGGTCAACGGCGGGCCGGTCGCCAACCAGTTCAAGCTGCGCGAGTGGGCATCCCGCAACGTCAGCGGATTGCGGACGACCCGGGCCGTGCCGCTCGGGCAGAAGAGTTCCGAGGTGGTCCTCTTCCACGACCGCGACAGCACCAACCACTCCGCGACGCGGGCCCAGATCTACCTGGTTCCCACCGGCGATTTCTTCGCCAATTTCGGCTTCCTCGACGGCCACGTCGAGGGACGGTCGTATCGCAACGCCGATCAGTACATCGCCGTGCTGCACCACGCAATCCCGCAGACCTGGTTCGACATCGACTTTGAGCAGGCGTTCCCCGAACAATATGGCAAATGACCATTCTTCCGGGAGGGCCGCAGTCCTCTGCGGCCGTTTCGCGGCGCGGCCATCCCGGCCGTGCAGAAGCACGGCCATCCCGAATCTGTGGGCACGCCCAGTGAGCCGGGGACCACTCGCCGGGCGATCGCTCATGCCCTTGTGGGGATGGCTCGCCGAGCCGTCCGTCCTCCGCGTCAAACGGCGGCTTCGGCGAAGCCGCCCTACCCTTGCCAACAGGAAAGGCCACACCCGCTTCGCCTGCGCCCGATTCGGCAACCCAGCGCCAAGGCCAGGCCAACCACTGCGAGCATACCCGGCTCCGGCACCGCCGCCTGCGACGCACCAGGCAACGGCGTGCCCACGCTCTCGCCGAGGTGCGCCATCACCAGATTGTAGTCATTGATATCCACCATGCCGTCCAGGTTCACGTCGCCGTCGAGGTAGCTGCCCGGATGGCCCATGTTGGCGATGATGTTGACCAGATCGGCATCGGTCACCTTCCCGTCGAGGTTGGTGTCGCCGAGGAGCGTGTACTTGAGCAGGATCTGGTTGTAGACGTCCTGGCTGGCGACCGGCGTGCCGCCGAAATCGGTCAGGTGCAACTGGTGGTTGTCGACCGGCGCGATGACCGCGGGATAGCTGGTTCCCGGATAGGTGGGAGACGACGTGTAGATTCCCCCCTGGCCGGCCTGGCCTTGAAGAATCCACTGCCGGAACTGCTGGTATGCCGATCCCTGCTCGCTGTTGCCGTAGGAATAGACCGCGTCGTGGTTGGCCACGTCGATCCCGCCGGCGTTGACGGTAGCGGCGATGTTGGGGCCGTACAGCAGTTTGCCCGTGGGCGACAGGACCTTGAGCATCGGCGACAGGGTGAGCGTAAAGTCCAGATTGAGCAGATCGCCGGTGTTGGTCGAACGCGGGCCGGTCGCGATGTAGACCGTGTCGCCCGGCCGCAGCAGGCCGACAGACACCGCATAGGCATCCGGAGCGCTGCTGTCGTAGACGAAGTCAGGCGGGAGAATCTGCGAGACGACAAGGCTGGTGTTGGCATAGATGGCCGAGCGAATGCCGTCGGACGTCTGCGTGCTCGACGTATCCAGGACGCTGAACCGATAGGGAAACATCTGCACCCCGCCGCCGGATGCGGCAATGTCCGCCGCGTTGACGGTATAGCCGACGATGGCGTAGCGCTCGATGCGGTCGCCCTGGGTCGATCCCGGCCCGGGGGTGATGCTGGGCATGGACGCGGCATCGGGCGCGGGAAAGATCGTCAGACCCGTTCCCGGAGCAATGTAGCCGCCGCCCGCGGCGGGCTGAAGCGGGGCAAAGTTGTTGACGTAGGCGGTGCTGCCGCTGCCGATCGGCCCATTGGCGTTCCAGAGAAAAGACCAGCCCGGCTTGACGCCCGTGGGCGTGAAGTCGTTGTTGAACTCGGCGATCACCGTCTGTGCGCAAACGGAGGCCGTTGCGGCCGCCACTGCGACGGCCGCGATCCCAAGCAGAAATGCCGGGTGAATGTGACGG
>JBIOJL010000529.1:0-3509 GCA_044450885.1 Tepidisphaerales bacterium
AGCCTGCCGCGGGCTGGAAACCTGCGCCACAACCGCAATGCCATTTGATCGGCGATCGCGATCCTGGCCGTGCAGAAGCACGGCCCTCCGGGGGCGGCTACAGGCGCCACAGGCCCAGGTTGAGAATGGCCTGGAGGATCCCCATGATGGCGATGGTCATCATGGTCTCGGTCAGCCCGGCCTTGAACAGCAGCGAAAACAGAACCCAGTAGATGAGGATGATGGCGTGGACACCGACGGTGACGCCCATGCTGTCGAAGTGGTCGAGGTTGGCGATCAGGCCCCCGACCGAGGCGGCGGTGACGAACATCAGGCCGAGCTTCACCACGGCCTGTATCGGCGAGGCAATCTCAAGTTCCACCAGCCGCGCGGCCAGCATGACGGCGGCGAGCATCAGGAGCACGTTGAAGGCGGTGCCGAGACCGACGATGCCCATCACCACGGCGGCGCGGAGACCGCCGTTGGTGGCGTGAGTCAGGGGGACCAGTAGCTTGCAGGCGATGCCCAGCACGATCAGCGAAATGGGCAGCCACATATCCTTCACATGCCACTCATCGAGGAGCCGATCCCGCAGGCGGCGGCGCTCGGCCTTGACCACTTCCCTGGACTCGTAGCTGAGCACGGGCTGGACCGGGAGCGCGGCAGGCGGCTCTTCGATCAGATCATACGCATCGGCCTCCGGCGGCGGCGCGGCGGGAGCCGTGAACACCGCCCCGCACTTGCACGCGACGCGGCGGCCGGCGAGGCGGGGCTGCCAGGCGAATGGTTTGCCGCAACTCGGGCATGACAGCGTCGGGGTCGGCTGCTGATCCATGGAGGTGCTCCACATGCCTCGAAAGCGGCGGGAGGGATTCAATCGTATCGCCCGCCCCCAATCATGCTGGGAGGTTAGCTTGAGGGGCGGGCGCGGTCAAGAATGGTGGCTGTAGCCGCGATCGCCGATCGCGGCAGACAGGCGGTTTGCCGGGAAAGACGGTCACGCCCGAGCGAACCGCGCGCTGTTCACCGATGGCGCCGGGACGATGGATGCGGTCGCGGCGCGGGGTTCTTGCGGTGAATCGGGGTGGCCTTGGTCTTAGGTACAGGTCCTTTCTTCACCGGCGTCCGCGCGACATGTTTCGGAGCCGCCTGCGCGGCCGGCGTCGCAAGCAGCGGGCCGGCGCCCGATCCCATCCCCAGGTTCGCGGTCACCTCCGCGATGTCGTCGGCATTGACCACCCCATCGCAATTGACATCTCCCTGGAACCACTGCGCCCCGCTGGCGCCCATGTTTCCCAAGACATTCAGGTAGTCCAACTCATCCACGACGCCGTCGAGGTTGGTGTCGCCGGCAACGGTACAGGCGACCAGGACCTGGCTGAAGACGCCGCCCAGCGAATGCCCGTTGAAACTCGGCAGATGCAAGAGGGCATTGTCCACCATTGCGACCGCGGGCGTACCCGAGGCCACGGCCGCCGAGGTGACCAGGGCCGGCGTGACGCCAATTCGCCCGTTTTGCACCCACTGCCGCACGCCCTGCACCGGCGAAACGGCGTCATAGTCGAGAAGCATTCCATTTCCGGCGAGGTCCAACCTGCCGGCATCGGTGATGGCCAGCGACGATGTCCGGAAGACCATTCGCCTGGAAGGCGCCAGGCCGAGGGATGCGGAGATCGCCACCGAGGTGAAGCCGGCGACTTGGCCGGCCGGTCCATCCAGCATCACGGGCGTCGTCCCTGCATACGGCAGAACCGTCCCGTTTACTGCGACCAGGGCCGGCTCGATGTCCAGGGACTGAGCGGCCGTGGTTCCGGCAAGGAGCAGCGTATTCGAGCCGGCGCCGCCGTTGAATGTCATGGCGATGGGCGGCAATCCGCCGGAGACGATTCCGGTTCCATCCCAGCCTGTCATGGCGAATTCGGAGGAGAGCAAGCTCTGCACTGCGGCGAGGTTGCCGGGTGCGACCGCCGCACCATCCAGGACGATGACGTTGTCGGCGATATCAAACGTGGCGCCGACTCCGATCGACACCTGCTGCACGCTGAATGGCCCCGAGCCCGGCGGCATCGCCAAAGCCCCGCCGTCCGGTACGTACACGAACGTGTAAACCGAGCCCGCGGCCGACGCATTGCCCGCCACGTCATGCAGCGCCCCGGCCGCCAGCGTCGCCTGGTAGATTCCGGCCGGCAGTCCATCGGCAAATGTGTAGGTCTCGGTTCCGGCCACGGGGTCATAGGCGGTCCCCGTGAGCGTGGCTGAAACCACCGTTCCCGTCGTCAGCTCGAACAGTTGCAGCACCGCGGGACCGGGGTCTGCGACCAGTGGTTCACTGAACGTCGCCACCAGTTGCGGGATGGCCGGCGACTGCGCCATTGGCGCGGCGGCACGCGCTGCCGGCGCTACATTGCCGTTGCCAAACATCCACCCCACCACCTGCGGCGCGGAGTCATCCCTGATCGGACCGGTCTCGAAACCGCTGTAGTTAACGGGTTGGCAGTTATCGCTGGTGACGATGCCCGATCCGGGGACAGTTGGAGTAATGACGGGACTGATGGCCGTCGCCAGCGCCAGCAACAGCGTGTCGCCCGGGGCCGTGGTCGGGCTGCCGCCGCGGATGGTGATGGCCGCCGTGGTGTTGGGCTGAACGCAGGCGGTGTCGGCGCCGTTGCCCAGGGTGATCAGGATGGAGGTGACGGCATCGAAGTAGAGCGCTCCGCCGGGGCCGAAGAAGGTATCGCCCGGAAGCGCCCCCAGCGATGCCTGCTGGAGATGGACGACAACCGGGACCGCGCTGATGCTGTAAAGCTGTTGAATGACATTGTTTCCGGCCCCACCGTCGTAATAGATCGTTCCCTGCACGGCACTGCTCGAACTGGGCAGACCGAGGATATCGTTGCCACCTCCGGCATGGATATAGAGCGATTCGCCGGCGGCCAGTCCGTTGACCGTGAAACCATCGGCGATCGGCCCGGCGTTGATGGTCATCTGCTCGACGTTGGCCTGGGTCAGGCCGACGAAATAAGCGGCGGCGGGAGCGCTTCGCTGCGCCGTAACCATGGATACGGTGGTGGCGTAGAGCCAGCCGTTGGGATCTGAAGCGTTGTTGAGATTGAAAGTATTGAACCCGCCCTGGCCGTCGAACGTGAACTCCGAAATGCTGGTCACGGTGGCCGCCAGGTTGTCGTTGCCGACATTGAGCGTGTCGTTGCCGTCGCCGCCGTAGATGTTCAGGGCGTTGCCGGACTGGTAGGTGTTGACGTTGAAGGTATCGTTGCCGGAACTGCCATAGAGATTGATCGTTTCGATGTCGTTTACCGCGCCGATCAGCGCGTCGCCGGCGACGGTAAAGTCCTGGCTCCCGGGGCCAAACGGGTTACTGGTTGTCCAGGTCGTCCCCACCGCCGCCAGCGTGTCGCTGATGTTCAGCACGTCGCTGCCGGCGCCGCCCGCCATGCCGAGGTTGCCGAGGATCGTGGGGTTGCCGTCGGCGTCGCGCGGATAGACCGTGATCGTGTCGTTGCCGCTGCCGC
>JBIOJL010000530.1:0-3476 GCA_044450885.1 Tepidisphaerales bacterium
GCCCAGGTGCCATACATGGACAGCAGCGCCATCGCCGTGCTGGTCGAGGTCATGAGAAAGGTCGGCAAGGGAGGCAAGGTGATCCTGGCAACGCTCCAGCCGCGCGTCAGGGGCATTCTCGAAATTGCCAAGCTCAACGAGGTGTTCAAGTTCGTGGCCGACGAGAAGGAAGGTGTAAGTCCGTAGCGGGCGTGGCTCTGTCGGGAGGGCCGCACTCCGTGCGGCCGCGGTCGTGCGGGAGCACGTCCCTCCCGAATTGGTCGGAGGCGTCGATATGCAGATATTGCTGGCACCGTTGAATGGCCTGTTGGGCCTGCTCGAATTCCTGGGCGGGGTCGCTCTGCTCATGCGGGACACGGCCGTCGCCCTGCCGGCGGCGGTGATGTCGCGGCGCGGGCGCCGGCTGGGCTGGGAGAATCTCTGGGCCCAGATGAACCGCGTCGGCGTGCAGTCGATCCCCATCGTCTTCCTGGTGATGTTCTGCATCGGTTCGATCCTGGCCCTCCAGATGTACCCGACGCTGCACAGCTTCGGCCAGGCCACTGCGATCCCCAACATCATCGCCGTGGCGGTGTTCCGTGAGCTGGGCCCGCTGGTGTCGGCGGTCGTGCTCACCGGCTTTGCCGGCGCCTCCATCGCCGCCGAGATCGGCACCATGACCGTGTCCGAAGAGATCGAGGCGCTCGAGGCCCAGGCGATCGCGCCCGTGAGGTTCCTGGTAGTCCCGCGCGTGCTCGCGACCACGGTCATGATGGTCTGCCTGGCGCTGGTCGGTGATGTGGCCGGAACGGTGGGCGGCCTGGTCATTTCCTCCGGGCCGCTGGACATGGGCCAGCGGATGTTTCTCCACAGGGTCTTCTCCCAGTTGATGGTCCAGGATTTCGTGACCGGCCTGTTCAAAGCCGGCGTGTTCGGGGTCCTGATCTCGTCGCTGGCGTGTTATCTTGGCCTGAACGTAACCAACGGCGCCCAGGGCGTAGGCCAGGCCACGACGCGAACCGTGGTCTATACCATCGTCGCCCTGATTATCGTCGACCTGATGTTCACCGCCGTGTTCTTCGCACTGAACCTCTGAGGACAAATTTCAAATCGCAAATCGCAAATCTATGCCCACCTCCGCCATCCAAGTTCTCGACATCACCAAGCAGTTCGGCGCCAAGACCGTGCTGGACGCCATTCGTCTCGACGTCGTCGAGGGCGAAACCCTGGTGATCCTCGGCGGCTCGGGGTCGGGCAAATCGACCTTGCTGCGGCTGATGATCGGCAACCTCATGCCCGAGGGCGGCGACATCATCGTCTTCGGCAAAAGCCTGCGGAGCATGAGCGACGACGAATTGGCCGAGTACCGCAAATCCATCGGCGTGCTCTTCCAGTCCGGCGCCCTGTTCAATTCGATGAGCGTCGCCGACAACATCGCCCTGCCACTCCGCGAGCACACCGACCTCGCCGAGGACACCATCGACATCATCGTCAAGATCAAGCTCGAACTGGTCGGGCTCCGCGAACATGCCGACAAGATGCCGTCGCAGCTTTCGGGCGGCATGAAGAAACGGGCCGGCCTGGCGCGCGCCATGGCCATGGACCCCAAGATCCTTTTCTACGACGAGCCCTCGGCCGGCTTGGACCCGGTGACCAGCGCCGAAATCGACCAGCTCATCATCGATCTGAACCGGAAACTGGGCGTGACCAGCGTCGTCGTGACGCACGAGATGGATTCGGCCTTCCGCATCGCCCACCGCATGGTGCTGCTGGACCGCGGCAAGTTCATCATCAGCGGCACGCCCGATGAGATGCGCAACAGCACCGATCCGCTGGTGCGGCAGTTCGTTTACGGCCTCACCGAGGGCCCGCTCACGGAGCGCAGGCGCGGCAGCGGCTATGCCGACGATCTTCTCGGAGTCGATCCCGTGATTTGAGACAAGACCATGAGCAACAAGAAACGCAATCCACTGCTGGCCGGGGTGTTCATCGTGGTGTCCATCGCCGGCGCCATCGGCATCATCCTGGGAATCAAGGGACTTTCGTGGCTCACGAACAAGAGCGAGGTCCGCTACGTCAGTTTCGCGCTGGCCGATGACGTCGGCGGGCTGGCCATCGGCGACGACGTGCGCATCGGCGGATACAAGGTGGGGGAAGTGCTCCGCATCGAACTCGTCCAGCCGGACGATCCGCGCCTGGCCGGGGGCATCCTCGTGACCAGCCGCGTGCCGGCCGCCCGCCCGGTGATGCAGAACCTCAAGCCCACGGAGCAGCGGCTGCTGGTGTCCATCTCCATCCCCGAGAAGTACCTCTGGCGTCCGGGCGTGAAGGTGTCGATCCAGAGCACCGTCACCGGCCAGAGCAACCTCAACTTCGACACGCTTGGCGCCGGCGACCCGTTGCCCAAGGGCGCCATTCTGGCCGGCCGGCCCGGCACGATTTCGGAACTGCTGGCGATGCTCGGCGAGGTCGCCCCCAAGCTCTCGGGTGCGATGGGGCAACTCAACGACCGCACGCTCCCGGCCGCGTCGGCGGCCATCGAAAACCTGCGCGACCACGCCTTCCCCGCCGCCAGCCAGACAATCGAACGCGTGCGCGACCAGACCGTTCCCAAAATCAACGATACCCTGGATGAGTTCCGCGGCACGGCGAAAACGACCACCGCGACCGTGGACAAGCTCCAAGGCCACATCGACCCGGCCATGGCGAAGTACCACAAGGTCGGCGACTCGGCCATCGCGATGATGGACGAAATCCGCGCGGTCTTCGGCGACACCAAGACCGACATCCGCACCACCATGGCCAACCTCAGTTCGGCCACCGGAAGCGTCAAGGACAAGCTCCCCGGCATTCTCGACAAGATGGACAGCGCCATGGTGAAGGTCAACGAAGTCGTCGCCGGCGCCCAGGAAGCGCTGGTTGATGTCAAGAAGTCGATGGAGAACGTGCGCGAAGCGACCGGCACGCTCAAAGCGATCTTCGCCGGCAACAAGGGCCGCATCGACATCATGATCGAGGCCCTCAAGAATACCGGCCACAACCTCGAGCGGACCACCGCCGACTTGCGGCACAGCCCCTGGCGCCTGCTCTATCAGCCCAAGGAGGCGGAGCTTTCCAACCTGACGCTGTTCGATTCCGCCCGCGAATTCGCCATCGGCGCCACCAGCCTCAACGACGCCGCCCAGGCCCTTCGCGATGCGCTCAAGGAAGGCAAGGCCGACCCGGCCACGGTCGCCGACCTCCTCAAGCGCCTCGACGACGAGTTCAAGAAATTCGGCGACGCGGAAAAGAAGCTGTGGAACGAAGTCAAAGAGTAGGACAGACATTCCTGTCTGTCGTCGTCACGGTAGGACAGACATTCCTGTCTGTCGTCGTCGCGGTAGGACAGACATTCCTGATTCCGCTGAACAACCCACGTTTTTCCACAGCGTGGCGATTGGTGGGTTTGGGTCGACCGGCCAACTCCGGCGCGATCATCCACGACCGCAACACGCGGC
>JBIOJL010000531.1:0-3432 GCA_044450885.1 Tepidisphaerales bacterium
CCCCGCCCCCCCCCCCCCCCCCCCCGGCGGGGTTTTGTGCTATGGTGCGTCCATCGTCTGTGGCCCACATTAGGAAGTTCACGACTGGTGCCCGCCATCGCCACTGCTGTGGACCAATCTCGGACAACAGCTGATGTCTTAGCCGTTGCGAAGGAGAACGCGATGAGTCGATCCCTCTTTGCGCGTAGTCTCGTTGGCGCGTGCGTGTCCGGGCTGGTCGCCCTGATCGGGTTTTCCCTGTCGGGTGCGGCACAGAGCCCGGCGCCGAATCCGTTTCAGCAGCTCCGCTTCCGACATATCGGGCCCCCCGGCAACCGCGCCATTGCCGTGGCCGGCGAGCCTGGCAACCCGCTGGTCGTCTACGTTGGCGCTGCCTCGGGCGGGATCTTCAAGACCAGCGATGGTGGCAACAGCTGGCAGCCGATTTTCGACGACCAGGACATTTCCTCAATCGGATCACTGGCGCTTGCACCGTCGGCCCCCAATATCGTCTGGGCCGGCACCGGCGAGACCTTCCTGATCCGGCCCGCACACGCGATGGGCAACGGGATCTATCGGTCCGACGATGCCGGCAAGACCTGGAAGCATATGGGCTTGGAGAAGACCGGGCGCATCGGGCGCGTGGTCGTTCACCCACAGGACTCCGACATCGTGTTTGCCTGCGCGCTGGGCCACTCTTACGGGCCGCAGCCCGAACGGGGCGTGTACCGGACCAAGGATGGCGGCAAGACCTGGGAGCAGGTGCTCAAGGTCGACGAGAACACCGGCTGTGCCGACATCGCCATCGACCCTAACGACCCGCAGACGCTGTTTGCCGGAATGTGGCAGCTCGAGATCAAGACGTGGAAGTTGAACAGCGGCGGCCCGGGCAGCGGCGTGTACGTGTCGCGCGACGGCGGCAGCACCTGGAAGAAGCTGGTGGGCAACGGCCTGCCGGCGGCTGACCACCCGGTGGGCAAGGTGGGCGTGGCGGTGTCGAAGAGCCGCCCGGGCCTGGTCTTCGCGCTGATCCAGGACGCGACCCCCGGGTTGTATCGCTCGCAGGACCACGGCGAGACGTGGAAGCTCGTGCAGGAGGATCACATCCTGGCCGAGCGTTCGCCGTACTACGTGCGGTTCGCCATCGCGCCCGACAACGAGAACGTCCTCTACTTCGCGTCAGTAGCGTGGAGCGCCTCGATTGACGGCGGCCGCTCGCTCGACCCGACGGCCACCGCGGCCGGGGGCGACAACCACGACATCTGGATCGACCCGCTGGATTCGCGCCGCATCATGGTGGCCAATGATGGCGGCGTCAGCATCAGCCTGGATCGTGGCCGCACCTATGAGCGCGTGCGGCTACCGATCGCGCAGATGTATCACGTCGCCACCGACAACCAGATTCCCTACTACGTCTACGGCAACCGGCAGGACGGTCCGACCATGCGCGGCCCGAGCAATAGCCTGATGGTTGGCGGCGCCGGAGAAGGCCCCGGTGGTATCGTCGCCGGGCTCTGGCGCCATGTGGGTGGCTGCGAGACCGGCTTTGCCATTCCGGATCCGGCCGACAACAACATTGTCTGGGGGGGATGCTACGACGGGCAGCTTGACCGCTTCGATCTACGAACCAACGTGGCGCGCAGCGTCGACGTCTGGCCGGAGGCGACCTACGGCTGGGCGCCGGCCGACGTGAAGGAGCGGTGGCACTGGAACTTCCCGATGGCCATCTCGCCGCACGACCACAACCGCGTGTATGCCGGCAGCCAGCGCGTGCACATGACGGCCGATGGCGGCCAGAGCTGGGCGCCGATCAGCCCCGACCTGACGCTCAACGACAAGAGCCATCAGCAGAACTCGGGTGGCATCACCACCGACAACCTGATGACGTGGGACGGCGCGGTGCTCTACTCGATCATCGAGTCGCCGGTCGAGAAGGGCTTGATCTGGGTGGGGACCAACGACGGGCAGGTCCAGCTGACGCGCGACGGCGGGAAGACCTGGACGAACCTGACGGCCACCATCAAAGGGATGCCGCCGTGGGGGACGATCAAGAACATCGAGGCGTCGAAGTATGACGCCGGCACGGCGTATATCAGCGTCGATCTGCACCAGGTGGCCAACTTCGATCCGTATATCTACAAGACGGCCGACTACGGGAAGACGTGGACGCTCATCAGCGGCGGCATTCCGAAGTCGGAGTCGAGCTACGTGAACTGCGTGCGCGAGGATCCGGTGCGCAAGGGGATGCTCTACGCGGGCACCGACAACGCGCTGTATGTCTCGTGGGACGACGGCGGAAAGTGGACGCGGCTGCGCAATAACCTGCCGCCGGCGCCGGTCTACTGGCTGACGATTCAGCCGCAGTTCAACGACCTGGTCATCGGGACCTACGGGCGCGGCTTCTGGATTCTGGACGACATCACGCCGCTGCGGGAGTGGGACAAGGTGCAGGCAACCGACGTGCAGCTGTTCGCGCCGCGACCGGCCTATCGCTTCCGCAGAGTTGAGAACATCGAGTCCGACACCCGCAGCCCCTCGACCGGTGAGAACCCGCCATATGGCGCCGACATCAATTACGTCCTGAAATCGGCCGGATCGGAGCCGGCGACGATCACGATTCTGGGGCCGAACAACGAGACGATTCGGACGCTGAAAGGGACTTCGGCGGCGGGGATCAACCGCGTCTGGTGGGATCTGAAATACGAGCCCGAGCGAGAGGTGCGGCTGCGCACGGCGCCGCCGGGTATGCCGTGGGTGAAGCTGAATGCCGAAGGCTGGCGGCCGCTGGTCAGCTGGCGCCGCGCCCACATCCAGCCGGTGGCCGCACCGGGCAAGTACACGGTCAACGTCAAGGCCGGCGGGAAAGAACTGACCCAGCCGTTGACGATCCTGAAGGATCCCAACGCGCCCGGCACCGAGCAGGAGATCAAGGCGCAGGTTGCCCTGCTGATCGATCTGCGGGACAAGGCGAGCGAGACGGCCGACATGATTAACCGGATCGAGTGGACGCGCAAGCAGCTCGAGGTGGTGATGGCGATGCTCCAGGACGATCCGAAGGGTGCCACGGTGCTCAAGGCGGCCAAGGAGCTGGAAAAGAAGACCATCGCGGCGGAAAACAACCTCGAGGACGTGAACCTCACGGGCCGAAGCGAGGACTCGTTCCGCGCTCCGATGGGGTTGTACTCGAGACTGATCTCGATCGGCATGAATCTGGTCAAGGGCGGCGACTTGCCGCCGACCAACCAGCAGAACGAAGTGAGCGAGGAGTTCACCAAGCGGTTGGTGAGCTACCGCGCGCAGTTCAAAACGACGATCGACACCGATCTGGCGAACTTCAACGCGTTGTTGAAGTCGAACGGCTACGGCATGGCGGTCCACCCGTAACCAACCGGGAAGAACCCGCGTAGATCGGTTCTGAAGGCGCTACAGGAACGCGCCTCGCAAGAGCGCTGC
>JBIOJL010000532.1:0-3420 GCA_044450885.1 Tepidisphaerales bacterium
AAAGCGGTGTCGAGCCACCGCACTCCAAAATCACCGCGCGTCCCGCCACAACGCCGTCGACGTCCGTCGCGGCGAAGTGTCTCATGTCTGCAATGTAACGCGCGGATCGCGGCATGGGAAAGTTTCCTCCCGCCCCATTTGTCGCGGGGTGCGGCCAGGGAATCTGCCGATTGAGTAACAACGGTTGTAGCCGTGATGGCCCATCGCGGCGGAAAACCGCGATCAACGATCGCGGCTACAGGATGACGACAGGCAAGAATGCCTGTCCCACCGAACCTCCGTTCTCCCGCCCCATTTGTCGCGGCACTCCTCCCCGATTACAACCTCATCCGCATGCAGCATGACGCCAGGCAAATCCGCATCGGCCTCCTCTACGCCCTGACCTGTTACACCGTCTGGGGCCTGGTGCCGGCGTATTTCAAACTGCTGGCCGGGATGAAGCCCATCCACATCCTGGCCCATCGCGTCTTCTGGTCGGTGCTCGTGCTCATCCCGCTGATCGTGCGCCGCGGGCTCTGGGCCGAGGTGCGGGCGGCTTTCGGCAACCGCCGCGTGCTGCTGGAACTCACCGCCTCCACGCTCTTCATCTCGGTCAACTGGTTCACCTTCGTCTACGCCGTCTCCATCTCGCAGGTGATGGAGACCAGCCTGGGTTACTACATCAACCCGCTGGTGTCGGTCGCCATGGGCGTCGTCCTGCTCAAGGAACGCATGCGGCCGGGCCAGATCGCGGCCATCGCCCTGGGCATCAGCGCCGTCGCCATCCTGACCATCTCCACCGGCCGGGTGCCCTTTCTGGCGCTGGTGATGGCGTTCTCTTTCGCGTTCTACGGCTACGTCCGCAAGCTCGCGCATGTTTCGCCGCTGGCCGGGCTGTTCGTCGAGACGCTACTGCTGTTTCCCGCCGCGACGGTTGGCGTGCTGGTCTGGACCGCCCCGGCCATGCCGCGATGTTTCCCCACTATCGCCGATGCCCGGCTGCTCGGCCCGGTGGCCCGCGCGGCCATCCTCGTGGCCTCGGGCGTCGTCACCGCAATTCCCCTGCTCTGGTTCGCCAACGCCACCAAGCGTCTGCCTCTGGTGATGATCGGGCTGATGCAGTATCTGGCGCCGACGATCTCGTTCCTGCAGGCCCTGCTGCTCTTCCACGAGCGCTTCACGCCGGCGCGGAAGATCGCCTTCCCGCTGATCTGGATCGCGCTGCTGATCTTCTCGATCGACTCCATCCGGGCCAGCCGGCAAACGGCGGCGGTACACGAGCCGGATGAACCAGTGTGACACCATCCAGCAGAATCTTCGCATCAAGGAAAGAATTCTTCACCACGAAGTCACGAAGCCACGAAGCGGTTCTCGGTCGATGAAATGGTTGTCGCTCGCGGAAACCACAAGTTAAAACAGAAGAAACACAGAATCTGCCACTCTTGCGGTCCGGCTCTGAATACCAGACCCCGCTTCGTGCCTTCGTGTCTTCGTGTTTAATCTGCTTTGTTTGTGACCAAGCCTCGCTGCTTGCTACACATTCAGACTTCGCCCTGCGGGGGCTTCTTCTTCGACACACGCTTCGCCTTGGCAACCTTGGGCTTGCCGGCCTTCGGCGCCGCCACCTCCACCGCCGGCGCGGGCGTCGCGGTCTCCATCTCGATCCCGAAAACATCCGCGATCTGATCGGCCGCGATAATCTGTTTGCCTGCGCCTCCGGTCCGGGTGATCGCCTCGACGCTCCCGGCCTGGTCGATCAGTTCCGTCTGGTCCACCTTGCGCAGCGTGAAGAAGATCTCCGGCTGCTCGTCGAGCCGGGCGCCCACGCCGTAGAGCACGGCCGCCAGGTGCTTGCACATGTACGCGCCGTCCGGGCAGGAACAAGCCATCGAGATCTCCCCCGGCGACGGGAACAGGCCGCCGTCGTGCCGGGTGATGATCTCCATCACGCCGCCGGACAGCTTGCCCTGGAGCAGTTCGATCATCGACGCCACCTTGCCGGCGCACTGCGTCTTGATCGCCTGCCATTTCTTCTTGTCCAGCGGGTCGATCTCGATCTCGATGTCGTACACCTCCGACCCGCTCACCATCGCCGTGATTTTGCCCGGGGCGATCTGCAGGTCGATCACCGAGCCGTTGCGCACGTAGGTCCGCCCGCGCGGCAGGCGGTTGGCATAGTCGCTGTACGACTCGAGATTCTCGCACCAGGCCTTGCCCCAGAAGGTCGTGGCAATCTTCTTGCTCGACAGCTTCACCGGCGAAATCTTCCGCCCCTTGCTCGCCAGCTTCGCCACCATCTTCTCGGCGTTCCTGCGGCGATCCGCCACCCGTACATATGGTTTGAAATCCCAGTAGCGCATTTCCAGTCCTTTGGGCAATCAGGTCTCCGTCGCCCGGTTGATATCCAGCGACACGAAACGCAGCAATTCCTTGTCGCTCATCTCCGTCAGCATCTTTTCGCCGCCGCCGTCGAGCAGGTCGCTGGCCATGCCGGACTTCTCGGCGATCAACGCGTCGATCTTCTCTTCGACTGTACCACGGCAGACGAACTTGTGGACCAGAACGTTCTTCTTCTGCCCGATCCGGAAGGCCCGGTCGGTCGCCTGGTTCTCGACGGCCGGGTTCCACCAGCGGTCAAAGTGTATCACGTGCGACGCCGCTGTCAGGTTCAGCCCCGTGCCGCCGGCCTTGATCGAGAGCACGAAGAACGGCGGGCCGTCGTCGCGCTGGAAGGCGTCCACCAGTTCCCGCCGCTTGCCGACGGCCGTCTGCCCGTGCAACACCAGACCCGGCCGCCCGAAGATCTTCTCGAGGTAACCGGCCAGCGGCGCGGTGATCTCGCGGAACTGCGTGAACACCAGCGCCTTCTCCTGCCGCTCGGCCAGTTCTGCGCAAATCTCACTGAGCCGGCCGAACTTGCCGCTGTCATCGGGCTCATAGGATCCATCCGCCAGCCACTGCGCCGGATGGTTGCAGATCTGTTTCAGCCGCATGAGATACGCCAAGACCACGCCGCGCCGCTGGATTCCTTCGAGGCTCTTGAGTTGCTTCTCGAGCTCGCGCACCGCCTGCTCGTACAACGCGGCCTGTTTGCGGCTGAGCCCGCAAAATGCTTTCACTTCGGTCTTGTCGGGCAGGTCGGCGATGATGCTCTTGTCAGTCTTCAGCCGCCGCAGGATGTACGGCCGGACCAGCGCCCGCAGCGGGCCATACGGATTGTGCTCGCGGGCGGCCAACTGCTTTGCGAAACTGGCGAACGCCTTGGCGCCACCGAGCAATCCGGGATTCAGGAAATCGAACAGCGACCAGAGGTCCGACAGCCGGTTTTCCACCGGCGTGCCGGTCAGCACGACACGTCCGGCCGCCTTGAGTTGCTTCACCGTCCGCGTCTGCTTCGAGCCCGAGTTCTTGATGGCCTGCGCCTCATCCAGGATCACCAGC
>JBIOJL010000533.1:0-3420 GCA_044450885.1 Tepidisphaerales bacterium
AGTTGCCAGTTGTTCGTTGCCAGTTGCCAGTCCCAATTCCGCATTCAAGCACTCCATGTTCATCGTTCATCCCTCATCCTTCATCGTTACCCCCGGGACCTCCCGGGACTGATCGGGACGGCTTTTGGACGCGAAAAGGACGTGGTTCTTCGCCTCTCCGCCGGCCACTGCAATATCCGCAACCGGTTAAGCACCAATCACTTATGCCGGGAATCCACGGCGACACCAACCTTCGCGCAACTTTTCGCGACGGTGCCGAGGCCGTAGCGTGAGAACACTTCCGCCACCTCTTGCCTGCCCCGCCTCTTTCTTCCACTTCGTGGCTCTGTGCCACAATCCATCAGAATCTTCGCAGCCAGCGAAGAATTCTTCAACACGAAGAAGTCACCAAGACACGAAGCGGTTCCCGGCCGATCCAATGGTTGGGAGCGGGGAGCCCCCGAATTAATCAGCCAATGGCGACAACTCTTGCGAATCGTTCTTGAATACCATGCCCCGCTTCGTGCCTTCGTGTCTTCGTGTTTAATCTGCTTTGGTTGCGGCCAAGCCGCGCTGGGCCTTCGTGCCTCGATCCCTTTGGTTCATCATTCCCTCATCGTTCATCCTTCATCGTTACCGTGACCCCCCAAACCCCGCCTTGATGGAAATCCCCGTCCGAATATGATGCTCCGTCCTGCCGCAACACGCGGCACGAGAAAGGCAATGTCTCCATGTCCACCAGTCTCCAAGGCAACGCCGTCGTCGGCCAGTCCGGCGGACCCACGGCCGTCATCAACCAGTCCCTCGTCGGCGTGGTCCTGGCGGCCCAGAAGGCCGGCCACATCCACGAACTCCTCGGCAGCCGCCACGGCGTCCGGGGCATCGTCAACAACGACTACATCCCGCTCAAGAAGGCGCCCGTCGAGCTGCTCGAGCGCATCGCCGCCACGCCGTCGTCGGCGTTGGGCTCCACCCGCGACAAGCCCGATGCCGAGTATTGCAGGAAGATCTTCGCCGGCTTCCAGAAGAACAACGTCCGCTTCTTTTTCTACATCGGCGGCAACGACTCGGCCGACACCGCCCGCATCGTCAACGAACTGGCGGCGAAGGAAGGCTACGAACTTCGCACGTTCCATGTGCCCAAGACCATCGACAACGACCTGCGCGTTCACGACCACACGCCGGGCTTCGGCTCGGCCGCCCGGTTCGTCGCCAGCGCCTTCATCGGCGACGACTACGACAACAAGAGCCTGCCCGGCATCAAGATCAACGTGGTCATGGGCCGCAACGCCGGCTTCCTGACCGCCGCGTCGGTGCTCGCCCGCAAGTATCCCAACGACGGCCCGCACCTCATCTACGTCCCCGAATCGCCCCTGACGGAAGAGAAGTTCCTGGCGGACGTGGACCGCGTCTACAGCAAACTCGGCCGCTGCATCATCGCCGCCTCCGAAGGCATCAGCCTTCCCGAGAAGAACGCCAAGGGCCAGTACGTCACCTGGGCCGAGAAGATCGTGCAGGACCAGGAGGTCGATTCCCACGGCAACAAGCAGTTGTCCGGCACGGGCGCCCTGGCCGACTACCTGGCCGGCCTCATCAGCAAGAAACTGCCCAACCCATCCGGCAAGAAACTGCGCGTCCGCGCCGACACCTTCGGCTACCTGCAGCGATCCTTCCCCGGCTACGTCAGCGCAACGGATGCGAGGGAAGCCCGCGAAGTCGGCCGGCTGGCCGTGCAGTACACCGCCGATCCCAAGAACGCCGAAGGCTCCGTCGCCATGCGCCGCAAACCCGGCGGCAAGTACGAGATCGAGTACCATCTGACGCCGCTGGCCACCGTCGCCCGCGAGACCAAGCACCTGGCGCCCGAGTACATCGGCAAGGATGGGAATGACATCACCCAGGCGTTCATTGACTACGCCAGGCCACTGGTCGGCACGCTGCCGACGATCGGCAGCTTTGAGGAGATCAAGTAGGGCGCGCAGGATGCACAGGGTGCGCTGCGGCTTCTGCGTGCCACCGAAACGCGCGGGAAGTTCGTCATTCGTGATTCGAGTTTCATTCGTCATTCGGATTTCGGATTTCGTCATTCGGATCATTACCGCGCACCACCATGGCTGAGCTCGAAGACCAAATCGAAGCGGAAACCGCCGACGCCGACGCCGACACCGAAGCCGACGTCGAGCACTACCGCTTCGTCCCCAGCCGCACCCTCACCCGCCGCATCGACCAGTATCTCGTCGACCGCGTCCCCCATCTGTCGCGCGCCGGCGTCCAGCGCCTGATCGACGACGACCTGGTTACCGTCAACGGCAAGCCGACCAAGGCGTCGTACAAGCCCAAGGCCGGCGACGAGATCGTCATGGTCGCCCCGCCCAAGCCCGTCTCCGAACTGATCCCCGAGAACATCCCCCTCGACATCGTCTACGAGGATGAGCACTTCCTGGCGCTCAACAAACAGGCCGGCCTGATGGTCCACCCGGCCCGCGGAAAATGGACCGGCACGCTCGTCAACGGCCTGGTCTTCTACGGTGCCAAGTGGAGCGGCGTCAGCGGCAACTGGCGGCCAGGCATTCTTCACCGCCTCGACCGCAACACCACCGGCATCATGCTCGTCGCCAAAAGCGACGAGGCCCACTGGCGCATCGCCCGGCAGTTCGAGAAACGCACGATCCAGAAAACCTACGTCGCCATCTGCCACGGCGTGCCGGAATTGCTGTCCGACGTGATCGACTTGCCGATCGGCCGCGACCGATATGTCCGCGAGCGCCAGGCCATCCGCAAGGAAGCCAACGGCGGCCGCCCGGCCATCACCATCTACCATGTGGAGGAGAAATTCGAGGACCCGCCGGAACTCGCCCTGGTCGATTCAACCCATGAAAAAGACCAGGCACACCCGTCCGTCCCCGGCCGGTTTGCGCTGCTCCGGCTTTTGCCTAAGACCGGTCGCACACACCAGTTACGTGTACACATGGCCGCCCGCGGGCGACCCCTGGTGGGCGATACCATGTACGGCGGGCGGAACCTGGAATATGGCGATTTCCGCTTCGACCGGCAGGCCCTGCACGCGGCCGAAATCACCCTGATTCACCCCGGAACCCTTGAGCCGATGACCCTCAAGGCCCCCCTGCCGCCGGACATGGAACGGCTGCTGGAAATACTTCGTTCAAGAAAACATTAACTTTTTCCCGACTTGACCGTATAATAGGAAGCCGATTCGTTCGTTCTCATGTTGAAAGGATCATCATGCAAGGTCTGATTCTGGCATTCCTCCCCAGCGGCGGTCAGTGGATTGTCATCGCACTGATCGGGCTCCTCCTCTTCGGCAAGAAATTGCCCGAGGTCGGACGCAGCCTGGGCAAGGGCATCGTCGAATTCAAGAAGGGTCTCAAGGGCGTCGAAGGCGAGATCGAGCAGGTCGACACCGATCTGCCCCGCGCCACG
>JBIOJL010000534.1:0-3408 GCA_044450885.1 Tepidisphaerales bacterium
ACACCGGGGCCGCGGCTGGGCGACCGGCGCCTGTGGGCGTACATCTGCGCGTACGCCCTGGGTGCGTTGCCGCTGGGGTTTGTGCTGTACAGTGCGTCGCTCTATCTGGCGCATCCACTGGGGCGGTCGCAGGGGTTCATCGGAAAAGTCCTGTGGATTCCGCCGCTGGGTTGGGAGATCGGCTACTTCGTATGGGGATGGCTGACGGATCGCGGGCTGCGGAAGGGCGGTTCCCGCCGGGCGGATTTGCGGCGGATGCTGGGGTGGTGTGCGGTACTGAATCTCGCCTTCGCGGCGGTGCCGCTCGTGCCGGGGACGGTTCCAGTCCTGTTGCTGCTGTTTCTCGCCATGTTTGTCGGTTCCGGGTTCCTGGTGTTGTCGGTGGCGTATGCGAACAGCGTGTACGCGGCGGAGCACGCGGGCCTGATCGCGGGGGTGGGCGCGGGGAGCTGGAGCGCCGCCGTGGCGGTGCTGATGCCCGTTTTCGGGCGGCTCTTCGATCTGCATTCGTATGCCGCGGCGTTCTGGGTGGCCACGGCGATCCCGCTGTGCGGATTCCTGGGATGGCTGGTGCTGAGCCGGGAAGGCGGGGGCCAGGACGGCTACAGCGGGATTCCGACGCGCAGCGTGGCGCCCTGATTGGGCTGGCTCTCGATTTCGAAGGTTGCGTTCACCAGGCGGGTGCGTTCCCTGATGCTCACCAGTCCAAGGCCCGCCGGCATGCCCGTGGATTTCAGTTCCACACCGGCGCCACGGTCGGCAACGGTGAGTTGGAGCAGCCCGTCGACGCGGGCGAGAGAGACCTCGGCCTGGGACACGCGCGTGTCTGGCCACGTTTTGCGGGGCTTCCTGGGTAGTGCGATAAACCGCCAGAGCCACCGGGTCCGGCACGCCTTCGAAGGAGGCCGGATCTCTAACGTATGTTGATGACGGCGGTGTTGGCGGTTTGACCATCCGCGGAGAGGACCACCGGAACCTCTCCCCTGCCGGCGAGAGCGGCAGGCAATTCGACATTAACCTGGTCAAGTCCGGGACATTGGGCTTGCGGGCCTGCGCTCAGCACCGGAACATCGATTCCCCCGATGCTGATCCGGACACCAACTTGAGGCGTTGCCCCGCGGAACCCGGTCCCGAATAACATCAGATATGATCTTGTGGTTTCGCTGGTGGCGGAAATCGGGGCGGTATCACAGTGCCCCACCGGACCACTACAGACAAAGGTTGGCGAGTTCGTCTGAGAGCCATCGGCCGCCACATATACGACCACGGCGGCAGCCGGCCCCGCGGTAAAACTGTTCGCGGCAAAGAGACCAGGGGCGACGGGAGCGAGGGAGATCTGCCCAGCGCCCGCCAACTGGTCATCCCGCATCACTTTCAGAACCGCGGCGCCTGGCGTAAGGCCTCCCGGCAACACAAGATTGATCTGGCCGGGTGAAACGTACAAAAGCTGCGCTTGCATCTCTGCGCCATAGCGGTCCCGTACCGAGACCTTCGATCCAGTAGCGGTGTCGCCGGGGACGGCTGACGAGGCTAATCCCGAACCGTAAACTGTCAGTATCGATTCGGGGGCGACCGGAACATCACGGCGCAACGTTGCCGCGTGGACAACGGCCAAGGGCGCGATGCTGGGGGCCGTGGTCTCTATCGACACAGACGACTGGTTCATGAAAATATCCGCGTCGTTCCATTGCTTCCAGGTCGACAGGGTCCGGAACGCACGCCGGAAAACGAGCTTGGCGGTGACCTGCACCGGCCCGCCGGCGGCTGGCGCCAGAAAATCGTACTGGCTGGTGTCCTGCCCCAGAGCGGGGATGCGGGTATCCTCGCGCAGGACGGTAGGATTCCAGTAGGCCGCCGTCGGAGATACCTCGGTCCAGAGTTCCTGCAGGATCTTTGCGAAGCCACGGCCGGGCTTTCCACCATAGTCTTCAGGCGCCGACCCACTGCCGCCCCAAGCCGGAACAAGAGGGCCTGCGACGGAAACGAGATCGTGATTGCCGGCGTCCGTAGCGGAAACGACGAGAAGAATGTTTCGGCTTGGATGGTCGGTTGGAATATGATGACCGGCCCTCTCGTTGACCACCGACGCAGTGACGTGGACGAGCGCGCCCGACTGGCGGACAGCAACGTTGAGTCCGGCGGTGCTCGCAAGCAAGCTGCGGTCCGCGGCGCCGGGCATCAGGTGGCTGAAAACGGCCTTGGGGTTGCGGGTTGGGGCACCCTTGTCGGCACGGGCGGCGACGGCGGCTCCACGGCGGGGCATGTGGCAATCCTGGCAGGTCTGTCCCTTCACGGGATCGGAGTAGGGACTTGCCAGCCATTCGCCGAACGAATTATAGATCTGGGTTCCCCAGAACTTCGCGAAGTGACAGGGAGCGCATATCTGGCTCTGGTTTTGCAGCGGCGAGTAAGTATCGTCGCCGGGCGCCACGTCGTCGTACGGCCCGGCGAAGAACTGCTGCCCGCTCGGCGGACGGAGGAACTCGAACGAGAGGACGCCGGGGCTGTTGGGATACGGGAGCCCTGTTGACGGATCGAGCCGCACGGACCAGACCTTGTGGCAGAAGTCGCAGGCCACGCTCTCACGACCAACTCCGGTCACCGTATTGGGGTCGGTATCGTATGGTGCAGTCACGGCGGCCGCCGGCGTGTGGCAGGCCGTGCAGTTGCCGGCCGATTGGGGAAAGTCGAGTTTGAAGCCCGGGCCGAAATACGGCAAGCCGGGGTCCGGCGGCAGGGGGATGAGTCCGTAATCCTTGTTGTATACGTTGCGCGTCAGAGGACTGTGGTTCTGGCCGCCGAGATCGGTGCCGTTGTACATGGAGAGGAAGCGGCGATTTTGTGCCGAGGTTCCATGGGCGTCCAGTTGCCACTCGTCGAACGGGAGTTGCGGCGGCTTCAGTTTCGTATCGGCATGGCAATTCTGGCAGTTCAGGTCCTGGCCGGCCGCGGACATGGCGCTGACCCAGGCGTAGGACGGCGTATCGTCCGCGGGGAGTTTTCTGAGGGCAAAAGAGACACCCGCGTCTCCCGGCCGCGCGGTGACCGGGCCGACGATGTAATAGCCCGGCGCATAGGCGGTGAGGGCCACAACGGGCAAATTGGGAAGGCTGCGCAACGTGAATTCGCCGCGTTCGTTCGCCGTGCAGGAGATCGCCGTGGCCTGCACTCGCACGACGGCGCCGGCCACGGGTCGCGAGGCGTCCGTCACGACTCCGGTGATCACGTTCTCTGTGTCGGCCAGGAGCCATGTCAAGGTTGCCGTCAGCACTGTTGAAGCCAGCGCCCAAAACAGGCATCGTTTGCCCATAGTATCCACCTCCGTGCCTAGAGGATGCGGACCTTCACTACATTTGCCGCCTTGCCATCCACGACGAGGACGACATCCACTTCGCCACGGCCAATCAG
>JBIOJL010000535.1:0-3403 GCA_044450885.1 Tepidisphaerales bacterium
AATTGGGACAGGCACCGTCCTTGAGGTCGTTGCGGATGATCTTGAAACCGAGCCGGGTGATGACGGCCGCGTGGCAGCCCGGGCAGTAGGTGTGATTGCCCTCGTGCGGGGCGAGGTTGGAGATGTAGACGAATTTCAGGCCGGCGTCGAAGCCGATCTTGCGGGCGGCCTCGAGCGTGGCCTGCGGCGTCATGGGGAGGTTGGTGAGTTCGTGTTGCGGGTTGAAGCGCTCGAGGTGCCAGGGGGTGTCGGGGCCGAGGTTGGCGACAATCCAGCGGGCCATGCCGGCGAGCAGTTTTGTGTCGTCGTTGAGCGTGGGGACGACGAGGGTCGCAACTTCGAGCCACTTGCCGAGCGACTTCACCGTGACCATCGAATCGAGCACCGGCTTGAGCGATGCGCCGCAGACGTCGTGGTAGAACTGCTCGGTGGCGCCCTTGTAGGTGATGGTCACGGCGGCGAATGGCTTCACCATCTCGCGCAGGGGTTTGTCCTCGATGTAGCCGCAGGAACAGAGCGTGAGCAGGAGTCCCTTCTCGGCGGCCGACTGCGCCGCGGCCGCCAGAAACTCGGGCGTGACCGAGGGCTCGGTGTAGGTAAACGCCAGTCCCTTGAGCTTGCGCTGGGCGGCCTTGGCGATGACGGCGGCGCGGTCGAAGTCGGCGATGTTCTTCGTCTGGTCGGGACCCTTTTGCGAGAACTGCCAGTTCTGGCAGTAGGGACAGTGGATGTTGCAGCCGGCGTGGGCGATGGCCAGCAGTTCCGAGCCGGGGACGACATGGGCCAACGGGTTCTTTTCAATCGGGTCGATGTTCAGCACGCACGGGCGGTCGTAGCCGAGGGTGATGAGCTTGCCGCGACGATTGACCCGCACACGGCAGGCGCCGACCTCGCCGCTGGCGAGCGTTTCGTTGCGCGGGCAGAGTTCGCACTCGACGCCACCGCTGGCCGGGTGCCAGTATTTGGCCGGGGTGTCGCCAGGTGCCGCGGCCCGGGCGACGGCGAACGGGTAGAGCGTTTCCGCAACTGCGGCCGAGCTGCCGAGTTGCTGAAGCAGGAGGATGAAACGGCGACGGGTCATACGGAGAAGGCACGGAGGCAATGAGGCACGGAGGCACGAAGGGGTTACTTGTGCTGGTCAAGTCGCTTGATCAGAGCCGTGTAGGCATCGGCCGAGCCGGGGACGAGCAGGAATGTCGCGGTGCCGAACTTGCGGTCCTTCTCGGCCTGTTCCCCCGACGATACACCGGCGATCTGCCTTAGCTCCGCGGCCAGTTTGCCCTTGTCCAACTCGAAATCGCTGTCGGGCACCTTGCGGATCTTTTCGAGGAGCGCGATGGCTTTCGCCCGCGTCGCCACGATCTCCTCCGGCTTGGCGCCGGGGCTCTTGGCAACCACGGCCTTGTCGATCCAGCCGCTGCCGACGGCCTTGGTGATTTCCCATTGCACATCGTTCATCTTGCGGATCGCGCGGAAGAAGTCGATTTCTTTTTCGCCGCCCGAAGCCTGGCCGGCGCGAACGGGGTCCGACATCGACTTGGGCGGCGTCAGACAGCATGAAAACCCCGTCAGCGCCTGTTTCTGCTCGGGCTTGAGGAGCTTGTCGATCTTGTCGATGTAGCCGAGCATTTTCAGGCTGCCGCCGATGCCGAAGAGGCCGACGTGATGGGCCAGGAAGACTTCAAGCTGGGAAGGATGTTTGACGGCGTCGTTGAGAGGCGAGCCGGAGAGCATCCCCGAGCGCAGGTCGCCCTGCGCCGGCTGGCCGTGGCACTTGAGGCAGGTCGTCGATCCGGCGACGGGATTCACCAGCGACTGGCGGATGACGGCCGACTCATAGCCACGCGCCTTGCCGACACGCGCTTCCAGGGCATCGGGAATTTCCTGGCCGGCCAGCAGCAGCTTCTCGACTTCAAGGTAGGTGTCGCGGACTTCACCGAGGTCCGGACGATAGCGGCCGACGAGCGGCGGCAGCCGGGATGCCGATTTTT
The DNA here is from genome assembly GCA_044450885.1 of Tepidisphaerales bacterium. Lineage (GTDB taxonomy): Bacteria > Planctomycetota > Phycisphaerae > Tepidisphaerales > Tepidisphaeraceae > JANYKD01. The sequence goes on from JBIOJL010000535.1 coordinate 1,992, forward strand.
CGATGTCCAGCGCCATGACGCGGAGATCAACCGCCTGCTGGCGCGTGAGGTTGATGCCGTTGATGGCGTTGATGGAGGAAAGATGCATGATGAAGTAGCCCATGGCGCGGAGCTGCTCCTCCCACGGAACCGGCGTGCTGTCGGCGGCGCGGGCGAGCGGCGCCAGGGACAGGAATGTGATGAGGGCGATGCTGATGGTGCGGATCACGGGGACCTCCTTGGGTCCAAATGAACGGTTCACGCTATTTATACCATGCGGAGGCGGGAGGGTGACGGGAAATTGTTGTCACTGGTCATTTGTCACTTGTCACTTGTCGATGGGGTTCCACGTTTTGGGCGTGCGGCGATATCTTGAGTCAGAAAGAGGAACATCATCATGACCATGCGCAATTCTCGACGAGTGGCGAAGTGGGTTCTGGCGGCGGCTGTGGCGGCGGGCGGCATGGCCGCGCTGCCGATGCCGGCGTGGGCGGAGAAGGCCGCCGCTGCCGACATCACCAGGGTTGATGCGGACTTCGCGTATCAAGGCGAATACGCCGGCGACATCGGCGGCAAGAAGTTCGGCGTGCAGGTGATCGCGCTGGGCGGTGGAACATTCCGGGCGGTGTTCTATCCCGGCGGACTGCCGGGGGACGGGTGGGAGAGAACCATGAAGAAGTCGGCAGCCGAGGGGAAACTGGCCGACGGCAGGGTCACGATCAAAGGCGATCCTTTTGCATGCGAGATCAAGGAGAAGTCGCTCACCGTGAGCGACAGCGAGGGCAAGGAGTTGGGAAAACTGCCGCAGGTGCTGCGGAAGAGCCCGACGCTGGGCGCCAAGCCGCCGGAAGGCGCCACCGTGCTGTTCGACGGCAAGAACGCCGATGAATGGCGCGAGGGAGCGCCCAAGCTGACGGAAGATGGGCTGCTGATGCAGGGCTCGAACAGCAAGAAGCTGTTCGGCAGCGGCAAGCTCCATGTCGAGTTCATGTTGTCCTACGAGCCCAAGGGGCGAGGACAAGGCCGCTCAAACAGTGGCGTATATTTGCAGGGACGCTATGAGATCCAGGTGCTCGACTCGTTCGGGCTGGACGGGAAGAACGATGATTGCGGTGGCATTTACACCGTGTCGGCCCCGGCAGTGAACATGTGTTTTCCGCCGCTCTCATGGCAGTCTTACGACGCCGAGTTCACGGCCGCCACGTGGGAGAACGGCAAGAAGACCGCCAACGCGCGGATGACGGTGCTTCACAACGGCGTGCTGATTCAGAAGGACGTCGAGATCCCGCACACCACGACAGCAGCTCCGGCGAAGGAAACGGCGGATCCCAGCTACCTGCACTTGCAGGACCACGGGAGTCCGGTGCGCTTCCGGAACATCTGGTTTAACGAGGCAAAGTAGGGCCAGCGTCCTCGCTGGCCTGGAATACCAG
>JBIOJL010000536.1:0-3392 GCA_044450885.1 Tepidisphaerales bacterium
GGCGTCAACATCGCGTTTGCCGGGTGCTTCCCCAAGCATGATGACGCTGACGCCGTCGCCAAACGACTGGCCCATTTCGGCTTCAACGCCGTCCGTCTGCACCACATGGACATGCAGCCTTACCCCAACGGTATCTTTGCCGACGGCAAACTGGAAACGCTGTCGCCGGAAGCGCTGGAGCGGCTGGATTATTTCATTTCGGCCCTCAAGCGCGAGGGCATCTACAGCAACATCAACCTCCACGTATCGCGCTGGTACAGCAAGGCCCACAACTGGCCGGGCGCGGACAGGACCGAGTCGTTCGACAAGATCGTCGACATCTTCTATCCCGAGTTGATCGCGGTGCAGAAGAAATACGCCCGCGATCTGCTGGGCCACGTCAACGCCTACACGAAACTGCGTTATGCCGACGACCCGGCGGTCGCCATCGTCGAAATCAACAACGAGAACTCCATCTTCATGTGGGGCTCCGACCAGCACCTGGGCGAACTGCCCGAGCCGTTCGCGGCCGAACTCAAGAAACAATGGAACGCCTGGCTGGTCTCCCAATACACCTCGCGCGACAAGCTGGCGACCGCCTGGAACGCGGGACTGGAGAAGGACGGCCCGAACCTCGTCACCGACCCCAACTGCGAAACCCTCGGCAAGCCCGGCTCCAACTGGGCCACCGAAATGCACAACGGCGCCAAGATGACCCTCATCCGCGACGACGGCGGCGTGAAACTCACCGTCCCGGCGGCCGTCGATCCCGCCTGGCACCTGCAGTTCAACTGCGTCCCGGTTTCACTCAAGAAGGGCCAGGTTTACGCCGTCCGTTTCCTCGCCCGCGCCGACAAGCCCGGCGCCCGCCTCACCGTCGGCACCCAGCAGGCCCACGAGCCGTATGAGACCATGGGCCTTTCCGGCGGCCTCGACCTCACGGCCGACTGGCAGGAATATCAGCTCGGCTTCAAGGCCGCAAAGGATGACGACCGCGTCAAGCTCAACTTCTGCTCCGCCTACCAGCCCGCCTCGGTCTGGATCAAGAACGTCCAGCTCTTCAGCGGCGGCCAGGTTGGCCTCCGCACCGACGAAGACCCCGCGGCCGGCTCGGTTGCCGTCTGCAAGAAAGGCCAGCCTTTCGCCTCGCTGCGCCTGCGCGACTGGCACCGCTTTCTCCAGGAGATCGACGAGAAATACTTCGTCGGCATGTACAGCTTTCTCAAGAAAGATCTCGGCGTGAAATGCGCCGTCACCGGCACCATCGCCTACGGCCCGCTGGGCACCATCGGCCAGGCCAAGATGGATTTCGTCGACCAGCACTCCTATTGGGAACATCCGCACTTCCCCCGTCGCCAGTGGGATATGAACGACTGGGTCATCAACAACAAGCCCATGAGCGACTCACCCCAAGGCTCCACCATGGCCGGCCTGGTCACCACGCGCGTACTCGGCAAACCGTACACCGTCACCGAATACCAGCACAGCGCCCCCAACGAATGGCAGGCCGAGTGCATGCCCATGATCGCCACCATCGCCGCCGCCCAGGACTGGGACGGCGTCTTCATCTTCGCCTACAGCCACAATCAGAACTACAAGAAACAGCGCATGGAGCTTCTTCGACATCGAAGGCAACCCGGCGAAGATGGCTCCCTCGCCGCTGGCCGCCCGGCTGTTCCTCGGCGGCGCGGTGCCGCCGCTGGCGGGGCACATCGTCATCCGCCCCGACGTCACGCAATCCCTCGATAACGTCGGGCGCTACTGGACCGACATGAACGGCTACGTCGGCGCCTTCCACGGCATGAACACGAAGAAACTCCTCACCTCGCAGTTCGCCCTGACCTATGACCCCGCTGCGAAGGCCGACGAGGCCGTCTCGCCCGAATCGCGCTTCCAGTGGACCGCGACCGGCCCCGGCACCGGCCGCTTCAGCTTCGGCGACGCCCGCGCCGCCGTCTTCACCGGCTTCCCCGGCCCCGCCATCACCATCGGCCCCGTCACGCTTGAGAGACTCGACAGCCCCTTCGCCACGCTGATCGTCGTCCCCGCCAATCCGTCCCAGACCATTGCCCAGGCCGACAAGCTGCTCATCTGCGCCATCGGCCGCTGCGACAACGTCGGCCTGCAATGGGACGCCCAGCGCCAGACCATCGGCTCCCGCTGGGGCAATGGCGCTCCGCGTATCGAGCCTGTGAAAGCCACGCTCAGACTGGCCGCGGCCGGAACGTACACTCTGACCTCACTCGACAACTCCGGCCAACCCAAGAGCCCCGACACGATCGTCCCGGCCAGCGCCGTGACCCTCCCAGGAAACAGCCCGTGGTATGTGATCGAGCGCCGGTAGGGTCCGCATTGCGGACCATTGTGTTGAGCGGCCAATATGCGCTTGGGACACCCAGAAGGTCCGCAGTGCGGACCCTACACAGACTGGCCATGATTTCGCGGACAGAGAGGATCGGGTGTTGCGGTGAAGTTCACCAGACTTCTATGTAAGGCTGGGTACTGGGTGTGTGTGGTCGGGTTGGTGTTGTCGTCGGCCGCGTGGATCAGTGGGCCATGGTGCCGAGTGCTGGTGGGGTGGGCGGGCTGGCGGGATTGGGATGCGAAGAAGTGGCAGGCATTCGGCGTTTATTCGAATCGGTCGGTGTTGTGTTTCTACTATTGGCGAAGCACGCCGCCAGTGCGGGTGATCGATCCGGGGAGTATTGGTGGTGGGTGGGAGAATCCAGAACAAGAGCGGGGACGGTTCGTCTGGTTCTGTAACGAAGCGGAGCCTGCGAGATACCGTTTCGCTCTTCGGCGGTATGCTGATCCATCGATACCTGTTATGGACGGGTGGAATGTGTTCATGCCCACATGGGCGGTGGTGATCCCGTGTGGGCTGGGCGTGGGGATACCATTGTACAGGCGGTGGAAGCAGAGGCGATGGAGAAGGCAGTGCGCTCAGAAGGGGTTGTGTCTGAAGTGCGGGTATGATTTGCGAGAGAGCCCGGAACGGTGTCCGGAATGCGGGGCAAAGCGGCTAACGGGTGAGGAATATCTTACGTCGCGGTCGTAAAGGGCGGCGGGCACTTGTTCAGACGCCATCTGAAGAATCTTGACGCAGTGGCCACCTGGCAGGATCGGGATTGTGCAGCCCTGCGCAAGCTTCTCGATGTGCGCCCGGCCCAAGGCCGATCCGCCGCCACGATATGCCCCCGGTGCGATAACCTGTGTTGCCCCGCCGATGGAAAAGCGGCGTCGAGACCGCACTCCAAAAAATGTGCCGATTTGTGTGGAACCGCGCCCACTCGCAGCGCATACTATATCATATGAGGACGACCACTCGGCCAGCCCGAGATGTCCAAGGGACGAGGAACCCCCGCCTGAACCCTGAACCCCGACGTCTGAACCCTCGCGCCCGGCCCCTGAAC
>JBIOJL010000537.1:0-3366 GCA_044450885.1 Tepidisphaerales bacterium
ACTTGTTTCCGCGAAGCGATGTCCACGGTGACGTTGTCGTCCGGCGTCTTTGCCTGGATGCTGTCGCTCGCCGGGTGATATTCGATCCTGAGCTGCTTGGGATCGACGATCACCCTCAAATAACCATAGTCGACATCGTCGTAGTTTTCGAACGTCACCGGATCGTCGGCGGCACCTTGCGCCTTCAAGGTCTGCGGCGTGCGCAGCGGCACGCCGCCGGGGGCCTGCAGCTTCTGCACGTTGTGCCCGCCGTTGCCGCAGATGATGTAGGGGATGTCGGTTCCGTCCGGACGATGCCGCGTGAAGCGCTGATAGGAATGCGCGTGGCCCGCCAGCACCGCGTGCGGCCACACGCCAACGTCCGCGCAGATCTTGTCCATTTGTCGGCGCATATCTAGGCTGGAGGAATGTTGGCCTCCGATCGCATAGGGCGGATGATGGTGGGCGAAGAGCAGCGCCCCTGGGTATTTCTCGCTTCTGACCCGCTGCAGGGCCGCCGTCAGGAAGTCGAGCTGGGAATTCCCGATCGTGCTGTTGGCAATGACGCCAGGGTCTTCCAGGGTGTTGCTGTAGAATACGAGGATGCGAACGAAGGGCGCGTCGAAGGTGAAGAACACGCCCGGCTGGATCTGCGCGGTGCGAGAAAGCCCGCCCGCTTCCGGCGTCACAGTATAGCCGGCCGCAGGGTCGGAACAGAAATTCCGCAAATAGGCCTCAAGGCTGGTCGCATGCGCCAGCGGCGAGATCATCCCGTCGTGGTTGCCGGCCGCCGCCAGGACCGGCGCGTGGTAGTTCCGGTACGGCTCATAGAACTGATCGTAGTAGTATTCCGGCTCGCCGAAGCTATAGACGATATCCCCCAACAAGAGACAGAACTGCGGGAGTTCCTTCGCATCGGCCTCGGTGAAGTCGCCGATCATCTTGTCGGTGACCTCGTTCTGGGTCTTGGGCCCGCGCGTGCTGCCGCAGTCGCCCGTGGCGTGGAATACGATCTGGCCGGCTTGCGAGACGACGTTGATGGCGCCGCTGTTGCCGCCGAAGACCTCGGTCAGCGTCAGCTGCGGTTCGGGGCCGTGGCCGCGCGGCGGCGGAAAGGCCATCGGTTGAACGCGGTGCTCCTTGTTCAGCTGATCGATGACTTTATAGGCAGGGCCGTCCGACGGATGCTTGATCTTGAAGATCGAGGGATCCGCGGTCGGCTCCGGCTGGGCGAAGACCGGCGCGTCCAACGCTCTGGGCGCATGGGCCTGAGGCGCCTCTATCGACGAGCCGCTCGCGTTGGTTTGGGACTGCTTCGGTCGCCTGGCCATGGAGCTTCCTCCCCGATCCTATGAACCTCCGAATTTGCGACGGAACGCCGTGGGACGAACTGACATCCGCCCGCCGTTTCCGTTGTCCTCCGGCATTCCCCGGGCACTCGCCATCGCCGGCCAGTTTGAACCCTTTGGGTTACGGAATTGCTAAAATGCAATCGCGACGAGTAGCGGTGCGATGGGGCGGCGCAGGCCGGCGCCGAAGCTCCGGGCCGGCGCCGCCATGGCCCGTTTGCCGGCCTAACTCAATGCCGTAGCCGGCTCATCAAGACTGCAAAGATCGGGTGAAGCGCGCTGGTCAGGAACCAAAGCAGGCCGACAAGGCCTATCGCGGCGGCGACAATCTTCGTGACGGGGCTGGTTGGCTTGGATTTGAAGGCCTGCGCGGAAAGCGATAGCGGCAGCGGCCCTGTCGGATTGTCCGCCGGCGCCTGGCCCGTCTGGTATCTCGGATCCAAATGTTGCTTCAGCCGGTCGATGGCCGCCTTCGACTGCAGTGCCTCGGCCGCGCCCGGGATGCCCTTCTCCTTGGCGTAGCCCAGGACCGACTCCACCACCTCGTCCGTCTCATTGCCGGGGATGGGGCTCGCGGGCTGGATGCCTGCGGCGTGGCTCATCTGCAGGGCCAGCCACTGGGCCTCCACCAGTTCCCGGATGCCCTGACCGGTGCCGATCTGGCGCCAGCCCCGGCTCTTGATGCGGACGGTGACCACCCAGGGCGTCTCGATCGGCACGGCGTGAATGGACGCCAGCTGGTCGATGGCCATGGACTGGGTGATGCGGAAGAGGCCATTGGTCACCCGGATGACGCCATTGCCGATGACGATCCGCTCGGGCGCGAACCAAAGACGTGCGAGCCAGAGATAAAGCAGCAGGTTGAGGATGCCCCAGGGGATGACGATCGCCATGGGGAATTGGCCATAGGCGAACAGCATCAGGACAAACGAAACCGCAAACACGATGGATTGGGCGACGGCTCCTCCGGCTCTGCCCATCGGCGGAATGAGGAATTCTGTCCCGCCCTCGGCCGCCGGCTTGATCTTCACCCTGAAGCCCGGCCCGGGCTTGTAGTCCTCCAGCCTGCGCTCGCGATCCGCGGCGATGGCCGCCACGGCGGCCGCTTCGCCGGCGCCGAGCGATGCCGCGAACACCGGCAATTCGAACTCGGCGTGATAGGCTTGGGTCCGGCCGCTTGGGTCTTCTGCCTCCAATACCCAACTGCGCCAGCTCTTTCCATCCGGGAAAGTGGTTGCCGGCTGGTCGGCGGGAACCGCGAAGGCGATCTTGAACAGGCCGCTGCCGTCCGAGACCAGCGTGTCCTCGTCCTGCCAGACGGCGTGGGAATCGACCGACTTTTCTTCGGCGGTGGGAAAGGGCTTGTTGATCGACTGGTAGTCATGCACCACGGAATTGATGCATTTCAGCCTGACGCGTAGCGACCGGCCGGCCCGGAACTGCCGGGTCATGATGAGTTCGGCCTTCAGGGCCCCGCCGAGCGGGATCGGCACCGCTTCGAGCTTGAGTCGCGAGCGGCCATAGCGGACCCAGCTCGTGACGAGATGGATGGCCTTCAGAGTCATGCCGGCGCCCACCAGCCCAAAGATGGTCATGGGAATGAAGGGGCCGAATCCGCCGTCCGGCGCCAAATGCAATCGCTCGTGATAGAAGCCGAAGGCAACGGCCAGGAAAACCAGGCCCATGAACGCGATGACGAAGACGTCGAGATGGAGCCCGACGCTGTCGCGCATGATGCCGGCCGCCCAGTCCCTGCGCTTCAGCCACGGCTTCTCGTGGGGCGAGCCGGACGCCGCCTCGCCCGCCGGCCCTAGAGGATTGTTCTGCTGGTTCGAGCCCGACACCGGCACTGATCCCCCCGCTTTCCCAGGATCTGCACGGTCGTTTGCGAAGCCATTGTAACACAAGGCCGGGCCAAGGCGGGACAATTGGAGTTCCCGATGGGAATTGCGACTCGATGGAAGGATCCCCACGTCCCGTCCGGCTTGAATGGACGGCCAGTGCTGCCGCACAGTCGTTCTTTCTGTCGTCCGGTACG
>JBIOJL010000538.1:0-3365 GCA_044450885.1 Tepidisphaerales bacterium
CTCCTGGGGCATCCAGCAGACGCCGTTCCCGTACAACGGATGTAGTTTCAATCAGAAGGATTTCGTGTCGATGTACCGCTGGCACCTGGCCGACCCGATCGCGTGGCAGAAGGAAGCCCGCATCACCATCCAGCAGATCGCCTACAAGGGCGGCCTGCTCGAGACGCATGACGACTGGTCGTGCGCCACGTTCTGGTATGAGGCGGTGCCGAGTGCGGCGTTGCCGGCGATGCCGGAGGTGAAGGCGCGGACGGTGGATTTGTGGAAGGATGAACCGAAAAAGTAGAGCCGTTCACGGATGCCTGGTCATTTGATCGCCACCGTGAACTGGCCGAGCGTGGCCAGAGGGTCACGGTTGTTCAGGAGGTCTTCGACCTGGTTGGCCTGGAGGATGATCTTGTATGTGCCGTTGTTTAATGATGTCCAGCCGCCCTTTGGCGCGGCGACGTGATAGGTCGCGGTGACCGTGGTTCCATCGGCACTGGAAACAGCCGTGAAGCTGGTTGCGAACACGCTGAAGGATCGGGGGCCGGTGATCTTGATGTTCCGGTTCCCGATGGAACTGAGCAGCACAGTGGCCGGATCGGTGTAGACGACGATGAATGAATAGGGCGCGGTGCCCTTGCGTGTGAGCTTGATGGGGGTCGTCAATTGTGGCGTTGGCGGAGTTGTCTCGGCGACTTCGAACGCCCCGATGTCCACGACCGAGTCGGCGATGCGGCTGAAGCCCGGTCCGCGCTGGTCGGTGGTGACGCCATCAGGGATTAGAAGGTTGGCGCCGGCGTCGATGGCCGGGCTGCCAGGCAAAAGCGCCATGGTCTGGGTCGGCCCGCCGTTGCTGGCCAGGAACCCGAGTTGCGGGTTGATCGGCGAGGCCGAGGTGCCGACCTGGTTGCGAGCCACACGGTTGGTCAGGCCGCTCATGCCCGTGCCGTCGCCGATCAGGTTGCACCCGCCGGTGCTCACTGCGCCAGCAACGTCTGGATTGTTTGAAGCGGTGTTGCCCGCGATGAGGGTGTTGTCGAGGTTGAGGGTTCCCTGGACGTAGATTCCGCCCCCCGAGGCCCCGTTGCCGGTCGTATTGCCGGAGATTGTGCTGCCGGTGAGCGTGAGCGAGCCTGAGCTGACGATCGCGCCGCCGCTCTGTCCGGCCGAGTTACCGTAGAAGGTGCTGTTGGTGACGGTCATCGTACCCCAATTGGTGATGCCGCCCCCCTGACCTCCGGCCGTGTTGCCGGAGAACGTGCTGCCGATGACGGTGAGCGTGCCGCTGGCGATGTTGTAGATCCCGCCTCCATCGTAGGCATGGACGGTGTTGCCGGAGACCGTGCTGTCAACGATGGTCAGCATGCCGGCATTCGTGATTCCGCCCCCGTTGGTGTTGGCGGTATTGCCGGAGACGGTGCTGCCGGAGATGGTCAGCGTCGCGCCGGCCGAGTTGAGTATGCCGCCCGCCCCTTGCCCGGCCGCATTGCCGGAGACAGTGCTGGCGGTGATCGTGAGGATGCCACTGTTGAGGATTCCGCCTCCATCAAGTGACGCATCCCGGGCACCCGTCATTGTCAAGCCGCTGATCACGGCGAAGGAGCTGGAAGCAATATTGAAGATGCTGGTGGCGTTGTCGCCACTGATGGAAAGCAGGCTGGCCCCAGGACCGGTGATGGTAATCTTGGTGGTGTTGGTGAGCGTCAATACTCCCAGGGTCAGGGTGATCGTGGCCGGCCCGTGGGCCGTCAGGGCCGGGGCGAACGTGATCGGGTTCACAGAGGCGCTCGCATTGGCGGCGGCAATGGCATCGCGTAAAGAAACCACGCTGCTGCCTGTTGCATCATTCTGGTCGAGCAGTGTATTCACGACGAAGGCCGTCAGCAGCCGGCGGGATTCCAGAGACTCGATGGCGGCCGATGTCGCCCGGCCCAGTTGCCGCCCGGACTGACCCCGCCGAACTCCCCAGCCCGACGCGCGCCCGCGCGAGGAGTTGCCCGACGATAGAAGATCCGGCCCAAAGCATTTCGTGAACGCCGCGCGGATCGTTTCAAGCATGATCGTCCCTCTCGCGAGGGCTGCCCAATACCGGCAGCCTCAATAAAGAACGGGAGACAATCCCCGGCCCGCCACGAGGAGGGCACGAGGCGATCTTCCCAAGTTCCAGCATTGAGGATGCGGCAGCGGCAAAAGCGGCGCAAAGCCGCCCGGCCAGCCGGAACACACCCGACCGATCACCACGGGTCGCCAAAGCGGCTCGGAGAGACAAGAGGTGAAGGCCACGCCGTTGAAGAACCCAATCTGCCCGACGCAACGGCCATGTCACATAGTGTTGCAATGACGTTAGGGAGCTTCCAAGCTGCCGTCAACTGAAATTCGCGGAGTTGGGCGGGCGGGGCGCCCCCGACGCGAGGCAGACGTGCGTCCTTCATTCGACATCAATGCGGTAACTCACCATCCACAACTCAATCTGCTCCACCCGTACCCTCCATCTCTCTTTGAACGCCCTCATCCAGTCGCGGGTGTCGGTCTCATCGGGCACCTCCACGACGATACGCACGAGGTCGTCGCGATAGGTGATGCCGCCATGCCGCCAATGTCCTTCGACCTTCTGAGTTTCAAAGCTGGCCGCCCCAAAGCGATCGAAGACTTCACGAACCGCGTCGGCGAGCCATTCCTGCGGAATCGCGCGCCCGTCATTGAACCGTAGCGGCAGAACCACTTCGTAGCGCCGCCAGTTGCTGCTCATACGTTGCTTTCCCTTTCACCGTGAATGGAATTCCCTGCTCGGCCAATGCCTCCAGCGCGGCCTCGGGCACGATGTGCTCGCCCGTCTTCAGGACCCGGCCGGAGAATCTTCCCAGAAGGAAGCCCAAGCCCCTCCTCGCTGTCTCACGATCCGGAAAGACGATGATCACCATGTATTACCTCAACTGTATTCTATCGGCGATCGGGTATGGCGGCAATTGCGGCGGACGGCTGAACGACGGACCTCGGATGACCTCGGGAGGACAAGAATGTCCCGACAGACAGGAATGTCTGTCCTACTGGCCATCCGACGACAGGCAAGAATGCCTGTCCCACCGAATCTGATGCGATTGCCCCGAGTGACCGGTGACAGTGATCGTACCGTGATCGTACCGTCCGCGACGCCGCCATCCCTTTTTGCTATACTCGCATCTTCTTTGCACGGAGGTATCGGCTTGGCCGTCTTTCAAGGCAAGTTCGACAGGGTGGTGTTCATCGTTTCGTCCGGCCGGACGGGGACGACGGCGCTGGCGACGCATCTCGACAGGACCTATCCCAACGTCCGCGCGCTGCACGAGCCGGCGCCGTCGTGGCGGCTGCGGCGGGCGTCCAACAGGGCGCTGTGCGGACAC
>JBIOJL010000539.1:0-3363 GCA_044450885.1 Tepidisphaerales bacterium
CCCAGCCCCACCACCACGGCCGTGATCCAGCAGAATCGGCGCGCCAACCGGAGGTCCTGCGGCTTGTACGCCTCGTGGCGAAGCAGCGGCGAACCGAAGAAGACCATTCCGAAGGTCCGCAGGTATCCCATGAGCGAGCGCCGTGCGTGCCAGGGAAAGGCGCTGGTTCGAAGCTCGGCGGGGTCGAATATGGTGCCACATTCGCTGCACCGATGCTCCACGGCCGCGCGCAGGTCGTACCCACAGGAGGGACACAGGAGAGGATGTTCGTTGTCGGCCGCGTCACCCATGGCGCCAGTAGAAACCGGCCGGCCCGGTGTGTCAATCGAGAGCGCCCGTTCGCCCGTTCGGAGTTCACGCTTCAGCGTGTCCTGCCGGTGTTTCCGCGGTTTGCAGTCATCTGGCCGCCCGGTCATAATCCAGCGTAGGTTTCGATGACGATACTTCGCTCCACTCTCGCGACCACCGTACGACTGGCCCGGCGGGCGCCGCGGCTTGCACTTGTGGCCGCCCTGGCATTTCTTGTGCTCGCAACACGGCTGGCGTGGGGAGGCTGGAGCGGCCATCAGGTGCAGCGGGCACTGGCGGAGGCGCGCCGTCATGGGCCGTCGTCAGCTCCCGCCGGCAACAGCGATCTTCCCGATTCACAAAATGCCTACATCATGCAGAAGAACGCCGCGGCGACGCTCATCTCGATGGGCATCATCAAGCCGCCCGCGGATGAGTTCTCGCCGCTGCCGGGCCCTCCGTACCAGGCGGCGGTCATCCGCAAATGGCGCGCGGCCGCCACGCTGACCCTGCCGGCCTTATGCGCCGTACGCGCCTCGCGTGCGCTGCCGCGGTCTCACGTGAATCGGGCAACCGCTGAAGCCGCATCGCACCCGGCCTTGCGCCGCGAACCTGTCTGCGGTGAAATGGCGGCGCTCTCCGCCATGCTCGGTTTGGCGGCGATTTCCGCCCATGCCACGGCGGCAAATCCGGAAGCCCTGGAGTGCGTCGCTGATATGATTCACCTCGCCCGCACGCTGCGCCGGGACGATCGGCCGGGTTCGCAGGTGATGGCCATGGCGATCGAAGCCATGGCTTGCCAATGCCTGCAAATCATCGGTCCGGGGCTGAAAGAGGAAGACCGCCAGACAGGCGAGCCGCTACTCCGTCGGTTCATTGCCCAACTGTTGGATGAGGACGAGCTGCGGCAACGGTTCGCCGCCGCGCTCGAGCACGATCGCGAGGCCATGCTGGCCGGCATCAGTTCGACCTGCGGCGGCGATTGGATGCTGCGGCCGTTGATGGACGACCTCAAACTGGATCTCAGCCGCCGCATTGACTTGACACGTGATCTGGCGCTGGATCCGGCAAAGGCCGGGCAGGGCTTGCCCGGCGCCTACACGACAGGCCATGTCTTGAACATCGTCGCTGAATTGCCCGTGCCGGGCGGCACGGATTATTTCGATGCAGCCGGCTTTTTGGGCGAGCGATTTCTCGAAACGGTCGCGGAACGACGCGTGACGGCGGTCTCGCTGGCGTGCCAACTTTTCCGCATGAGGGTGGGGCGATGGCCGGCGGAACTGGCTGAGCTGTCGCCCGGCGAACTGGTACGGATACCGGGCGATCCGTTCGGCGCGGGCCAGCGCCCGATCGGCTACAGAGTTGCGAACAGCCCCGATACTTCGGTGCGCCCGGTGGCGATCTTCCTGGATGCCGAAAACGACGGAGGCGTGCGGCCGGAGCCGATGTACGGCTGGCAGGACTCGCGCGGCATCTATCTCTGGCGGACACGCCAGTACCGCGACTTCGGGCGGCCGGTGCCGCTGGTGGCGAATGGGCGGTGAAGCCCGCGACGCGCGGCGAGCCAGCGGGTTATACCGTCACCTCTCCCGCCGGCGGCACCGGCGTCATCAGCCATCGGCAATGACGCTCTTGGAGCCCGAACCCGCAACCCCGGTGGTTGCGGGCAGTTGCGATAGTTTGCGATCCTATGCAACTTGTAGCCAAATGGAGCCGGAGGGAGTTGAACCCTCGTCCCGAGATAACCGACTGACCGCCTCTACACGCGTAGTTTCCGATTTAATCTCGACAGCCCGTCCGGCGGAAACTCCGTCCGAACTGCCCAGCCGCAGTGAGATTTGGCCCTTCACCGCTGTGACGCCGGTGTCGGGCGATCCTGCCGAAATTTACGGATCCGAGTTCTCGCAGGCATGTCACTCGTCACCGTGGAGGACCAACCTGAGATTAAGTCAGGTCAGGCAGCCATGCGGACCGGGACGAACCCGATCCGGCCAGCAACTTCGTTGTTGGCATTTTTGGTTTTGCACGTTTTTAACGCGGCCAACGTGCGCCTCGGCGTGCCACGATCAACCGACCTATCCGGTCGAAACCGGTCGGCCCCGATTGTTAAAGAGCTGGATCATTATAGCCGAGCCAAGCTTCGCCGCAACCAAAGATTATTAAACACGAAGACACGAAGGCACGAAGCGGCGCATGAATTGGCGGCCAATCTTGCGAGGGACATCATCTTTATTTCTTAAATCAGATTGATGATGCCTGAGAACAAGGGTTTCCCATCACCCGACACCGCTTCGTGTCTTCGTGACTTCGTGTTTGATCTTCTTCCTCTGCGAAGAAATTACCGGGTTGTGTCACGGGTTACTTCCCGTGGTAGCTTCGCAGCACGCCGATGACCACGCCCTGGATGCGGCAGCGGTCGGCCTCGATGTAGCGGGGTTCCATGGCGGCGTTGGCGGGCTGCAGGCGGATGCGGCTGCCTTCCTTGTAGTAGCGTTTCAGCGTCGCCTCGCCGGTGTCGAGGAGGGCCACCACCTGTTCGCCGTTGCGGGCGTTCTCGCGGCGTTCGATGATGACGTAGTCGCCGTCGCAGAGATGGTCCTCGATCATGGACTCGCCGCGGACGCGCAGGACATAGACGCCGGCGCGCGAAGCGAAAAGCTTCTCAAGGTCAATCTCCTCGCGGGTCTCGACGGCCTCGATGGGGGAGCCGGCCGCGATCAGCCCCAGCAGGGGCAGCTTGGTCGCCCGCTCCTCGTCGGGAAGTTTCTCGTCGGCGATGATCTCCAGCGAGCGGGCCTTGTGGCGGTCGCGGTGGATGACGCGTTTTTTCTCGAGCGCGTTGACGTGCTCGAAAATGGTGACCTTGCTGGTGCCGAGCTGGTCGGCCAGTTCCTGCATGGTCGGCGAGTAGCCGTGCAGGTGCCGGTAGTTGCGGATGGCGACCACGACGTCGAGCTGCCTTGGCGTGAGATTCATATCTAACCTTCCTGCCCATCAGGGCGTTTGCGAACTGTTTCAGGTAAACATTATCCTAACCATGGCGGGGAGTCAATAGGGCTCTCGAAAGATTTCCGG
>JBIOJL010000540.1:0-3338 GCA_044450885.1 Tepidisphaerales bacterium
AGGAACTGGCGCCCTGGATCGAGAAGGGCGTGAAGTTCGTCCGCCAGAAGGTCACCCGCGAGAACATGGGTACGCTGCTGGGCAAGTATCTGTCGGCCGGCGACCTGCTGATCGACCTGGCGTGGAATATCGACTGCTGCGAGATCCTCACCTGGTGTCACGAGAAGGGTGTGTTGTACGTGAACACCTCGGTCGAAGTGTGGGACCCCTACGAGGGCGCCGCGAACAAGCCCCCGACCACGCGGACCCTCTACTGGCGGCACATGAACCTGCGGCGGATGATCGCCAAGTGGCCGGCCGGTTCGCCGACGGCGGTGCTCGAGCATGGGGCGAATCCGGGGCTGATCTCGCACTTCACCAAGCAGGGCCTGCTGGACATTGCCAAGCAGGGGCTGAAGGATGGCAAATACAAGGGCGCACTGGGCAAGCAGATCGAGAAGCTGGCGGCCGGCCAGGTGTTCAACGAACTGGCCTGGAAACTGGGCGTGAAGGTCATCCACTGTTCCGAGCGCGACACGCAGATTTCCGACGTGCCCAAGCAGGTGGATGAGTTCGTCAACACCTGGAGCGTGGAGGGCTTCCGCGAGGAAGGCACCACCACGGCGGAGATGGGCTGGGGTACGCATGAGAAGCAGCTCCCCGCGTTTGCCTACACCCACAAGGAAGGCCCCAAGAACCAGATCTGCCTGGCGCGGATGGGCATCAACACCTTCGTGCGGTCGTGGGTGCCGGACTACGACATCATCGGCATGGTCGTCCGCCATGGCGAGGCGTTTACGATCTCGGATCACCTGACGGTCTGGGAGGGCAAGAAGGCGGTCTATCGGCCGACGATGCACTATGCCTATTGTTGCGCCGACGCCGGGCTGCTGTCGCTCCACGAGCTGCGTGGCCGGAATTACGAGCTGCAGCCCAAGATCCGCATCATGAACGACGAGATCACCAAAGGCGCGGACATTCTTGGCGCGCTCTTAATGGGCCATGCGTACAACTCCTGGTGGATCGGCAGCGATCTGTCGATCGAGGAATCGCGCCGGCTGGTGCCGCACCAGAACGCGACGACCATGCAGGTGGCCATCTCCGTGGTCGCGGCCGCCATGTGGATGATGGAGAATCCCACCAGCGGCGTCGTCGTGCCCGACGATCTGCCGCACGAGTTCGTGCTGAAGGTGTCCATGCCCTACCTGGGCAAGTGGATCAGCAAGCCGTATGACTGGACGCCGCTGAAGCGTTACCAGAACGCGTTCGAGGGCTTCAACAAGCCCGACCTGGACTTGAAGGATCCGTGGCAGTTCAAGAATTTCCTGGTGGCAGACGGGCGCTAGTCGCCGGATCTTGGTTACTTTTATGAAACACAGAGAGCACAGAGGACACAGAGAAGACGAGGCAATGGCGAGAGCGTTTAACAACCGATTCATTTTGCGTTCTTCACCGTCGTGTTTTCTTTCTTCTCTGTGATCTCTGTGTTTCAAATGCATGGATTCGGGTCCAAACCGTGAGGTGGCAACGATGATCAGCCCAGCCAAGCTCAAGAAACTCGCCAGGGAACACGGCACGCCCTTGTTTGTCGTGGATCACGAGCAGTTGCGGCACAATTTTGGGCAGTTCCGCAAGTACCTGCCGCGGGTGCAGCCGTATTTCGCCGTCAAGGCCAACTCGCTGCCGGAGATCGTGCGGACGCTGTACAAGGCGGGGTCGAGCTTCGACGTGGCCTCGATGCCGGAATTCGACATCGTCTACGAGAACATCAAGGACCTGCCGGCCAAGGCACGCCAGGACTACATCTGGGATAAGATCATCTACGCCAACCCCATCAAGTCCCAGGCGACCCTTGAGCGGTTGGATGAGTACAAGCCGCTGGTCACCTACGATAACCCGGCCGAGATCGGGAAGATTCGCGAGCACGCGCCCCACGCGGGTCTGGCCCTGCGCATCAAGGTGCCCAACACCGGGGCGATGGTCGAGTTGTCGTCCAAATTCGGGGCCGAGCCCGGCGAGTCGGTGTCGCTGATCCGGGCGGCCCACGATGCGGGGCTGATCGTCGAGGGCCTGAGCTTCCATGTCGGCAGCCAGACCACGAATTTCGAGAACTACGTGCAGGCCATTCACCTGGCCCGCGGCATCTTCGACGAGGCCGCCAGCCGCGGGTTCAACCTCAAGCTGCTGGACATCGGCGGCGGTTTCCCCGCCCGCTACGACGACGAGGTCAAGCCCTTCCGCTCGCTGGCGTCAAAGCTCAACCGCGAACTCGACCGGCTGTTCCCCAACACGGAAATCCTCGCCGAGCCCGGCCGGTTCATGGTCGCCACCGCCTGCACGCTGGTGGCCACGATCATCGGCAAAGCCGAGCGCGGCGGCAAGCTGTGTTACTACATCGACGACGGCGTGTACCACACGTTCTCCGGGATCATCTTCGACCACTGCAAGTACCCCGTGCGCGCCTTCAAGGAGGGCCCCAGTCGCATCTGCTCCGTGTTCGGCCCGACGTGCGATGCCCTGGACACGATCGCCCTGGCCGAGGAATTGCCGGAGAACCTGGAATTGGGCGACCTGGTCTACAGCCCCAACATCGGTGCCTACTCGCACGCGTCGAGCACGTACTTCAACGGCTTTCCCCCGGCGACGGTGGTGCATATCAATCAGTGAGGAAGACGAACTCGATCTCGACCGCCGCATCCAGCGGCAACGTGTTCACGCCGACGGCGGCGCGGACGTGTTTGCCCGCCTCGCCGAAGAGTTCCAGCAGGAACTCGCTCGCCCCGTTGGCGACGGCCGGCTGCTGCGTGAAGCTGGCGTCGGAATTGACGAACGCGCCAACGCGAAGCACGCCCGTCAGCTTATCAACCGTTCCTTCCGTCGCCTGAATCGCGCCGAGGGCATTGATGACGCACTGCCTGGCGCCCAGTTTGGCCTGGTCAACGGAGCAGCGCGAGGTGACCTGTCCTTTGGCGATCAGTTTCCCATCCTTCATCGGAAGCTGGCCGGAAACGTAGAGCAGATTGCCGATGCGTTTGACGGGCACGTAAGCCCCGAACGGCCCGGCGGGCGCGGGGAGGGTGAAACCAAGGGATTGTAGTGTGGTGGAGAGCATTGAGTTCCTTATCAGTCAGGGCGCGGCCAGATGACGGGATAATCGTTCGCGGAGCCGCCGAAATCGCGCGGAGTCGATGGAGCCGATGACTCCAACCAGTTCGGATCGGTCCGCGGCATAGAGAAAGCTCAAACGTATCGCTGACGGTTTCTTCAGTCCGCTTGCGCCGTAGTCACCATCGCTCGCAGCAATGAGTTCATCCCAGTCGGCGACGACGTTCTGGATCTGCGTACTGACACCGGCGAGC
>JBIOJL010000541.1:0-3332 GCA_044450885.1 Tepidisphaerales bacterium
ACGCGGAAGCCCAGCAGCGCCGGCAGCAGAATCAGAATAACAACAACAATAACAACAACCGGCGGTTCTGATGCACGTCGCAGTATGCCGACCGGCCGCATCTTCAACATCCAGCGCTATTCCCTCCACGACGGGCCGGGAATCCGCACCACCGTCTTCCTTAAGGGCTGTCCCCTCCGCTGCTGGTGGTGCCACAATCCCGAAAGTCAGGATCCGCGCGCGGAAATTGTCTATGTGGCCGGACGCTGCGCCCATTGCGACGCCTGCCGCGCCGTCTGCCCGTCGCACGAACCCGTGTTCGACCGCGCCACCGACCCGGATGCCGACCGCTGCAGCCGCTGCGGCCAGTGCGTGGACGCCTGCCCCACGGACGCCCGCCAATATGTCGGCCGGGAAACCACCGTCGAACACCTGATGGCCGAAGTCATCCGGGACGAGGTCTTCTGGGATGAATCCGGCGGTGGCGTGACGATCTCGGGCGGCGAACCGCTGGTGCAAAGCGAGTTCGTCGTGGCGATGCTCACGGCGCTCCGCCGGCGCGGCATCCACACCGCCCTGGACACCTCCGGCTTCGCACCGCGCGAGGCACTCCTCGCCACGGCTCCCGTCACCGACCTCTACCTCTACGACATCAAGCTGCTCGACGCTCGCCTGCACGAACTGTACACAGGCGTCCCCAACCGCCTCATCCTCGACAACCTCGCCGCCCTTGCCCAGATCCATCACAACCTCTGGATACGCGTCCCCATTATCCCCGGCATCAACGACTCCCCCGACGAACTCGCGGCCATCGCCCGCCTGGCCCGCTCCCTTCCCGCCGTCAAACAGGTGAATCTCCTCCCCTACCACAACACCGCGTGCCACAAGTTCGGACGCCTCGGACGGACCTGCCGCCTGCCGGACGTGAAGACACCCGGCGAATCGGATATGCAGGCCGCGGCCCGGCCATTTGTAGATCTCGGCCTGCCGACATTTTCAGGTGGATGAAACATGACTCCCCGCACCGCTGAACTTCGCCGCCAGAGCCTCGAAGCCCGGCCGTCAATCTCGGCCGAGCGTGCCCTGCTCGTCACCGATTTCCACCAGCGCAACCAGGGGCTCTACTCAATCCCCGTGATGCGCGCCCGCAACTTCCTCAACCTCTGCGAAAAGAAGAGCATCTGGATCGGCCAGGGAGAACTGATCGTCGGCGAACGCGGGCCCTATCCCAAGTCCGTTCCGACCTATCCCGAACTCACCTGCCACAGCATCGAGGATCTGCGCATCCTCAACAGCCGCCCCAAGACCAGCTACGCCGTCTCCGACAGCACCATCAAGGCCTACGAAGAGACGGTCATCCCCTATTGGCGCGGCCGGAGTCTGCGCGACCGCATGTTCGCGGTTCTGCCGTGGGACTGGCAGCACGCCTACGACAGCGGGATCTTCACCGAGTTCATGGAACAGCGCGCCCCCGGCCACACCGTGCTCGACGACAAGATCTACCGCAAGGGCATGCGCGATTTCCAGGCCGACATCGCCGCCGCCATCGCCACACTCGACTACCTCCATGACGCGGAGGCCTTCGCCAAGCGCGAGCAGCTCGCGGCCATGGATATCTCGGCCGACGCCGTCATCTTCTTCGCCCATCGCCACGCCGAACTCGCCCGCAAGCTGGCCGGCGACGAAGCCAACGCCGCCCGCAAAGCCGACCTCCTGCGCATTGCCGACGTCTGCTCCCGCGTGCCCGAGTTCGCCCCGGCTAATTTCCACGAGGCGCTGCAGTATTACTGGTTCTGCCACCTCGCCGTCGTCAGCGAACTCAACGGCTGGGACTCCTTTTCGCCCGGCCATCTCGACCAGCACCTCTGGCCATTCTATCAACGCGGCCTGCAGGATGGCTCGCTCACGCCCGAGTCCGCCCGCGAACTGCTCGAAGCATTCTTCGTCAAATTCAACAACCACCCCTCGCCGCCGAAGGTGGGCGTGACGGCCGCCGAATCCGGGACATACACCGATTTCGCCAACCTCAATCTCGCCGGGCTGCTGCCCGACGGCGGCGACGGATCGAACGAACTGACCCACATGCTGCTGGACATCATCGACGAAATGCACCTGCTCCAGCCCTCCAGCAACCTCCAGTTGTCCCGCAAGACACCCGACTCCGTGCTCAAACACGCCCTCCGCGTGATCCGCAACGGCTACGGCTTCCCGTCGATCTTCAACGCCGATGCCGTGGTCTCCGAGCAACTCCGCCAGGGCAAGACCGTCGAAGACGCCCGCGCCGGCGGCTGCTCCGGCTGCGTGGAAACCGGCGCCTTCGGCAAAGAGGCGTACATCCTCACCGGCTATTTCAACCTGCCCAAGATCCTCGAGCTGACCCTGCACGATGGCCACGACCCGCGAACGGCCCGGCAGCTCGGCCCGAAAACCGGCAAGCCCGAGGATTTAAGCGCCTTCGACGATCTCTTCGCCGCCTTCAGTACCCAGGTCCGCCACTTCGTAGATGTGAAGCTGCGCGGCAACCAGCTCATCGAGCAGATGTATGCCACGATGATGCCCGCACCGTTCCTGTCGCTCATCACCGACGACTGCATCGCCAAAGGCAAGGACTACAACGCCGGCGGAGCACGCTACAATAACTCCTACATCCAGTTCGTCGGCATCGGCACGCTCACCGACAGCCTCGCGGCCGTGCGCCAGCTCGTCTTCGAGGAAAAGCAGATCACGCTTGCGGAACTGATCGGCACGCTGAGCCACGACTTCAACAACGCCGAACCCCTGCGGCAGCGACTTGTGAACCGCACCCACAAATACGGCAACGACGACGACTACGCCGACGACCTCATGAAGCGGTCGTTCAACCTGCTCTTCGACAGCCTTGACGGCCGGCCCAACAGCAAGGGTGGCGCCTACCGCGTCGAGATGCTGCCGACCACCTGCCACGTCTATTTCGGCTCGGTAACGGGCGCCCTTCCCGATGGCCGCCGCGCCGGCCTGCCCGTCTCTGAGGGCATCTCGCCGGTCCAGGGCGCCGATCGCCACGGCCCCACCGCCGTCATTCGCTCGGCCGCCAAAATGGACCATCTCCGCACCGGCGGCACGCTGCTGAACATGAAGTTCACGCCGGCGCTGCTGGCCGACGAGCCGAGCATCGACCGCCTGAGTTCGCTGGTGCGGAGCTACTTCCGCATGGACGGCCACCATGTGCAGTTCAACGTGGTGAAGGCCGACACGCTGCGCGAGGCCCAGAAGAACCCGGAAGCCCACCGCGACATGATCGTCCGCGTCGCCGGCTATTCCGACTATTTCTGCGACCTGTCCACAGCCTTGCAGGATGAGATCATCGCCCGCAC
>JBIOJL010000542.1:0-3331 GCA_044450885.1 Tepidisphaerales bacterium
GGGCTGTAGTTGCCCTTCTGGTCGGGGCGGAGTTGTTTGGAGCGGAAGTCGGGGATACGTGTGTTGTCCTTGCGGGGCTGGCCGTCGTGGCAGCCGGCGCAGCGATGGTCGAGCACGGGCTGGACTTCGTGCTCGAAACCAAAGCCGCGGGCCGGGCCGAACCAGGGCTGGATCTCGCCGGGGCCGCGCAGGGCGGCGATGGTCTGGATGGCGGGGGCGGTTTCGTTCTTCTCGTGGCAGCCGACGCAGGATAGAACCTCGCCGGGCATGGCGCTGAACCAGCTTCGCATGACCTGCAGGGCCTTGCCGTCGGCGTCGAGCGGCTGGACGAAGATGGGCGTGTTGGCCGGGACTTTGAAGAACGCCGAGCCATCGGCCTCGACGGGCACGGTGCCGAGGATGCGTTTGACGTCCCAGCCGCCCTCGTAGCTGACGGCGTAGGTGTCGCCGTTGCCGCCGTAGCGGTAGTCGTGCGCGCCGATGCGCAGCGCCTTGACCGACCCGCGTGGGTAGCCGCGTAGGCTGCCGCCCTTATAGATGTCGACCATGTAGACCTGGGCGTCGGCCTTTTTGGTGTCCACGCGCGTGGGCACGATGGGTGGCGTCGGCCGGGGCAGCAGGGGGATCGGCTGGGCGTAGTTGCCCATCAGCAGGGGCGTCATGTTGTCAAACGTATCCACGAGGTAGATGCCCCAGGGGCTCTGCTCATCCATCTGGCCGTTGACCAGGAAATACCTGCCCGCACCGCGGTTGGCTTCGCCCTCGGCCAGCGGATACGGCCAGGCGAAACGCGGCCAGGTGTACGACACCAGCGCGTCCTCAATGACCGCCTCGACCTTCTTGCCGCGGCCGCCGATGCGCTGCACGGCGCCCTCGGCCTCGTGCTGGCCGAGCGCGGGGTCGAAGATGACCATCTCGCCGACGCGGCCCACGCCGTGGTGGCCGGAGACGATGCCAACGATCTGCGACGGATGGCCGGGAATCGGCCGCGGCCAGTAGGTGGCGTTGGGCCAGTAGGAATTGCTGTGATAGGCCGCCATCTGGTTCGACCCGTCGGGGTTCATGGTGAACAGCAAACGCGTGAAATAGTGCGGCGTGTCGGTGTATTCCCAGCGGGTGTACATGATGGTGCCGTTGTTGAGCACGGCCGGGTTCCAGTCGTGGTCCTGGTCGAAGCAGAGGCGGCGTTCGTTCTTGCCGTCGTCGTCGATCAGGTGCATGTTGCCGACATACCACTCGCCGGTGCAGGGCACGGCCTGTTCGCAGGCGGTGGAGACGAACATGATCTTGCCGTTGGGCAGGCGGCAGGCATCGTAGTGTTTGGTGTGCTTGTCGTCACTGTTGGTGATCTGCCGGTGGCCGGTGCCGTCGACATTCACCTCGTGGATGCGGACGTCCTGGCTGAAGAGGATCTTCTTGGCGTCGAAGCTGAGGTCCATGTCGCTGATGCTGCCGCCTTTGTGGATCGTGGTGATCTTGCCATCGGGTTTCACCGGCGAAAGCGTGACGATTTCGTTGCCGATGTGGTTGGGTCCGCCCCAGTTGGAGGAGAACCCCGGGCCGCCCTTGCCCAGAAGCAGTTTGTCGAACGCCAGGACCGGGTTGGCCAGGAGAATGTCCTGGCCTTCGGCCGCGGTCTGCTCGCGTACGGCAACAAGCGTGGTCAGCGCGCCATTGTTCCCGGCGATCACCGCCGGCCAGGCGGCGACCATCTGGGCTTCCAGGGCATCGATGCGCTTGAGATATTCCGCGCCCTTGGGGTAGCGCTCGGCGAAGGTCTTCTGCTGGTCCTTCACGGCGAGGCGCATGGACTCGATCTTGTGGTGCTCGGCCATGGCGGTCTGCACCGTGGCGACGGCGTAGTAGCGGGCTCGGGCGGCGGCCAACGTTTCGGGCGCTTTCGCCGCCTTGAACGCCGCCAGCCACGGCGTCACCTTCGTCGCAATCGCCGGCTCGATCGTCTTGAGTTCCTTCTCCACATCCGCCAATCGGACGTCGGTGGACGCGTTGTATTGCTCAACCAGCGGGCTCGGATCGCCCGGCGCCCAGTCGGTGTAGAAATAGTGGCGGCTGGACATGCCGCCTTTCTCGAATCGTGTCCAAATGCTGTCCCATCGCTCCCACTTCATCTGCGTGACGCTGACCGGATCGGTGAAGTCGTTCTTGAGCTGGTCGAACAGCCGGATGCGCCGGGCGATGCGCTCATCCTTCGATCCCGCTCCGGGCTTGGACACCGGCGGCTGGGCCACGAGCCAGAGCTGACAGCGGCCATCCTTGCCGACGGGCAGCGTCGCCAGCATGTGATACTGTCCCGGTTTCTCGCGGAGCGACCACGCCTGCTGATTGGGCACGGCCGGGTTATCAGCGCCCAGCGACAGTTGCGACTGGCCGCCCAAGACCTTGATGCGCCCGCCGGTCATGCCGACGCCCATCGAGAGCCCGTCGCGGCCGGCGAATTCCACATCCGTCGTCAACGACCGGCAGAGGACGACGACCTCGCCCGGCTTGGCCTTGAACATCGCGGCCAGGTCGGCCATCTCGCCATCTTTCACCGCACACGCGCGCCAGGGAAGTTCCTTGCCCTTGAGCGCCAGCGGCTTGGTGAGATCCACCTTAGCCAGGCGTTCGATCTGCCGCAGTTCCTCGCTGGCGGCCGGCAGGGTTCCCACGGTGCGCCACGCACCCATCTCGATCCCAGCGCGACGCGTCACCAGTTCGTCGATCTCGCATTCCCATTTCAGCAGCGCTTCGCGCGATGCCTGCATGGACTCCTGCCAGGTGGCCTTCTTCTCATAGGGCGGCTTGTTGCCCTTCTCGCGCAGCACCGCAATACGAGCCCTTTCCTCCGGCGACATCACCACGGCATCCTTGGGGTCGCCCAGCACTTCCAGTTCGATCCCGGCCGTGGCGCTGCTGGGGTTCTTTGTCCTGGCGGCCTGCCCGGCCTTGCTCGGATACGTCCGCCAGATGCGGAACTCGACCCAGTCGGCCTTGCCGGCCGTCACCGGCCCGCCAGTGGCGGAGACAAACGACGTATGGAACCCGCCGCCATCCTTGCCGAGAATCGTGTCGCCGGTCGTAAAGGTCGGCGCATCCGCGAACTTGGGCAACTGCCCCGGATGGGCGCTGTTGTCGGCCAGCCGCACCTCGAAATCCTGATTGGCCCGCGAGTCGCCGTTGTAGGTGAAGAAGCCGATTTCGTGGATGGTCTTGGCGCTCCCCAGGTAGTAGGCGACCACCGCCGGGTGGCCATCGATCATGACCCGCCCTTCGCCGCCGGAAACGCCGGCCGACCCATCGACGAGTTCCGCGCGACCGGCCAGATCGCCAA
>JBIOJL010000543.1:0-3329 GCA_044450885.1 Tepidisphaerales bacterium
CAACAAATCACCACACCTTTTAATGTTAACCCGTACACTCTGGGGTGCCACGGTTTTCCTACTGAAACCCGTGCTTGGCGGACACCCAGAACGGGCTTTCATATCCAAAGCCGTGGCACCCAAAACCCTGACCGGTGTTCCTGTACGGATCCGAACAGAAGGCCGGGCGGGAGCGCCCCCCTGCTCCCGCCGCGGCCGTTGGTTCACCCCAGATGCGCGCGCGGGGTGAGGCTCACCTTGGCCCCGGTCTTGACCTGATCGCCGATGGGCTGTTCGCCATCGAGAAAGGCCGAGGAGGTGTCATCCCGCAGCACCCAGGTGACGTTGCGCGGGAGCGACAGCTCGGCCGCCAGGGCCTGAGCGACGTTGCCCGCCGAGTCTTCCGGGTCGATGTCCTCGGCCATGAACGACCGGGACCCCGTGACGTTGCCGACTTCGAGGCTGAAACCCGTTTCGGGCGGGTCCAGCGTCGCAGTCGCACTACCACTTTCTTTCAACATACGTGGCTCCTTTCATGAACTCGGGACTACGCCCGAGCCGGACAGACCTGAAGTGCCTCCGACACCACGGACGGATCGGCCAACAGGTCGACGGAACTGACCAGCCAAGCGACGGTCCAACACAGAGCATCGCGGCCGGTCCTGATGACTGATTCGATAAGCCCCGACGGGCAGCCGGTGAGATCGACCACCGCATCCACGGCGGCGTCGGCCGAATCTAGCCCAAGACGGACCATGGGGCAGCGGTCCTGGGCGTCGGCCAGAAGCTCACGCAGCCAGGCTTTCCGCGACTCGCCAAGGTCGCCGCGGAAACGGCGGAGGATGGGCATCCGCATCGCCAGCCGGCGGCCGCCATTGATGATCGCCCCGCGGCAGATGTAGCGGTCGTGCTGCAAGACGAGATCTGTGGCACGGGCATCTTGCCCGTGATTCGCGGTACACCGCAAACCAGCCATCGTGGCACGGGCTTCCAGCCCGTGGTGTCGGTACTCCGACACATCAGCCGCGGAGGTCGCAATCGCCCAGCCCACGACAGACTGCAGCACGTCTGACGAATCGCCGTCATCGGCGGCCAGCAGCACGGCGTCCACCGGCAGATCGAATCGCCTGGCGAGGCCGTTTGGTGTGCGGGCGAATTTCCACAGCCCCGGCCGCTTCAGCCACCCGAGCAGCGGGTCGGCGGAATCGACAGGCGCAAGTGGCAGTTGCAGCGTCAGCCACGGCTTGTTCAGCCGCAGGCCCAGGTCGCCCAGGCGAAACCCGCCGGCCGGGGCCCGCTCAAAGCCGAGTTGCGGCAGGCCGGCGAGCAGGCGCTCGATGGATGTGAATGAATTGGCGCGCATGGGTTATGCCTGTCCGATGGCGCGAATGAATGGTTCGCGGGTTAGTGGCATCAACGGTAGTCGTTCTTGCCACCATCTGGCTGCAACAGCGTTCAAGACACCGGCATGATCGCGTTCGTCGAGCATCACCGTCTGCATCGACAGAGCGCCGAACGACATGATGAGCAGGTCGCGCAGCGGAATCGCGGCCGGGATGGTCGCCCCCAGACACAGGGCCTGGACACGCCCCGGGGCGACGTTGGCCAGCCACACGCGGTCGGGCCCGAGCACCTGGACGAAGGCAAATCCCGGCTGTGGCGCATGGACCGCGACTTCGGGATAGCGGATGGCGAGGACCGCATTGCGGGCGACCTCAATGGCGTTCGCGCCCTCCGGCAGCCGCGGGACCGGAAGGTCGCCTTGCACGATCGCCCGGATGGATTCGGTCAACTCGAGTTCGAGGACGACGACCCGGCCGGAGATCTGCGCCAGCGCGAGCAGTTCGTACGCCTCGATTTCCTTGCGGCGACGCCACCAGGTCGGGCCGGTGCTGGACTTCATCGCTGCGGCGAGCATCTCCGGGTAGGGCGACAGAAGCGGCACCTGCCCGAGAGCGGTGAGCCGCCCGCGGGAAATGCCGGCCTGGAGGGGGGTGATTTTGATCTTATCGGTTTTCATGATTGTTTCCGGTTGGATGGTTATGCAGAAGCACGGCCGCGTCGTTGCGGCGGACCAGCACGGCGGCCGCGCCATGGACGCACAGGTCCCGGAGCGGCCGTCCGATCAGTTCCTTCAGGTGCGACGCCGCCACGGCTTCTTCTGTGAAGAATGGCTGTGCGGTGAGCGGACCGTGGCAGCGCGGGCACGCGGGCAACTCTCCGGCAGTCGTGGTGAAACGGCAGATGCGACAGGGCCCGCAGTGACCGCAATCGGCCATTTCGACGTACTGCCGGTGTGGAATCGAAAAACTGACGCCGTCGAGTTCGCCATCGGATACGAGCCCGGACGCCCCGGCCAGTTCGGCGAACGTCGCCTTTCCGAGCGGCTTTGGAAACCTGCGCAGTTGCCAGTGCGTGTGGTCGCACTTGCAGTCGGCGTTCCGGCGCGGGAGCGGCGACACGACCATCCTGTTGGTGAACCCGCTGAACTCGATCTGCTGATCGACGAGCGGCTCGCCGAGTTTCAGCCCGAACCGCAGGATGTTGATGGCCGCGATGTCCCCCGCCATGGCGCACAACGACGCCGTGCTCATGGTCGGCACCGTCTGCGCGCCGAACTCGGGTGTACCGCCGGTGCAGGAGAGGATCGTATTCTGATCGACCATGGCCTCCTCGGCATCGCTGAAGTGACACCTCGGGCAGGGGCTGTCCGGCGTGTCGTTGGGGTAGAACCTCACCTGGGCCACGAGCGATTCCCCATGGACGGCGGCGTGCATCAGGGGCTTGGATAAGGCAACACCAAGCTGCGCTACGGCAGCTTCCGCGGCCAGATTATCCGACGCCAGGACAACCAGATCTGCATCGATGAACTCGGCGTATTCCAGCGCCTGCAGCGGGCCGTCGAACCAGGCGCACTCGGTGGACGGGCTGATGCGGGCGCAGTGCCTGGCGGCGCTGCGGGCTTTGGCCTCGCGGCGGAGCGCCTGGCGCGGGTCGATCGGATGCGTCTCCACCGATTCCGGCTTGAACCGGCCGCGATCGACGAAGCACATCCGGCGGGGCTTGAGGCGGACGATCCGGTCGGCGATGTTCCGCCCGACGCTGCCGACGCCGACGAAGGCGATGCTGAGGTTTCCCAGAACCAGCGCGGGATCGACGCTGAGCCCGTAGAACGCCGGCAACCGAGCCCGGCCGACGCTCTGAAGAGCGGAGGCAAGCTTCGCCTTCTGGGTACGGAATGCGCTGGTGTTCCTATTCATGGTGTACTCCTCCGTCGCCGGCGACGGAGGAGTACACCATGAATAGGAACACCAGCGCATTCCGTACCCAGAAGGCGAAGCTTGCCTCCG
>JBIOJL010000544.1:0-3320 GCA_044450885.1 Tepidisphaerales bacterium
CCGGTTCACCACGATGGCCTTGTCGAACGGCAGTTCAACCGGCCGACCACCCTGGCGACGCTTGCCCGCCTCCTGCTGGACGGCCCGCTTCAGATCGCGATGGCTCATGCGCCCCGCGATGCAGCGATCCTGCATCTCCTGGCGCTTCTTCAGGTTCTCTCTGGCCTGCTGGCGGTCCGCCGTCTCCGGCGTCAGCGACGCCAGATGAACCAGGTGGTGGAAACCCATGGCATATTGCCGCTCCCGGAGTTGCGCGATGAGCCGGTCGATGTCCTTCTTCGTGTAGCGGGAGGCCACACGCCGGTATCGCTCCAGGATCGCCGCCCCGTGACCGTCAACCGTACCGGACGGCCGGTGGGACTTCTGCCCGAGACGCCTGCCGATTCTCCAGCAGCGGCGGATCTCTTTGATGGCGGCGTCGACCCGCGCTCGGGTATGGGTGCGGGTGGGCTGGCGGTCGCCGGTACGCTCGCCAACTGGTTTGGGCTTGGGCATTTGGCCGAGGATATACCCGGTCGGCGGGGACTTGGCCAGAGAACGAAGCTCTCCCGGAACCAACCCAAATCGCGGGGGTGTCCGGGGTGGCGGCCGGCAGACCGACTGTCCGCCCGCGGCCATGGCAGTCTGGGCACGTATCCTGCGATCGATGCCCAGAGCCCTGTCTCTGTAATCGATTACAGAAAAAATGACGGATCGCTCATGTTCTTGGCGGGCGATGGGCGGTCAGCTCCGCCCCTGCACCCCGGGGCTGCGGTCGTGTCCGGCGGCCGGTGCCCGGGTCGTTGCGCATGACTTGCGGAGGGCC
Organism: Tepidisphaerales bacterium; assembly: GCA_044450885.1. GTDB lineage: Bacteria > Planctomycetota > Phycisphaerae > Tepidisphaerales > Tepidisphaeraceae > JANYKD01. The sequence goes on from JBIOJL010000544.1 coordinate 806, forward strand.
CGGCTGGCGTGTTATCACGGAGGTTGGGATGAGGCAGAACACGATGATCGGAGGTCAGGATCATGGCGCTAAGTACCGAAGAAATACTGCGGCGACTGGCGAAGATAGAAGCCCTCATCGCCAGCATGCTCAATGACGCGCGGAGGTACCAAGCTGAAAGGTTTCAGGCCGAGGCGGCGGAGACCCGGAGAATGGCACGGCTGGCGATCGAGCGGCTGCGGCGGCCTATCGACCGACGCTGACCCCGCAGGCGGGTCACCGTGGCCCCAGGGCGACGGGCGATCGGCACCCCCGGAACCGCCTGAAGAGCTTGGGAGTTGCCCGGTTCGGGATGACGACCACGGCCAATGGGCCGGGGGCGCTGTTCGTGGGGCGACGAAAGGGCGGAAGGTGTCGTCGGTGTAGTGGGGAGGAAACACCGAGCGACGGGGGTCTTCCGCCCTTGGATCGTCAGGTTACTGGTAAGAGAGCCTACCCGGCGACCGTTGGGGTTGCCAGAACAATCTGTCGCGGATCGCGGGCCCGTCTACTTGGCCATGTCCTTGAGCGCCTTCAGCGGCCGGACCTTGATCACCTTCCGCGCCGGCTTGGCCTTGAACATCTGTTCCTGCTTGGTGAACGGGTTGATCCCCTTGTGCGCCGGGACGGCCGGCTTGTGGATGACCACAAGCTTCATAAGTCCGGGGACCACGAACATGCCTGGCCCCTTCTTCCCGACGCCCGCCTTGATTGCGGCGGACAGCGCGTCGAACACTGCGGCGACCTGCTTGCGGGAAAGCTCGGTGGTCTTGGCGATGCTGGTGAGAATTTCACCTTTGGTCGGGGCTTTGGCTGCCATGTGCGAGTCCTTTCAGGTTGAAGTGTCGAATCCGTTCGTGACCGGAGCATGATAGACGGGACGCTGCCGGGCGTAAAGGAACAGGGGTTTTCGCGACAGTGGAATGGCCACCGGAATTGCAGTTTGGCGGCGGGTGCGATCAGAAGGGGCATCCCGACTCGCCCGCAGCCAACTGCTGGATAATCAGGCCGGCCCTGGCTGGATCAGGGCTCAAGACAGATGTGCGGAGCGACAGGCCGGGCGGATTGCGCTGGACATACATATAGGTGCTATGTATAATGTCGGCATGAAACTGGCAAAGGAACTGGTGGCTGCGTCGGCTGCATCTTTGATCCTGTCGATACTGGAACATGGCGAGAGCTACGGCTACGCGATCATTCAGCGGGTGAAGGAACTGTCGGGCGGGCACATCGAGTGGACCGACGGAATGCTCTACCCCGTGCTGCACCGCCTGGAACGACAGGGTGCGGTCGCATCGCATTGGCGATCAGCGGAGAACGGCCGGAAGCGAAAGTATTATTCCCTCAAGCATCGAGGCCGCAACGTGTTGGCGGAACACAGGGCGCAGTGGCTCATCGTGCATGGCGCTCTGGCAACCATATGGGGAAAGCATGTTCAAGCTTGAAGAGCAGATCCATTTGTGGCGGAAGACCCTGGTCGAGGTCGTCGGCGATCAGCCCGAAGTCGTCGACGAACTGGAGAGCCATCTGCGGGAGGAGGTGGAACGGCTCCTGCAATCGGGCGCATCACCGGAGCAGGCATGGACCATCGCCGTCGGTCGGCTGGGAGAACCGGCCGACCTGGCTCAGGAGTTTGCCAAGCTCCGCAGGCCATCCTGGCTGCCGGCTCGCGTGGCATACGGCGCGATGATTGCCGGTGGCCTGCTGCTGGCGTGGTTCATGGTCGCCAAACTGGGTCACGGCACATTTCAGCCGCTGCTCACCATGCACATCTACTGCGTCACCGCAGGTTACGCCGGTGGGTTCACCGTCGGAACACTGGCGGCCTGGGCGATCCTCTCCCGTGCTCTGTTCGGGTGGGATGCCCAGCGCGATGAGGCGCTGCGGTCTGCGTCCAGCCGACTGGCCGGCTTGAGTGCCGTGTTGACATGCACCGGCGTGGTCCTGGGTGCCTGCTGGGCGAGGCAGAATTGGGGCAGGTACTGGGGATGGGACTTGAAGGAAATCGGTGGCCTGAGCGTGCTGGCGTGGGCAAGCCTGGTGGCGTGGTGTCTGCATCGGCGCTGGATCAGCGGGATGGCGGCCATGCTGACCGCGATCACAGGAAACATCGTTGTGAGCCTGAGTTGGTTCGGTCCGGGCATCGCCGGTGCTGGACTGCGCGCGTATGGCTTTGGACCGACGTACGGGGTTCTGCTGGGATTCATCGCTTGCCAACTGGTGGTGGCATCGGCAGGCCTGTTGCCGCCGGGTGGCTTCAATCGGAAGCAAAACGCGTGACGGCCTAAGCGGGGATACAAAGGCGTCCTCGGCAAGCGGATGGCCTCCCAAACCAAGATAGCGGCAGGTATACAGCGGCTCCCTGACCGCAGATCGGGTATGATGTCGCCATGACCCTTCTGAGCCAGATCGCCGTTGATACGCAGGAACTCCGCAGGCGCGGTGGGCATCCCGAGCGCGTGTACCTGACGAAGGGCGATGCGATCCGACTTCAATA
>JBIOJL010000545.1:0-3299 GCA_044450885.1 Tepidisphaerales bacterium
CCCTACCCTGGGTCAGAAACCACGAACATCCCTTCCGCCCTGAAAGGGCGGCGGAACGCTTCCTCCGCCCTTTCAGGGCGGGTGGTTGTTCTCTCATGCTCACCCAGGGTAGGGCTTCGCCCAACCCTGGGCTGCACTCTTCGGCCCCTTCAGGGCCAAGACGGCATCCGCCGAAAGTGTCCCTGCACCTCTATGCATGTCGCCGGGCATGTACTTCATCGTAAAAAGCAAATCGTTCGAGTACGATATCCACCGTCGTGCGTGCGAGCGCGTTGGCGTGGCGGTGTTCGTGAGGGCCGGGTTGCTTGCCCGGCCGCGACATCGCGGGGCCGTGCAAGTCGCCCCTTGCCTTTACGTGACGGCGCAATACGCTCGCGTCGAAAAGGAGAACGCATGTCCAATCCGCATGCCGGTATCGAGTCGGCGCAACAGGAAGACCGCGTGTTTTCACCGTCGTCTGGATTCACGGCGACAGCGTGGATCCAGTCCCGCCAGCAGTACGACCGGATGTACCGCGAGTCGATCGACCGGCCCGAGGAATTCTGGGCGAAGATCGCTCTGGAACTGAAGTGGTTCAAGCCCTGGCAGCAGGTGCTGGAGTGGAAGTTGCCCAATGCCACGTGGTTTGTCGGCGGCAAGACCAACCTTGCATACAACTGTCTGGACGCCCAGATCGAAGCCGGGCGCGGGGACAAGACCGCCATCCTCTGGGAGGGCGAGCCGATGGCCCAGGGCACGCCGCCGGAGGTCCGCCGCCTCAGCTACAGCCAGTTGCGCGACGAGGTCTGCCGGCTGGCCAATGCCCTGCGGAAACTCGGCGTGAAGCGCGGCGACCGCGTGACCATCTACATGCCGATGGTCCCCGAGGCGGCCATCGCCATGCTCGCCTGCGCCCGGCTGGGCGCGGCCCACTCGGTCATTTTCGGCGGTTTCTCCAGCCAGGCGATCGTCGACCGCGTCGAGGATGCCGAGTCGGCCATCGTCATTACCGCCGACGGCGGCTTCCGGCGCGGGCAGGTTGTCGCGCTCAAGAACAACGTCGATGAAGCCGCAGCCAGGGTGAGCCGCATCCGGACCGTCGTCGTGCTCAAGCGCACCGGCCAGCCGATCAACATGGTTCCCGGCCGGGATGTCTGGTGGCACGACGTCGTCGCCGGCCAGCCGGCCGCCTGCGAACCCGAGCAGATGGACGCGGAGGACCTGCTGTTCGTCCTCTACACCTCGGGTTCCACCGGCAAGCCCAAGGGGATCATCCACACCACCGGCGGCTACATGGTCGGCGCCTACATCACGTCCAAATATGTCTTCGATCTGCACGACTCGGATATCTTCTGGTGTACCGCCGACGTCGGCTGGATCACCGGCCATTCCTACGTCGTTTACGGCCCGCTGTGCAACGGGGCGACCACCTTCATGTACGAAGGCGCCCCCAACTGGCCGGACTTCTCGCGGTTCTGGTCGATGATCGAGCGCCACAAGATCACCACGTTCTACACCGCCCCGACCGCCATCCGCGCCTTCATGCGCGCCGGGCGCGAATTCGTCGACGAGCACGATCTTTCCTCGCTGCGGCTGCTGGGCTCGGTCGGCGAGCCGATCAACCCCGAGGCCTGGATCTGGTACCAGCAGGTGATTGGCCACAGCCGATGTCCCATCGTCGACACCTGGTGGCAGACCGAGACCGGCGCCATCATGATCACCCCGCTTCCCGGCATCACGCCCACCAAGCCGGGATCGGCCACGCTGCCTTTCTTCGGCATCGACCCCGCCGTCGTCGACCGCGAAGGTGTCGTGCAACCGGCCAATTCCGGCGGCCTGCTGGTCATCCGCAAGCCCTGGCCGGCCATGCTGCGCGGGATCTTCCGCGACCCGGACCGCTATTTCCGGCAGTACTGGACCGACGTGCGCGGCTTCTATTTCACCGGCGACGGCGCCCGCCGCGACCCCGACGGCTACTTCTGGATCATGGGCCGGGTGGACGACGTGCTCAACGTCGCCGGCCATCGCCTGGGCACCGCCGAGATCGAGTCGGCGCTGGTGTCGCACGACGCGGTCGCCGAGGCGGCCGTCGTGGGCATGCCGCACGATCTCAAGGGCCAGGGCGTGGCCGCTTTCGTCACGCTGCGCAGTGGCTTCCGTCCGTCGGAGCAACTCAAGAAGGAATTGTTCGAGGCGGTGGTCAAGCAGATCGGCGCCATTGCCCGGCCCGACCAGATCCGCTTCACCGACTCGCTCCCCAAGACCCGTTCCGGCAAGATCATGCGCCGGCTGCTCAAGGAGCTTGCCTCCGGCGGCGAGGTCCGGGGCGATACCACGACGCTCGAGGACCTCAACGTCATCGCCCGCCTGCGGGCCGCGGACGAAGGGTGATCGTTCAGCCAAAGCACCAGGGGCGTTTCCCCGGCGGGAAACGCCCCTGTGCTTTGTCCTTGCGTGGGTTGGTCTACGCGCGGCCGAGGTACTCGCCGTGTTCGGTGTTGATGCGGATGACCTCGCCGATCTCGATGAACGGCGGCACGCGCGTCTTCAGGCCGGTCTCCATCTCGGCGTCCTTGAGCTGGTTGGTGGCCGTGGCGCCCTTGATGCCCGGCTGGGTGTCGACGACCTTGAGGTCGACGGTCTTGGGCATTTCGTAACTGACGAGCACGCCATCGTGGAAGAGGGCGCTCATCTCGGTGTTGGGCTTGAGATAGAGGGCGTCATCGCCGAACACCTCCTTGGCCAGCGCGAACTGGTCGTAGGTCTCCAGGTCCATGATGACCATGCCCGTGTTGTCGGTATAGAGGTATTCCACCTGGCGGCGGTCGAGGTTGACCACGTCGATGTCGTCGGTTGCCCCGACGCGTTTGTCCATGATCGTGCCCTTGCTCACGTCGCGCATCTTGAACTGCACCTTGGCCCGCAGGTTGCCGGGGGTGTTGTGGTCCGCTTCGGTGACCACGAAAAGCTTTCCGTCCATGACGATGGCCGTTCCTCGACGAATTTCACTCGCGCGCATATCGAATCCTCGGTGTTCAAGTACGTTCCAGCAGCCTTGCATGGAGCCGGTGCTCCCTGCAGCAAGTCCCGTACTTTACTGCAACGGCCCGGCCGCGTCAAAGCCGCCGGTTGGCCGGTTGGCCGCCTGGTTGCGTGACGTTATTTATGGGCGGGGCCGGTCTGCGGCCTGAAGGGCCGGAGGAATCCAGCCCAGGGTTGAGCGAAGCTCTACCCTGGGTAGGCTCGAGAAGATATCTCTTTCCGCCCTGAAAGGGCGGAGGAAATCCGGGGCGTGTTGATCCTTGGCGATTCCTCCGCCC
>JBIOJL010000546.1:0-3287 GCA_044450885.1 Tepidisphaerales bacterium
GCCTCGACAAGCGCTACACCGATTCGAAACGGGACGACGAGCTTCTAGAGGCCCTCGCCAACGGTGGTTTCCAGGTCGGCGCTCTTGCAAGACTGATGTTCCAGTCCGACGACGCGCGCGCCGTTGAGATCGCGGCGGTCGATCAGGAAACACAGATTGCACAGACTGCCGCGATGCTCGCGCGTGAGAACGTGACGATCTTCGAGGCGACGATTCGCCATGACAATCTTCTCATTCGCGCGGACATTCTGGTCAAGCGCGGGACTCGGATCGACCTGGTCGAGGTAAAAGCTAAATCCTGGAATCCAGAAGAGGACACCCTGATCGGGAAAACCGAGAGGTCAAATCCCATCGATCCCGACTGGGAGCCGTATGTCTATGACGTGGCCTTTCAACAGCACGTCCTCGAGCTCGCCTACCCCGCGCTCATGATCCACCCGTGGCTGATGCTGGTCGACAAGTCGCGCACCGTGCAGGGCGGCAACCAGGTGCTTAAGTTCGACTATCGCCTGGCCGTCACCAGCTACAAGACCGAGGCCGTGAAGCTGCAACTGTGGGACCGCCTGCCGCACGGCGAAACCGAGGCCGTCAACGTCACCCTCATCAAGAGTACCCCGGAAGTGTCGGCCGACACCGACTACGTGCGCGAGGAGAAGCCCAAGAACCTCCTGCGCTGGGACATGACGGTCGAGCCCAACGCCCGCGGCGAAAAGGCCCCGACGGTGACTTACCAGTACAAGATGGAATACGCCAAGGACACGTCGATCGGGAATTTCCTGTCGAAGTGAATCGGATGTCCACCTGTCGGGCGTGGGACACTTCACAAGGGATCGCAGTCAGCAGGCGTCGGAGCCGCCGACCATCACCGGCCAATCTCCGGAAGCGACAATCCACGGCAGATTCTGCGCGCCAGGATATTGGGGATTTCGGTATGCCGAGGGACTGTTTCAGTTTGCCCGGTGCGGGGATTCATCCAAATGGAGTGAGCCGCGCCCTCACGCTTGAGAGAGCAGCCGTGTTGCCGAAGGTATCGTAACAGCGCACCGGTGTTCATCCGACCGTCACCGTTTCGCGGATCGCCGAAGAAGGAACGCCGCGCAGGCCGTCCTCTCGCCGATCAAGAAGGATCAGCTCGATGGCCTGGCCGAGACTCTGCATCGCCTCGTCCTTCGTTCGGCCCTGGCCATTAGCGCCGGGCAATTCCGGCGAATACGCGATGAACCAGCCCTCGTCCTGTTCGATGATGGCCGTGAATTCGTTTCGCATGGGAAGATTATACTCGCAACCGGCGACGCGTGTGAAGCGGATTCCTCCCGGTATGCGGCTGACCATACGGCTCAACGCTGACGAATCTCGGCCGAGCCCATGATTTCCTGGAGTTGCGCTTCGGTGATTACAGCCTTCGGGTCAAACGCCGGCGAATTCATGTACGTCAGCAGGCTCTCGAGCAACTGGCGCCGCGCGGGCTTGCCGTCGAGGTCACGCAGGTTGTAGCCGCAGACCATCAGTCGCCCTTTGCCGAGGCGAGCCTCGAAGACCGTGCCCAGCCGCTGGATGAAATGGAAATCGGGGATGGGTTGCACGATCGGCTTGAGGTCCTTCGGCAGGCCATCGAGATTGAACATCGTTGCGCCGGCGCACACCTGTTGCCACTGGTAGTCGCAGTGGGCCTCGGTGGGAAAGCGGGACAGGGCCGGGTGCGAAGGGTCGGCCAGCAGACCGAGCGTAGCCGACTTGGTCGGGAACATCGAGGCGGACCAATAGACCGAATGGAATTGCGGCTTGGCGGCACGCGTGCCCTTGGCCTGATCGGCGATGAGCAGCACGGCTTTGCCAGCGGCCAAAGCGCTGCGGGCCGACTCGTCAAGCCCGTCGGAAATAATCACCATGCCGGAATTCGTTCTAACTCGGGGGGAATAGCACCAGATGTTCCAGTCGTTGACGATATCAGTGCCGTCAATCCGCAGTTCGATGTTGATGCGAGCCGGCGGTCCAAGATTCCCCAGAGTGAAGCGTATCTCGCCAATCGGCGTATTCTTCGCCACCGGGATATCCACACGCCTGAATTCGCCCCCGGCAATCTGGCCGCCGCTGGCGAGCTTGGCGGTCCACCGCACCGTCGCCTGTTTCAATGCGGCCGGCCCGAAATGGGCCACCTCGGCCGTGCCGACAAACTCCTGGTCGCCCGTCCACACCCGCGAACCAAACCGCAACAGCGAGACCGTCGGCGAGCAGAACCGGCGGAATTCCTCAGGCTTGCAGATGCCCTTGGTTTCCCAGAACGGATCGAGAATTCCGACCAGCGCGTTGCCCTGGCCGGTGAAATCGTTCAGCGAGAGGAGTTGGAAGCCGGCGTAGTCGCCCGTGCGCAGGAACGCCTCGATCTCCTCGCGATATTGCAGGAACGTCCACCGCCCCGATGCCTGGGTGAACGCCCGGTTCATCTCCGCGAGGCCGGCCGACTCCAGGCGCGACTTGAACATCGTGAGGTCATACGGCTTGAGCGGGCCGGTGTATTTGGCGATCTCGGCGAAATCCGGAAAGATGCAGTACTGCCCGGTTTCGTGGGCAATGAGCGGCTTCTCGATCGACTGGGCGGCCTTGGCGAAATCCCAGTTGGTGTGCCCCGGCCCGGCGCCGCGGGCGGCATTTCCCCCGGCCGCGTGGGTCACGAAGAAGTCGTCCGTCTGCAGAAGCTGTCTCGCGGTGGCCACCGCATACAGATGCCGCGGATCGTGGACACGGGCATCGGCGATCGTCTTGGCCAGCAACTCATAGTCGCAGTGCGAGCCCAGTTCATTGCCCAGCACCAGCATCACGAACGAAGGATGGTTGCCGTAGTTGTCCTGGATCCGCCGGATCTCATCCGTCAGGAACCGCACCTGCGCCGCGTCCGACCCGAACGCCGGATGCTTGTCCGGCGGCACGTTGTCCATCCAGTTATCGTACCAGTACGGCGACTCGACATGCAGGTACATGCCCAGCTCATCCGCGGCCGCGAACGCCGCTTCGGGCGGGCACCAGGTGTGGTAGCGAACGTGGTTCATCCCGTACGACTTGATCGTGTTGAACACCCCCCGCCACTCGTCCAGCGTCACCGGCGGATGTGCGGTGCGCGGATAGACGGCGCAGTCCACCGTGCCCCGCAAGAACACCGCCCGGCCATTGACCCGGATCCGCAGCCCATCCCGCTCCAGCAACCGAAACCCGAATCGCTCGGACCGCTCGTCGCTGACTTTCCGCCCGTCGCACTCACCGGAAAAGGCCAGCTTCGCCGTGTACAGCGC
>JBIOJL010000547.1:0-3279 GCA_044450885.1 Tepidisphaerales bacterium
AAACATCGTCCTTGCCTGGCTGCTCGGGGCGTCTTTCCTCTCTCAGACCTGTCACGCCCAGGTCTTTTCGATCACCAGTTTTCGTGATTTGTACTACACGCAAACGAGCGACAGTGCCGTCGCGGCTGCCGGGGCGGGTTTTAACATGGGATTGAGCGAGTCGCATGTCGGTGACTTTTCCGCGGTATCGGCGACTTATCCCGGCCCCGGTTCTCCGCTGACGCTGCCACCCCCGTCGTTCCCGGGTTCGCAAGCGTTCAACTACTATTCGCCGACATACGCGACCAAGGCTGCGATGGATGCTGCGTTTCCCGGCGGCACTTACGTATTCAACGCGACGGGAGCTGCAGGACCGGCGACGGCCACGGTCGACTACCCCGCCGACGCCTACAGCCCGTCGCTGCCGATGCTGGCGGGGACTACTTTCAGTGACCTCCAATCCCTCGATCCAGGTCAGATATTCACGCTCCAGTTCAGTAGTTTTGTTCTCGATCCGAAAGCCAGCATCGGATACCTGGATTTCGTCACTTATGATTTGGCGACGCAGGCGCCGGTGTTCTACAGGACCGACCTGCCTTCGAGCACCACAACCCTTGACATCCCGGCCGGCGCCTTCTTGCCAAACCACGCGTACTCATTCGCGCTGATCTACGACGACTCGCTTTACTTCCCGAGTTCGGGCGCGCTTTACGATACGCACGTTGGCTTCGACAACCGGACGTCCGGGCAGTTCACCACGGTTCCCGAGCCCTCGTCCGCGACCTTGCTGTTGGTGGCGATTGGGCTGGTTGGCCGCGCCCGCCATTGGCGACATCGCCGCAAATTACCTTGCGGTTTGCAGCAGTAGTCCATCGCTGCTCGCGGCGGTGGAACATGTTTGGGTGGCATGGGCAAGTACTCTCGCCCGTGTCTTGGACCGCCACATGACTTGAGCCGCGCACGAGTAGTCAGTGCCCCACTTCTTGCAGGATGTACCACATGTCGGAGGGCAATCAGAAAGTCGAACGACTGGCTGATCCGCTCGATGCCCATCTCGACCTCCTCCCCAAAGCGCCGCCGATTCTCAGCGTGGTCATGGCCTGGTGGTCAGCCGCAGGTTCCGATAGGCGACCGTGCCCTCGATGCCCTGGATGACCAGCGGGCCGGTGGGGGATTCGGGTTCTTCGAGGCCGCCGCCGGTGGGTTCGTCGACATCGATGTTTTCCTGGATGACCTTGCCGTTGAGCGTGACCTTGACGAACTTCGCCTTGGCGGTCTTCTTGCCTTTGTCGTCGAAACGCGGGGCGCGAAAGACGATGTCAACGGTCTGCCACTGGCCGGGGGCGAGGCAGGCGTTGGTCTTGGGTTTGGAGGTCCACATGATACCGCCGCATTCACCCTCGCTCATCTTGTTGTCGGGCAGGCCGAAACTGTCGTTGATTTGAAGCTGATAGAGGCCGTGGAGAAACAGGCCCGAGTCCGACTTTTTGGCGAGCATGAATTCGGCGTGGACTTCGCAGTCGCCGTAGCGCTTCTCGGTGGCGAGGTCGGTGCCATTGGCGGTATTGAGCAGAATGGAGTCGGGTTGGCCGCCGGCGCCGTCGCCGATGAGCTTGGTGTCGGCGGCCGGATCGAGTTTCACGGATGACACGACCTTCCAGTTGTTCTTCTGGTCCTTGACGCAGGCCTTGAGACCGGCGAGGTCCTTGCCGTTGAAGATGGCGCCGGTCTTTGGTTCGTCCGCGGCACGGGCCCCGACGGCCAGCATGAGGGCAACGATGATTCCCAGAACGTAGCAACGATTAGGCATAAGCGACTCCGTGGGCAAGAGATCGGGCGAATTCCTGCTGATGTTAGCGGACATTGGCGTCTTGTGTTGAATGAAGTGGAGTGGACGCCCTCGTCGGCCGGGCGTGGAGACGCCGTTCGAGGATGCCGGTGAGGGCACCGGCTCTACTTGTGCAAAGTCTTCAGTCGGCGACAACCGCGAAATCGCGGCTATCATGATGGTATGCGCGTCGCCTCAGGGAGAGTCGATCTTGGCCGCGTGGAACCGATGGAGCCGCGAAGGCTCCTGTCCACCGTCTCTTTCCCGGGCGACATGGCGGTCGATGGCGGCGGCAACACCTTTGTCAGTGCCATCACGCAACAGGTGCAGGCCGGGGCGTCGGGGGTGATCGACGAGTGGGGCAATTCGGTCCTGCACGTCATCAAGTTCTCTTCCGGCGGCAAACGGCTGTGGGAATACCAGGTCGATCTGGGCACGACTTCCGGAGCGGGCGGCGCGCTCGCCGTGGACGCAACGGGCAATATCTACGTGACCGGCCAGTTCGCAAGCCAGGTCAGGTTCGATCCGAAGTCCGCGAGTACCTCGCTCACAAGTTCGGGCGGCAACGACGTCTTCGTGCTGAAATTGAGCCCGGCCGGGCTGGTCGGCTGGGTGAGGCAGTTTGGCGGCAAGCAGTCGGATCGCGCCAGCGGCATTGCGATCGGCAGCAGCGGCAATGTCTTCGTGAGCGGAAGTTTCTCGGGCGTTGCCCAACTGGGGCGCGGCGCAGGCTCGGTACGGCTCACCAGCGCCGGCGGGCGCGACGCGTTCGTGCTCGGGCTTTCGGCGGACGGCAAGACCATTTCGGCGCAGCGCTTCGGCGGGCGGGGCGACGACTCGGCCAACTCGCTGGCTTTCACGCCGGCGGGCGGTCTTCTGGTGGGCGGAGACTTCGAGGGGACAATGGCGTTCGGCGGCCAGGTTCCGGCGCTGCGAAGCAGCGGCCACGAAAATGGCTGGGTTGCCCAGATCGGCTCCGGGGGAAAGGCCGCCTGGGCGAAACGTATTGGCGGCACGGGATATGAGAGCGTGCAGAAACTGGCGGTGGGGACGGATGGCGATATCTGGGTTGCGGGCGCCTTTGAGGACGACAAAGGGTTCGGCTCGGAAGAGAAGGTTTCCGCGGCCGGAACCAATGGTTCCGGCGGGATGTTCGTCGGCCGCTATGACAGCAGCATGAACCTGCGCTGGCAGGGTACGGCGGGTGACAGCAGCCAGTCGGCGGGGGCGATGGCGGTGGATGGCGGCGGGAACACCTACCTGACGATGGAATACGGAGGCACAGCGGCGGTCTGGTCGCGCGGTCCCCAGATGCCGACGACGGGCCTTGCCGCGAATGTCGTCGTGGCCAAGGTCGATCCCGCGGGCAATCTGCTCTGGGTCCACGCTGTTGGCGGGAAGAGCTATGATGACGCCTGGGCTCTGGGCGTCGACTCATCGAATGACGTTCGGGTCCTTGGTGGTGAAATGGA
>JBIOJL010000548.1:0-3262 GCA_044450885.1 Tepidisphaerales bacterium
GTGCCGGGATCTCGTCGCTCCTGGGATCGATCAACTACATCACGACCATCGTGATGCTCCGCGCGCCCGGCATGAAGATGTTCCGCATGCCGATGGCTATCTGGGGGATGTTCATCACGGCGCTGCTCCAAGCTTTCGCGCTGCCGGTCTTGACCTCGGCCCTGATCATGCAGCTCCTGGACCGGGTCGCCGGGACGAATTTCTTCAGCCCCATGGGCTGGACGGTGGGCAATGCGGCCCCGGTCGTCGGCGGCGGGGGGCCACTGCTCTTTCAGCACGTTTTCTGGTTTTATTCACACCCGGCGGTCTACGTCATGATCCTGCCGGGGATGGGAATGGTCTCGGACATCATCGCGACGTTTTCGCGCAAGCCCCTCTTCGGTTACAAGCCGATGGTCTTCGCCATTGCCGGGATCGCCGGGCTGGGGTTCATCGTCTGGGGCCACCACATGTTCCAGTCGGGCATGAACCCGGCCTTGGGCGCCACCTTCATGCTCTCGACGATGATGATCGCGCTGCCGTCGGCGATCAAGGTCTTCAACTGGCTGGGTACGCTCTGGGGCGGTCGCATCCAGTACACCTCGGCCATGCTCAACGCCATGGCCTTCGTGGCGATGTTCATCATCGGCGGTCTGTCGGGGATCTTCATGGCGGCGACGCCAGTTGATATCCATATTCACGACACGTATTTTATCGTAGGCCACATTCACTACGTGCTCTTCGGCGGCAGCACGTTCGCGATCTTCGCGGCGATTTATTTCTGGTTCCCCAAGATGTTCGGCCGGATGATGAACGAACGGCTGGGGCTGATCCATTTCTTCCTCACGTTCATCTTCTTCAACGGCACCTTTTTCCTGATGCACATCGTGGGCATGCACGGTCATCCCCGCCGGATCGCCGATCCAAACACTTATGAATACCTTCGGGGGGCCGGCATCACGGGAATGAATCAGTTCATGACGTATAACGCGTTCCTGCTCGGTCTTACTCAACTGATTTTCGCTTACAACTTCATCGCCAGCCTGGTGGCCGGGCCCAAGGCTCCGGCCAATCCGTGGCACTCCAACACGCTGGATTGGTCGACGTCATCGCCACCTGCGCACTACAACTTCGAGCGGATTCCGACCGTCTACCATGGTCCCTACGAATACAGCGTGCCGGGGCTCGATCTAGATTATCTGCCTCAGACCCAGCCCCGGCCGGCCTCGGCCCCTCCGCTCGACCCGGTCATGGCTTGAGCCGTGGGGCGGCTCTCGAGCAAAGCTGAATCGGTTCCCGGCGGCCACCAGCGACCCGCGGCTGATAGACAAGAAGGAAAGATGAGCAAGGGCGCCTCTCGCAACCTTCCGAACTCGCCAGGCCCGGCCTATCGGCGCGGTCCGCACTGGGTCGCCTTTGCCGCGGCCGTGTTCACCTTGCCGCTCCTCTATGTCGGGGGCTCGGTGACGACCTACCGCGTCGGGCTGGCCGTGCCCGACTGGCCGACGACGTTCGGGGACAACATGTTCCTGTACGACTTCTGGAACGCCCCGTTCGGCGTTCGGATCGAACACGCCCACCGGCTCTATGGCGCGGCCGTCGGTCTCTTCACGGTGCTCCTGGCGGCCTGGTTCCTGGTTTTCGAGCGCCGGTGGTGGATGAAGGGTTTGGGCCTTCTGGCCGTGGTCGCCGTCGTCATCCAGGGAGTGCTGGGTGGGACTCGGGTAACGGAGGTCTCGACGTTGCTGGCGGCCGTTCACGGCTGCTTGGGACAGGCTTTCTTTGGACTGATGGTGGCGTTATGCGTCTTGACCGGCCGGGTCTGGCAAGACGGCACCGCGCCCCAGATCGACCTAGACCATCTCAGACGCCGGATCGTCGTCGTCCTTGGGTTGGTGTCGGTCCAGATCCTGCTGGGGAGCTGGCTGCGTCATTATGGAACGGGGGCGGCACTGGCGGTCCACGCCGTCTTTGCCCTGGCCGTGTGGGCCCATGCCCTGTTCTTTGCCGTGCGGGTCGAGCGGCGGCGGGCGCGGTTGGCACCACTCGTTCCTGCGGCAAGGGCCCTGGGCATTGCGTCGACTCTTCAGGTCGTTCTGGGTATCGTGTCACTCATCTACCTGCTACCGTTTGACGGTACGCCCAGACCGGTGTCGTTTTATCAGGCCGTGGTTCGGACCGCTCACCAGACGACGGGAGCGCTGCTCTTGGCGGCGACGGTCGTGGTGAGCTTGCGGGTCTTTCGACAGCTTTCGCCTTCGAGGTCCGGCCGTGCATCAGAGGGCGAAGAGGGATCAGCCCCGCGAAAAACGCCGGTTGCATTCGATTGGGAGGCCGTGGCTTGAAAACGATGGCATCGATCGATCGACCCCTTCTCGCCGGCTCCGCGCCGGACGCCGTGCTGGCCGCCGCCGGCAGCCGGGTGGCCGCATACCTGTCGCTGACCAAGCCGCGCCTCGTCCTGCTGGTTCTGGTGACCGTGGCCGTCGGCTTCACGCTGGGCGTGCGCGGCAGCGCCCTGCGCGGGACGTTCGCGACCCTGGCGGCAACGCTGCTGGGCACCTCGCTGGTTGCCGGGGGCGCCGGTGCGCTCAACCAGTGGCTTGAGCGTGCGCGCGATGCACAGATGCGGCGGACGGCCAACCGCGCGTTGCCGGCCGGGCGCCTCACTCCGTCGGAAGTGGCGATCTTTGGCGGTTTACTCGTTTTCCTGGGGACGGCGGTGCTGCTGCTGGGGGCGAACCTGATGGCCGCCGCGGTCGCCTTCGTGACGTTCGTGCTGTATGTCTTCGTTTACACCCCGATGAAACCGTGGACGACGCTCAATACCGTGGTCGGCGCGGTCCCCGGCGCCTTGCCTCCCTTGATCGGCTGGGGGGCCGCGACCGGCCGGCTGGGCCTCGAGGCATGGAGCCTGTTTCTCATCGTTTTTCTCTGGCAGTTCCCGCACTTCCTGGCGATCGCCTGGATCTATCGCGACGATTACCAGCGTGCCGGCTTCCGGATGCTGACCGGGGGGGATGCGCAGGGCACAAGGACGAGCCGTCAGGCTGTGTCGTATGCACTGGCCTTGATCCCGGTGGGTCTCTTGCCCGCGGCGATCGGGCTGGCCGGGCCGGTCTATTTCGCCGGGGCCCTCTTCCTGGGTCTCGTCTATCTGGGCGACGCAGTCCGGTTCTGGCTTGAGGTCAGTGATTTACGGGCTCGCCGTCTGCTCCTGACGTCTTTTGCCTACTTGCCCGCGATCTTGATTCTCTTGTTGCTCAACCCCATGACCTTTTGA
>JBIOJL010000549.1:0-3245 GCA_044450885.1 Tepidisphaerales bacterium
ATCGGATCGTCGAACTGCAGCCGCAATGCCCGCGCCAAGATGCCTGGCTTGTGTCGTTCAGCGGATGCCTGCCCGTGCTTCCGGGCAGCGAGGATGTGTCGGAGTACCGACACCACGGGCTGGAAGCCCGTGCCACCTGTTCCAGCCAGCGAGTGGTCTCGCCCTCCCTCGGCCCCGGCGCGCGGACAGTGGTCCATCAGCGTCACCAGCAGGTAATCCAGCGCCGTTGAATATGCGACAAGCAGGAGATACCACGGATTCCACCAGCCGTAGAAGAAATACGACGCCGCCATCAGCAAAGGAAGCCACAGTCGCGGCGCGGAACGGCCGGGTCCGAGCGGCCATCGCCGCAATACGAAGAAGAGCGGCAGAACCACCAGCATGAAGATCAGGAATGGCCAGGTGTGGAAAAGCATGGTGGCCGGAGAATCCTATTTGGCACGGCGGGGCAGTTGAGCGAGTTCTTCGGGCGTCGCCCGTCTGACGCAGCGGAACCCGCAATAGTCGGTGTAGAAGCACGCGTCGGTGTTGCCGGTGCGCTGGGCCTGGCGGACCGTCACGCGGCACATGTCGGCACTGGATTTCCAGTTGCCGCCACGCATCACGCGTTTCACATCCTTCCCGGTGTTGGGCGGGCCCTGCGGATCGGCCGCCGGGCTGATCTTGTAGTATGCCGCATCGTAGACATCCTCGCACCACTCGGACACGTTGCCATCCATGTCCTGCAGTCCCCAGCGGTTCGGCGTCTTCTGGCCGACGGCGTGCGTCTGCTGATCCGCATTGTCCGCGAACCAGGCATGCTGGCGGAGTTTGTCCGGCGGCCCGAAGTCATACGGCGTTTCAGTCCCGGCGCGGGCGGCGTATTCCCATTCGGCTTCGGTCGGCAGGCGGTAGCCATTGGCCGAGTAATCGCAGTCCAGGTCGGGCGTCTTCTCGTTGTAGCACGGCTTGAGTCCTTCCAGGAGCGACCGCTCGTTGCAGTACATCTTGGCGTCGCGCCAGCGGATGCGCTCGACGGGCTTCCGGGGGTCCGACCAGCGCGAAGGATTCGGCAGTTGCGCCTTGGCGAACATTTCCTGCGTCACTTCGCAACGGTCGATGAGGAACGCGCTGAGGCGGACCTTGTGGGCTGGTGCTTCGTCCGGATTGCCCTGGTCGCTGCCCATGGTGAACTCGCCGCCGGCCAGATAGACCATCTCGACACCGGATTTGGTCACGACATCAATCGTCGCCGTGGCTTGCGATCTGGGCGCGCCCTTGTCGCAGCCGATCAGCAGGCAGCCAACGCCCAGCAGCAGTAGGGCCAGCGTCCTCGCTGGCCACGAGTACCGGACGGCTGGGGTTTCAGGAAGGCCAGCGGGGACGCTGGCCCTACTCGGGCGGCGTTGGCCGCAAGATGTGCGTGACGGTGAGTTCACATCCTGCTCCTATTTCGCCGGCTTGGGCGCGAACCAGGCCGGCTCCTTGTTGCTGGCGCCGTTATTTGTGATCTGCACCAGGTCCGCCGGGCCGGCTTTGCTCAGATCAATGGTCCCCTTGCCCTCGGCCGAAACGGCGTAGATGTTCCAGTCTTTCGCATAGACGCCGACGATCTCGCAGGCCGCATGGAACGTTCCCGGCTTGCTCAGATCGCCCTCACCGTCCGGCCCGCTGCTGAAACTGATGAACCGGCTGTCGGGAGACCAGTCGATGTGGTAGATCTTCAGCTTGGTCGACTCTTTCTGCGTGATGCGCAGCCGCCATTCGCCGACCGCGGGGGTTTCTGCATCCAGGCTGATCGGCGCCATCGCCAACTCGTAGTCGCCGGCTCCCCAGGCGATCTGCTTGCCATCGGGCGCGATGCACGGGCGGCAGCCGGGGATCTTCAGGTTGATGATGCGATCGCCGTGCGCCTCGATGAGCAGTATCGCGTGGCCGACGCCCATGCCCGCATGCACCGTCGCGGCGATCCACTTGCCATTGGGGGCGAAACTGGGGTTGTACAAATGATGCAGTTTGTCGCTGTTGGGGTGCTGCTCGACCTTGCCTGTTTCCAGATTGTAAAAGCTCATCCCTTTGGTGGAGTAGTCGACGACGTTGAACTTGGGAAATTCCTGCGGCAGGAAGCCGATCAGCTTACCGTCCGGGCTCCAGAAGGGCTCGCGGGCGCTGTCGACGAGCTTCTTCCGGTTCTTGCCGTCGATGTCCATCACCCAGAGACTGCGCACCGCGTCGCGCCCCTCGCCCTGGTCCACCGAGAAGCAGATCCTGGTCGCATCGGGCGAAATCTGCGGGTAGTGCTCGTTCTCCGTCGGCGTGCGCGTCAGGTTCACCGCATCGGTGCCGTCGGCATTGGAGACGAAGATTTCCCAGTTGCCGTCGACATAGCACTCGTAGGCGATCTTGTATCCGGTCCCTTTCAATCGCTCCGCCAAGGGAACTTGTGCCTCCCCTGACCCGTGAACGGCCAGCAGGAGCATCGCCCCGGCGACCAGGGCCAGCGAGCGTCTGCCCAGGCGGGAAGCAAGGATCAAGGCCGGTTTCGCATGTTGCATGAGCATAGGTGACTCCTTAGTGGGCGATGAGGGATTTGAACCCCCGACTCCGTCGGTGTAAACGACGTACTCTAGCCGCTGAGTTAATCGCCCGGCGCTGGGCCGGGATTGTAACCGAAAAGCCGGGCGAGAGGTAAAGGCGAGGAATCATGAGACTCAGTCTCAACTTCGCCCCGGCTCTCCAGGCCGCTCCCATGCCGCATGCTTTTTCTCTCTTTTCGTCTTGTAATCGGACAAAGGCATCCTATTATGTTCGCCTTGTGCCGCGGGCGAAGAATCCGTGGGCCCCAGCGGCCGGAACAGGAAAGAACTCATGTCCAAACGTAAGATGCTCACCCTTGATGGTAACGAAGCTGCCGCGTCGGTAGCCCATCGCGTCTCCGAAGTCATCGCCATCTATCCCATCACCCCTTCCTCGCCCATGGGCGAGTTCTCCGACGAGTGGTCGGCCAAGGGGAAGAAGAACATCTGGGGCACCATCCCCAAGGTGGTCGAGATGCAGAGCGAAGGCGGCGCGGCCGGGGCCGTTCACGGAGCCCTTCAGGCTGGCGCCCTCTGTACGACGTTTACGGCGTCGCAGGGGCTGCTGCTGATGATCCCCAACATGTACAAGATCGCGGGCGAGCTGACCGCGTGCGTCATCCACGTCGCGGCCCGCACTATCGCGACGCACGCGCTTTCGATCTTCGGCGACCATAGCGACGTGATGGC
>JBIOJL010000550.1:0-3240 GCA_044450885.1 Tepidisphaerales bacterium
ACGCCGTTTGAACCACGCCCAGTTTCGCAACGCGGCGTACATCAAGATGCTGGATCATACCCAGATTCAGAATGAGAACGCCGCCGCCCTCTTGCCGCCTCATGCGTTATCGCAGCGGGCAAGGGCCGCCCAGGGCCGCCCAGGAGAACAGTTCTCACGCAAAGGCGCCAAGCCGCAAAGAAGACTGAATTCTTTGCGCCTTGGCGCCTTTGCGTGCGCCCATTCCTGATCGCGCGAATAACCAAGGACTACGGATTCGACGCAGGCACACGCGGGGGATGGTACGATAGGGCTGAAGGAACCCTTGATGCCCCACGACCCGGTCAATCACCACTCCCCACCTGAGGCGAAGATCGCCTTGTTCCGCTCCCGCTTTCGCGGCCGCGAAGATGTCTATCCGCGGCGATTCGAGAGCCGCAAGACGGGCAGATCGGGCTACCAGCCGGCGTGCGCCAATGAATGGCTCCGCGGGGTTTGCGAGAAACCCAAGATCAAGTGCCTCGATTGTCCCCATCGCCGTTTTCTCCCGGTGACCGATGAAGTGATCCGCCGGCATCTATCCGGGCAGGATGAACAGGGACGGGATTTCACGATTGGCGTTTATCCGATGCTCCTGGATGAAACCTGCTTCTTTCTGGCGGCGGATTTCGACAAGGCGCAATGGCAGGAGGATGCCGCGGCCTTCCTGGAGACGTGCCACAAGCTGAACCTGCCGGCTGCCCTGGAGCGATCGCGTTCGGGCAACGGCGGACACGTCTGGCTGTTCTTCGAGCAGGCCATTCCGGCCGGTCTGGCACGCAGGCTGGGGGCTCACATCCTCACCGAGACCATGGAGCGCCGGCCGGACATCGGACTGGATTCGTATGACCGGTTCTTTCCCAATCAGGACACGCTACCGCAGGGCGGCTTTGGCAACCTGATCGCACTGCCGCTGCAAAAGCGGCCGCGGGAACGCGGCAACAGCGCGTTTCTCGACGAGCGGTTTGTGCCATATCCAGACCAGTGGGCATTCCTTTCGACCACCCGCAAGATTGGCTCCCGACAGGCCGAGGAGATTGTCCGCGATGCGGAGGCGAAGGGCCGGGTTGTCGGCGTGAGCCTGGCGCTGACAGAGGAGGATGAGTCCGCACCGTGGGCCGCGCCGCCTTCGCGGCGTCGGAGAGAACCTCCGATCGCCGGGCCGCTGCCGGAAACGCTGGAACTGGTTCTGGGCAACGACATCTACATCGCCAAGGAAGGCCTGCCGCCGGGCTTTCGCAACCGGCTGGTGCGCCTGGCGGCGTTTCAGAACCCGGAGTTCTACAAGGCGCAAGCCATGCGTCTGCCGACCTATGACAAGCCGCGCATCATCGGCTGCGCGGAGGATCATGCGCATCATGTCGGCTTGCCGCGCGGCTGTCTCGACGAGTTGATGTCGCTGCTGAAGGACCTCAAGATCAAGCCCGTGATCCGGGACGAGCGATACGCCGGCAGAGCCTTGCCGGTGACGTTTCAAGGCGAGTTGCGGCCGGACCAGATTCCGGCCGCCAAGGCCATGCTCGCCCACGACACGGGCGTGCTGGCGGCCACAACCGCATTCGGCAAAACCGTGATTGCCGCGTGGCTCATCGCCCAACGCGGCGTGAACACACTTGTGCTGGTCCATCGCCGGCAACTGCTGGAGCAGTGGATCGAGCGGCTGTCCTCGTTCCTCGGTGTGCCGGCAAAGGAGATCGGCCGGATCGGAGGCGGCCGGAAGAAGCCGACCGGCGTGCTGGACGTGGCGCTGATCCAGAGCCTGGTCCGCAAAGGCGTCGTGGATGACCAGGTCGGCCAGTACGGGCAACTCATCGTGGATGAGTGTCACCATTTGTCCGCCCACAGTTTCGAGCAAGTGGCCCGGCGGTCCAAGGCTAAGTTCGTCACCGGCCTTTCGGCCACCGTGACCCGCAAGGACGGCCACCACCCCATCATCTTCATGCAGTGCGGACCCGTGCGCCATCGCGTTGATGCCAAAGCCCAGGCGGCCGCCCGGCCATTCGAGCACGTCGTGCTCGTCCGTCCGACCAACTTCCGCCCATTGAAGGTGCCCGACCCCGATGTCCGCCTGCAGTTCCAGAGCCTCTACGGCGAGTTGATTGCCGATGACGCTCGCAACGACCTCATCTGCGGCGAGGTCATTCAGGCCACCCGCGACGGCCGCTCGCCTGTCGTGTTGACCGAGCGCAACGAGCATCTGGACACCCTGGCCGCCCGATTGTCGCCGGAGATCCAGCATCTGATCGTGCTGCGCGGCGGCATGGGGAAGAAGCAACTCAACGCGATCGCCGCGAAACTGGCCGCCATCCCGCAAAACGAAGCCCGGGTCTTGCTGGCCACCGGCCGATACATCGGCGAAGGCTTCGACGACGCTCGACTGGACACGCTCTTCCTGACGCTCCCCGTCTCCTGGCACGGAACCATCGCCCAGTACGTCGGCCGGCTGCACCGCCTGCACGAAGGCAAACGCGAGGTCCGCGTCTACGACTACGCCGACCTCAACGTCCCCATGCTCGCCCGGATGTTCGATCGGCGCTGTCGGGGCTACGAGGCCGTCGGTTACTCGATTCTGCTCCCGGCCAGCGCCGTCCCCGGCTGGCCGGCCGATGTGCCCCTGCCGGTCGATCCGCAGTGGCGCAGCGACTACGCCGCCAGCGTCCAGCGCCTGGTTCGCGATGGTGTGGACTCACCGCTGGCCAACCTGTTCGTGTACGCCGTGCGAACCGTGGCCGCCGAAGCAGAAGGCGTCGATCGCGCGCGAAGCGCGAGCGAGGCATTTCTCTATCGTCGGCTGGAAACGCTGCCGCAGACGGCCGGCCAATTCCGGCTGAACGCGCATCTGCCGATTCCATTCGACGGCCGGGGCAAGATGGAAGTGGACCTGCTCTGCGCCGATGCGCGCCTCGCCATCGAACTCGACGGCGCTCAGCATCTTGCCGATGCGGACGCCTACCGCCGCGACCGGCGAAAGGACCAACTGCTCCAGGAGAACGGCTACTTCGTCCTGCGATTCCTGGCCGACGATGTCGGCAAGCATCTCGACGCGGTTCTCGACGCGACTCTGCGGACGCTGGTGCGGCGACGTTCCTGAAGAAGCGTGACCTGGGTTCCGGGCCGGCGACAGACCGTCTATTGCCGAGCAAGGCCGCCATAACCCCCAAAGCATCCCTGACTTACACTCCGCCTGCCGGCGACGAAGCGCCCATTATGACGTCATTAAAC
>JBIOJL010000551.1:0-3229 GCA_044450885.1 Tepidisphaerales bacterium
CCCCTCCGCCGATGTCCTCGTGATCGACGACAATTCCCCCGACGGCACCGGCGACCTGGCCGAGCGCCTGGCCGTGGACGATCCGCACATCCGGGTCATGCACCGCGCGGGCAAGCTCGGCCTGGGGACGGCCATCCTGGCCGGCATGCGTTACGCCATGGACGAGGACTACGACTACCTGCTCAACATGGATGCCGATTTCAGCCATCACCCGCGTTATCTCCCGGCCATCGTGGGGGGCATGCAGCGTTACGATGTGATGATCGGCTCGCGCTACATCCCGGGGGGCGGCACGGTGAACTGGCCGCTCTCGCGCCGGCTGATGAGCCGGGCCGTGGGTTACACGGTGCGGCTGCTGATGCGCATCCCGGCCCGCGACACCAGCGGCGCGTACCGCTGTTACCGCGTCAGCAAGCTGCGCCAGGCGCATCTGGAGAAAGTGCGGTCGCGCGGCTACTCGTTCCAGCAGGAGGTGCTTTACCGCTGCCGCAAGGCGAAGTGCAAGATCGGCGAGACCCCCATCATCTTCGAGAATCGCCGGGCGGGGTCGTCCAAGGTCAACCCCCGAGAGGCGGTGCGGTCGATGGGGATGATTCTGGTGATCGGGGTGGCGGCGTTTTTTGGGATGGATGAGTGAGGGCTCATGTACAATGAGTGTCCGTGGCCAAGACCGACAGGAGGCAGCGATGAAGACAGTTCGGCGACCCCTCCTACGCGTTGTGGACGAACCCGAACCCGCGTGGCATGTCGCGTACCTTTTCCCTCCACAAGGGCAGTGGACGGAAGACGAGTACCTTGCGCTTGATACCAATCGGCTGGTGGAGTTGTCCGACGGGGTTATCGAGGTCCTGCCCATGCCCACAACCTGGCACCAGCTGCTAGTCGCGTACCTTCACCGACTTCTGTCTGACTTCGCGAGCGCTCGCGACCTGGGAACCGCGCTTTTTGCCGCTCTCCCCGTCCGTTTGTGGCGCAACAAATTCCGCGAACCCGACGTCGTCTTTATGCTCAAGGAACACGAGAATCGCATCGGGGACTACTGGGAGCGAGCAGACCTGGTGATGGAGGTGGTGAGCCCCGACGACGAGAGCCGCAAGCGTGATCTGAAGGAAAAACGGCGCGAATACGCCCGGGCCGGCATCCCCGAGTACTGGATCGTAGACCCGCAGAAACGCCGCATCACGGTCCTGCGCCTGGTCGGCAAGCGCTACGTCGTCCACGGCGAATTCGGCGAGGAATCCATCGCGACGTCGCACTTGTTGCCCGGGTTCAGTGTGGACGTGAGTGCGATGTTCGCCCAGGCGACACGGAAGGGATCGAACGGCAAGGGTCCGCGCCGCTCGCGTCGGTCCTCCTGAGGTCATCAGCGCCCATTCGCGGGCCCCGAAAACTTCACCGCCCCCGCGCCGAGCACTTCTTCCAGTTCCCCCACCGCCACGTTGAGTGGGTTGATACTGAATTCGTCGGCCAGCTTCAGCCGGGCCCAGCGCCCGCCGGGGTCGCGCACGTCGAGCAGCACCGGACACGAGCCGGGCGTTCGCTTCAGCGCCCGCGCGATGGCGTCGATGTGCTCGGGACCGTGCTCGTTCATGCGCACGGTGACCAGCATGACCTTGGTCAGCTCGCGCTGCGCCTGCTCGATGCTGAGGAAGCGATTCAGCAGCAGGAGCGGCTTGCCGTTCTGGCTCCTGGGGTCGATGGCGCCCTTGACGAAACAAACCTGCTCGTTGGCCGGCTCCTCCTTCTGCCGGGCCAGGTCGTCGGGCCACATGACGCACTCCATGGAGCCGGTCATGTCCTCGAGGTTGCAGCGGACATACTTGCTCTGGCCGTTGCGGGCGTTCTTCGTGTTCTGGAACCGGACCTGAGACAGCATGCCGCCCACCACCACCTCCTGGCCCGGCGGCAGCGTCGGGAGGTCGGCGATGGTGCGCATGGAGAAGCGGCGCAGCACCCCTTCGTACTGGGCCAGCGGGTGGCTGGAAATGTAGAAATCGAGGGCTTCCTTCTCGTACTTGAGCTTCTCCGTCTCGGGCCACTCGGGGATGTCGGGCAGGGCGACGTCGGTAGCGGCGGCGGGGCCGGCGTCGTCGGCCGCCCCGAACAGGCTCATCTGGCCGGCGCGACGATCGCGCTGCAGGTCGCTGGCGGCCTGGACGGCCCGCGGCAGGGCGTGCAGCAGCTGCGCCCGCCGACCCAGGCGATCCATCCCGCCCGCCTTGATCAGCTTCTCCACCGCCGCCTTCGGCACCAGTCGCCCATCAACACGCTCGGAAAAGTCGAAGAGGTCCTTGAACGGCCCGCCTTGTTTCCTGGCGCGGACGATCTCGTCGGCGGCACCGCGGCCCAGCCCCTTGATTGCCGTCAGCCCGATGAGGATGTCGTTGCCGACGACGGTGAACTCGGGCCCGCTGGCGTTGACATCGGGCGGCAGCACCTTGACGCCCAGCTTGCGGGTGTCGGCAATGTGCTCGACCATGATGTCGCGCTTGTTGCCGTCCTCGATCTCGCTGGACAGCAGGGCGGCCATGAATTCCGGCGTGAAGTGGGCCTTCAGGTAAGCAGTCTGATAGCCGAGCTGCGCATAGGCGGCGCTGTGCGACTTGTTGAACCCATAACCCGCAAACACGACGATCTTGTTCCAGATATCGTCGATGACGGCTTTCGTCAGGCCTCGTTCCTGTCCCCCGTTCTGGAACGCGGCATACTCCTTGTCGATGGTCTCCTGCTTCTTCTTGCTGATGGCCTTGATGCAGGCGTAGGCGCTGGAGAGCTCGATCCCGCCCAGCCGGTTGAGGATGCGCATGATCTGTTCCTGGTAGACCATGACGCCGTGCGTCTCGGCCAGGATTTCCTCCATCACCGGGTGCTGATAGACGGGCTTCTCGCGCCCGTGCTTGCAGTTGACGTAGGAATCAACCATGCCCCCCTGCAGCGGGCCGGGTCGGTAGGGGCCATAATGGCGACGATGTCGCGGATGTTGTCCGGCCGCATCTGGATCAATAGAGACCGGATTCCCTCCGATTCGAGCTGGAAGAGTCCCTTGGCGTCGCCCTTTTGCAACAGGGCATAGGTTTCCGGGTCATCGGCCGGCAGGTCTTGCAGATCGACCTTAATGCCGCGCGTCTTCGCGATCACCTTGACGGCGTTGTCGAGCAGGGTCAGGGTGCGCAGGCCGAGGAAATCCATCTTGAGCAGGCCGACCTTCTCCAGGTCACCCATGACCCAC
>JBIOJL010000552.1:0-3216 GCA_044450885.1 Tepidisphaerales bacterium
CTGTTTTTCCAACTCGGTCATCTCGGCCACGCCGATGCTCAAGCTGCGCTTCATCGGCGCCGTGGCGGCCACGGCGGCCCGGCAGGTTTGCAGGGCCTCCTCGCGCTGGGCCGGCCGGGCCCAACCGGGAAACGGCCGGTCGGCCAGATTGCGGGCCAGCCGGATGCGCGTCATCAGCACGATCGCGGTCTTGCTGTTCGACGCATCGGTCAGCTCGGAGGGCGATTCGATCAGCGACGAGATGTTCATGGGATCAACGCGCCGGCGTTTGCCCAAAGGTTTGTTTGACTTGGCTGATTTCATCGCGGCAACGGGCGGCGTCCTCGTACCGCTCGGCCTTGATGGCTGCGTCGAGTTCGTCCTCAAGTTTGGTCAGGCGGTCGTAAAGGCTCTTCCGGGCCAGGGCTTTCTGCGGCACTTTGCCGGTGTGAATCGTGCCCTTGTGCATGCCTTCGAGCATGGGCCCGACCAAGGCGCCAAAGGTCTCATAACAATGCGGGCAGCCAAAACGACCGTGCTTCTTGAAATCCTGCTGGGTGCAGCCGCAATGTTCGCAGCGCAGGGCCGCCACTTCGGCCGGTTCGGGGTTCAGGGAGGTCTTGAGCAACAGGTCGGCCAGCGAAAAGCCGCTGGGGTCCGTCACGCCCTTGGCCTGGGCGCAGGCTTCGCACAAGTCCACCTTGTGCACCTTGTTGTTCACGATTTGCGTGAGGTGCACCGTGGCGGGCTTCGAACATAGGTCACATTTCAGCGGATTGGCCATTGGGTAAGTCTGCTCTATGCAGGTACGATGCCATGCGCGCTGCGTCTGGCAAGTGCCGGGACACAAGTAAATGCCGCGCCAAGACTGCGCACAGCCGCGGCACGTGCGCGCCAGCCTGTCCCGTCCCGCCAGCCGCCTGAAGGCCGCGTTTCAGATCTTGGTGCCCTCGACGCGCACGCGGCGACGGAAGGAAGCCAGCACCTTTTGTGTGATCGGTCCGGGTTTGCCCGCGCCTATGACCCGGCCGTCGAGCTTGACCACCGGCACGACTTCCGCCCCGGAACCGGTCAGAAAACACTCGTCGGCGCACCAGACATCGTAGCGGGTCATGTTCTGCTCACGCACCGGCACATTCAGTTCGGTGCCGATATCGAAAATGCTCGAGCGGGTGATGCCCTTGAGCGCCCCCTGGGAGGCCGCCGGGGTGAATATCTCGCCCTTGTGGACGATGAAGACGTTGTCAGCCGTGCATTCTGCGATATAGCCTTGGTCGTTGAGCATGATGGCCTCCAACGCCCCGAACTGCTTCGCCTCAATCTTGCCCAGGATGTTGTTGAGGTAATTCAACGACTTGATCGTCGGAGGCAGGGCCGACGGGTTGATGCGCCGGGTGGGCACCGTCACGATGGCCAGGCCGTTGTCGTAATGTTCCTGCGGGTAGAGCGAAATCTTGCTGGCGATGACAAAGACCGTCGGTTTCGGGCAGGTCCACGGCGCCAGCCCCAGATCGCCGGGCCCCCGCGTCACGACCAGCCGGATATAGGCGTCGGTCAGGCCGTTCTGGCGACAGGTCTCGCAAGTCACGTCGCTGAGTTCCTTCCGCGTTAGCGGCAAATCCAGCATGATTGCCTTGGCCGAATACTCCAGGCGCTCGAGGTGCTCCTCGAGCCGGAAGACGTTGCCACCATACAACCGGATCCCCTCAAAAACCCCGTCCCCGTAAAGCAGGCCGTGGTCAAACACGGAGACTTTGGCATCGGCCGCATCCACATAGTTCCCGTCGAGGTAGATCTTCATGACGGGATAGCCTACGGCACCCCGAAAAGATTTGTCCAGTCCGGTCGAAAATTTCGGGTTGAGTTCGGAATATTTTCCGAGACGCTTGCCCGGTCCCAGTCGGCGTATGTGCAAGAAGTTACCCCGCTCCCGTCACGGCTTTACGCTGATTGAATTGCTGACCGTCATTGCCATCATTGGCATTTTGGCCGCCATCGTCATCCCCACCGTGGGCAGTGTCCGCGAAAAGGCCCAGCGGGCGGTCGACGCCAACAATCTCCGCGAAATCGCCAAAGCCGCGATGATCTACGCGGGCGACAACAACGACCGCCTGCCCGATCCGAACGCCATCCCGGCCTCCGTGCTCACCGCCCCCGAGAAGGTGTATCTCTGGCCGGGCATCCTCGCCCGCAGCGGCATGATCACCGATCCCTCGCTCTATTTTGCCAAGAACGACCCGTTCTTCAACGGCACCGTGCCGGACGCCATCGTCAGCCCGGGCAACCGCGGTGTGCTGGATCCAACCTTCACCACCGGGCGCTCCTTGAGTTTCGAATTCGTCGGCGGGGTGAAGATGGGCGACCCGCCCACCACGCCGATCGCCTTCACCCGCGGACTCCGGCCCGACGGCACATGGGATGCCGTCAACGGCGTCTACAAAGACGCAGGCGGCTACGTCGTCTACCTGGGCGGCAACATCCAATACTACCCCAACACCGCCAAGAACAAGTTTGTCTCCAACCGCAGCGGCCGGAAGACCGACAACATCCTGCAGGCCATTCCCTATAATGCGACCAACCGCGACCTGTCGGCCCGGATCTGGGCCACCACCGGCGCCGGCACCGGCAGTCCCTCCGGCGTCGTGGCCGTCGAGGGTCCCTGACCGCCCCCACCTCCACACGTTGGCGGCAAACCCGGCTTCGGCCGGGTTTTTTCTTTTCCCGCTTCCCCCGGGGCATCCCATGATGCAATGTGGGCACCTTTATCATGTCGACCGATGCCATCGCGCCTGTCCGCACCGAGTCCGCCCCCGCGGCCGCCAGTCCCATTTATATTGTCGGGCACAAGAACCCCGACGCCGATGCCATCTGCTCCGCGATCGCCTATGCCGCCTTCAAGGCCCAGCACGGCGAAACGGGCTATGTTCGCTGCCCGTTGTGGCAACTCCAACGCCCGTATCGACACGATCCTCCAGCGTTTCAACCAGCCCCTGCCGTTCTACCTCAGCGATGTCAGCCCCCGGGTGCACGATCTGATGATCAGCGACGTCGTCTCGGTCACGGACGCCGCGACCTGCGCGGAAGCCCTGGAAATGATGGATCGGCATGGCGTCAGCGTACTGCCGGTCACCACCGTCGACCGGCAGGTCACCGGCACGGTTTCACTGGCCCAAATGGGCAGCTTCTTCGTGCCGCACGTCAACGAGCCGCGCCAGATGCGTCAGGTGCGCACCAGCC
>JBIOJL010000553.1:0-3208 GCA_044450885.1 Tepidisphaerales bacterium
GAGATCGCCTTCGTCAAGAACACTTCGGAAGGGATCGCCACCGTCGCCAAGGGCCTGCACTGGAGCACCGGGGATCGTGTCGTGCTGACGCAGGTCGAGTATCCGGCCAACGTCTACCCGTGGTACGACCTGCGCCGGCGTCTGGGCGTGGAACTGGTGATGGTACCCGAGGAAACGCAGCCCGATGGGACGCGACGCGTGCCGCTCGCGCGCATTCTCGAAGCGGCCGAACACCCGCGGACCCGGCTGGTGGCTTTGTCGCATGTCGAGTATGCCTCCGGCCAGCGCAACGACGTGGCCACCATCGGCGCGGTCTGCCGCAAACTGGGGAAGCTCTTCTGCGTGGATGCGATCCAGTCGCTGGGCATCCTGCCGGTCGACGTGGCGGCGATGAACATCGACTTTCTGGCCGCCGACGGCCACAAGTGGCTGCTTGGCCCGGAAGGCGCGGGGGTCTTCTACGTCCGGCGGGAGCTGATCCCGCAGCTTGAGCCGCTGGCCATCGGCTGGATGAACGTGGTCAACGCCGAGGACTACGGCAACTACGATTTCACGCTCAAGCCCGATGCCGGCCGCTATGAGTGCGGCACGCACAACGTCCCCGGCCTGCTGGGCCTGAAGGCATCGGTCGAGTTGCTGCTGTCGGCCGACATCGACGCAGTCAGCGTTCGGATCAAGGCGCTGTCCGACCGGCTGGTGGCGGGTCTACGGGACAAAGGCTACGCCATCGTCAGCCCGCGCGACGGCGACGCATGGAGCGGCATCGTCAGTATCACGTCGCCAACGCAGGACCATCAGCAGGTGTTCCGGGCATTGCGGAAGGACCACCACACCGAAATCGCCGTTCGCGAGGGACGTCTGCGGGTCTCGGCGCATTTCTACAACACGGAAACGCAGGTGGATCGCCTGGTCGAGACCATGGCCGGGATGTAATTCCCCTGCAAACATTTCCCTTGCAGCGGCACCCCGGCCGATCATAGAATTCGGGTAGTATCGGTGCGAGGCCCGGGCCCAATCACATCCTTTGGCCCCTCAGGCCTCGTCTAACGGGAAACTCGGGCATGTCTACCACGCAACGCACATTTCCATCGATGCCGCCGATAGGACAAGCCGAGAGCTTCTACGCCAAGCTGGCCCATCAGGCCGACCGCATGGGTGATATTCATCTCCACGAGTCGGCGAAGGTCGGGCAGTACATCACGCTGGCCCTCGATCCCACCCTGCTCTGGGACGAGAAGCTCAAGTATTTCCATCATGCGATCAAACGGCATTGCCAGCCCCCGCCGTTTCCCGACGAGGAAGTCTGGATGTTCTACCGCCAGTTGGCGGACCTCGTCCGCCAGCATTGCGGCCAGGACGCACTGCGCATCGCCAGCCAGGAGGACGACCTCTACGCCGTCCGTCAGAGCATGGGCCAGGACCGCGAGATCATCGAGAACGACGCCGAGGAGTTCTTCGAGAAACTGATGGGCCGGGTGGAGCTCTGCCCCGAGTGGTTCAACGAAGCCGACTGGGAACAGCTCAGGATGCTCCGCGACCAGTGGATCTGACGACGCCGGGAATGAAGATTTAACACGAAGACACGAAGTGGTTTTCGGCCGATTCGACCGCTGCGGCCGGCGAAA
Organism: Tepidisphaerales bacterium; assembly: GCA_044450885.1. Classification (GTDB taxonomy): domain Bacteria; phylum Planctomycetota; class Phycisphaerae; order Tepidisphaerales; family Tepidisphaeraceae; genus JANYKD01. The sequence continues at coordinate 1,626 of JBIOJL010000553.1, forward strand.
ATAACGACTCCGATTTAACGAGACGAAGACGCGATGATTCTTGCAGTTCGGTTATGAATGCCATACCCCGCTTCGTGTCTTCGAGGCTTCGTGTTTAATCTCCTTCGGTTTCCAAACGGGCTTCCCGCAACGCTCCTTCTTCGCCGGAATACTCCCTTACAACAAGGAGCTTCCGATGACCCGCCAGGCAAGACTCTTCGCCGCCGTGATTTCTCTGGTTCTCTCGGGCGCCGCTCTCGCGGAGGAGATGCCGCTCTCCAAGCTGGATCTCGCGTGCATGTCCTGCGGCTGGGACAAGCCCAAGGTGGACCAGTCCGTCACCAAGACGAAACTGTCGATCAACGGCCAGACCTATGAGAAAGGGGTGGGCACGCACGCCAACAGCATTCTCTGGGTCAATCTCGATGGCCAGGCCGAGCGGTTCACGGCGCTCGTCGGCGTGGACGACAACTGCCGCAGCGACAAGGCCTCTCTCGAGTTCCGCATCTACGGCGATGGCAAGAAGCTCTTCGACTCCGGCGTCATGCACTACAAGAACGCGGCCAAGCCGGTCGACGTGAAACTCACAGGCGTGAAGAAACTCCTGCTGGCCGTATCCGATGCCGGCGATGGCGTCGCCTTCGATCACGCCGACTGGGCTGAGGCCAAGTTCGTCTACGCCGGCGCGGCTCCCCTCGCGGCCGCGGCGCCGGTCGAGGAGGCGGTCATTCTCACACCCAAGGATCCGCCCACGCCGCGGATCAACGGTGCGCGGGCCTGGGGCTGCCGGCCGGGCAACCCGTTCCAGTTCACCATTCCCGCGTCGGGCGTGCGGCCGATGAACTTCGCGGCCGAGAACCTGCCCGATGGGCTCAAGCTCGATCCGGCCACGGGGATCATCCGCGGCACCAACCCGCCCAAGGGCACGTATGTTGTCACGCTGATCGCCAGGAATGCCCAGGGCGAAGACCGCAAATCGCTCAAGATCGTCAGCGGCGACACGCTGGCGCTGACGCCGCACATGGGCTGGAACTCCTGGTATGTCTGGGAGAATCGCGTCACCGACCAGCACATCCGCGGGGCGGCCGACGCCATGGTCGCCTCGGGCATGATGAACCACGGGTACATGTACGTGAACATCGACGACTGCTGGGCCCGCAAGCCCAAGAGCAACGACCCGGTGGTCGGCGGCCCGGATCGCGATGAGAAGGGGAACATCCTCACCAACAAGCGCTTCCCCGACATGAAGGCCCTGACCGATTACATCCATTCCAAGGGTCTGCTGGCCGGCATCTACACCGGTCCTGGCCCGACGACTTGCGCGGGCCACACGGCCGCGTATCAGCATGAGGAACTGGATGCGAAGCAGTTTGCCGACTGGGGCTATGATTTCCTGAAATACGACTGGTGTTCCTACGGCAACGTCGTCAAGGGCAAGAACGACCTCGAAACTCTCAAGAAGCCGTACAAGTTGATGGGCGACATCCTCAAGCAGCAGAAGCGCGACATCGTGCTGAACCTCTGCCAGTACGGCATGGGCAAGGTCTGGGAATGGGGCCGCGATGTCGGCGGCCACTCCTGGCGCACCGCCGGCGACCTGGGCC
>JBIOJL010000554.1:0-3204 GCA_044450885.1 Tepidisphaerales bacterium
CCAGGCCGGCCACGGTGGTGTCCATTCGTTTGTTGAACTTCTGTCCAAGCACGACCACCAGCATCGACAGGACAATCACCAGCAGTGACACCAGCACGACATTGGCGCCGTATTTCAGCCAGCGCTCGTGCTGCGTTTCGTAGTGGACAGGTGTGTTGCTCATGGATCGCTCCGGTCTTCAAAATGAACTGGCCGCGTTATTTCCAGCGGCGGGACTCGAGCGCCTTGACGCTCAGGAAGAGGAAGACGGCCGTGGCCGCGACGAAGAAGATGATGTGCCCGCTATCGATCACGCCGCGGGCAAAATCGGTGTAGCGACGGTAGACCAGGAAATCGGCTATCGAACGCAGCATCGTGGGCAGCGTGGCTTTCTGGGTCGCCAGCATCGGCACCAAGGTGATGACGAACAGGATGGACGCCGAGGCAACCGCCGCGACGACCTGGCTCCGCGTCAGCGACGAACAGAACAGGCCGACCGCCGTGAACATGGCGCCCGCCAGCACGATGCCCATGTATCCGGAGACGATGGGGCCATAGTCAAACGACGGCCGGGAGTAGATGCGGAGAATGACCACGTAGAGCAGCGTGGGACAGAGCAGCACGACCATGAACCCGAATGAGCCGAGGAACTTGCCGAGCACGACGTCGAGTTCTTCCACGGGCGCGGTCATGAGCGACTCGACCGTTCCAGTCGCCCACTCCTGGGCCATCAGGCCCATCGACAGAATCGGCACCGCCGGCACCAGCAGGAAGAGCATCCACTCGAAAAGCGACCGCATCCCGGCCGCCTGCCCGGGCTCGAAGTCCCGGCTGAACAGGATCCCGGTGACCACCAGGAACAGCGTCATCACCACATAGGCGATCGGAGAATAGAAGTAACTCGCCAGTTCGCGGCGAGCGATAATATGAGCCTTCATCACGCGGCACCTCCTTCCGAATCGGCGGCCATCGCCTGACGGGCGGTGACCTGAACGAAGAACTCCTCGAGCGTCGCGTGTTCCAGCCGCACCTCGCGAAGCGGCCAGCCTTTGCCGATGACCGTCCGGGCCACTTCTTCGCGAATGTCGTATCCATCCTTGGCTTTCAACGCCGCCACGGCATATCCCGCGTCGGCCGCGCTGCCCGGCAGTATCTCCACACCCTTCACGCCCGACACCCGCTGCAGCGTCGAATCCAATTCGCCCGATGGTGCCTTGCACTCGACCAGCACGCGGGCCTGGCTCTTGCGACTGGTCTTTAGCTCGTCCAGCGTGCCTTGGGCGACGATGCGCCCGCCCGCGATGACGATAACGCGGTTGCAGACAGCCTCGACCTCGGGAAGGATGTGCGTGGAGAGCATCACCGTGTGGTCGCCGGCCAGATCCTTGATGAGCTTGCGGCTCTCGCGGATCTGTGCCGGATCCAGCCCGACGGTTGGTTCGTCGAGGATCAGCACCGGCGGGCTGTGCAGCAGCACGTCCGCCAAGCCGACGCGCTGGCGGAAACCCTTGGACAAGTGCCCGATCATCCGTTTCCGGACACTGGTGAGCCAGCAGCGATCAACGACATAGTCAATCCGCTTGCGCCGCAACTCGCGGTCCATTCCGCGCAGGCGGCCGCGGAACTCGAGGTATTCCTCGACTCGCATCTCGGCGTACAGCGGGGTGTTCTCCGGCAGGTAGCCAAGGTTCTCGCGGACCTTGTCGGACTGGTGGAAGATGTCGAAGCCCGCGACGCTGGCCCCGCCGCCGGTGGGGGCCAGGTAACATGCCAGCATGCGGATGGTGGTTGACTTGCCGGCGCCGTTGGGGCCGAGGAAGCCCACGATCTCTCCCTTGGGCACCTCGAAACTAACCCGATCGACGGCGACCGTCTGGCCGTAGACCTTGGTTAACTGTGAGACGGATATCACGCGGTAGCTCCTTCCAGGGAAACACCTTCGTCACGGGCTCGCTGCTCACGAGCCGGGGTATTAAAGAAAGACAAACGAACCTGTCAAGGGTTGAACCCGACCCGCAAATTCAGCCCGCGAATGCACTAATGACGACCCGATGAATCCTCACCTTCCGATTGAGGCAGTTGCGTATCCGGGAGGGCCGCAGTCCTCTGCGGCCGTCTTCTGTAGCCGCGATCGCCGATCGCGGTCCCGGCCGTGCAGGAGCACGGCCCTCCCGAAGAATGGTCACGCCGGCTCGGCTGGCAGTTGCGTATCCGGGTCGATCCGGTTCAGTCGCACGATGCGATCGACGCGGAATATACGCTGTCCGCCCCGCAATTGACAGAAGGCCACCAGAGAAAGTTGCCCGTCGCGCCGGCGAATGCGCAGCGGCCGGATAATCCGCCGGGTGATTTCGCCGCCATCGGCGATGTACTCCATCTCCACCTGCCCCTGCTCAAGCAGGGCTTCCTCAAGTTCCAACGGCATCGCGGGCCTTCGCTCGGCGGCCAGGACATCGACCGCGCCCCCCTGCTGCTCCAGTGCGATGGCCCAGGAAACCTCAAACCCGCCCACAGGGGCCATCAAGGCGCCGAAGACCGCCAGCGTCGTCTGGGCGTCGGCCAGCGCCCGGTGCGACAGCGTGGGTTCAATCCCCAGGCGCCTGGCCAGAATCGGCAGGGAGTTGCCCCCCCTGCCAAATCGCCTGCGGGCAATCCGGACGGTATCCAGTGCGGCCGGGACCAGTAGTTCGTCCGCCAGCTTCCGCCGGCAGCGGCGGAATTCCGTGTGCAGGAAGGAAAGGTCAAACGCGACGTTGTGCCCCATCAAGACCGCCCCGCGCAGCATCGGCAGAATCCGCGGCAGCAGCGACGAAAACTCCGGCGCATCGGCCACCATTTCATTGGTGATTCCCGTGATCGCACTCGCTCCCGGCGAGATCGGCCGCATGGGGTTGATGAGCGCCTGGTAACGATCCACCTCCCGCCCGCCCTCCACGCGAACGATGCCGACCTCACAGACACGGTCGCAAAAGGCGGCCGACGCGCCCGTCGTCTCCGTGTCCACCACGGCCAACGGGATGTCTCTCAGGATGCTCTCGGTGATGGACACGATATCACAGTCAGAACTCCGTACCGGTAATTCCCACCTCAAATGCCAACTGCCCCGCGACAATGCCCTGGATGTTGCAGCGAATGCGCTTGTGCCGCTCCCAGAGCTTGAGCCCGACCAGATACATCGTGGCCGGCGGCGTGACGGAAGCGCGGAACTTGCAGTCGTCCACGCCC
>JBIOJL010000555.1:0-3186 GCA_044450885.1 Tepidisphaerales bacterium
CGGGCGGCGAGCAGCGGGTGGGCAGGGCGCACGGACCCCGCGGCAATGCGCCACGGCGGTCCAACGGGCGGCCGAGCGGATCGATGATCCGGCCGATCCAGGAATCCGCCACCGCCAGCGTGTTGCCCGGCCCGTGCAACCGCGCCTGTACCGTCGCGCCGGGGCCTAACCCATCGGCGGCACCGTAGGTCATTGCCTGCGCGCGGCCATCGCGGAAGCCCACTATTTCCGCCGGTATCAAACCGCCCGAGCGCGACCGAAGATCGACGAGATCGCCGATCGAGAGGTGGTTGGAGAGGCCGACGACATCGACCGCAAGCCCCGATACGTCGGCGACGCGGCCACTGACGCGAACCGCCGCCAGATCCGCCAGCCCCGCCATAACCAGGTCGAACCGTTCATGCAGGGACGCGTTGTTCATGCCGCCACAATAGCGGGCGAGGGCTGAAGATTTGGTTGAGCCCCGCCGCCTTCGATCCGATCGCACGCACCAGGTTCCCCCGCCGCCCGGGACCTTGTGACAGCCCGCCAAAAAGGCCAAACTCTCCCCAAGAAAGCCGACCGAATGGCAACGTCGGACAATGGCTCGGGAGGGGCGGGATGCAACGTAGGTCGTTTCTGTGTGGTTCCTTGGGTGGTTCCTTGGCCGCTGCCGCCCTGGCGTCGCGCGCACGGGCGAACACCACGGCCAGCTTCGCGTCGGTGAATACCGCCGCCTACATCAACCCGCGCATGCAACTCCGCTTCATCGACGAGGTGCGCCAGCGCACCAATGGCGAGATCGACATCAAATGGGTCGGCAGTGGCCAGCTTGGCGGACTGAAGGAGAATCTGGAGGCGATCATCGCCGGGAACCTGGAATTCTGCGGCGTCGCCAATGCCAATCTCGGCCCGCTTTATCCGCCGGCACAGCTCTTCGACCTGCCAGCAGTTCTCATTATGACCTGACGCCGATGTCCCGGCAGGTCGGGCGACACTTTTTGCCCCGGCGGTTCAGGGGCCGAGTGGCGGCGGCCGTGTGAAGGCCAGCGTTTCAAGGAGATGGTCCCACGAAGGGAACAGCAGATAGGAAGTGAGTGCCCGCATACAGTGGAAGAAGCCTTGGCGGGTGACCAGTTCACGCCTTGCGGCTTTCCACGCCCTGCCACCCAGGTCGCAGACGGTGTGGCAGGCGAATGCCAGCAGGTTCAGTGTGGCCAGCCCGGCCGAAAGGTTCTGCTGGCCGTGGCCGAAGTTGTGCTCCAGATGATAACCCTTGGTTTTCAGGGTGTTGAAACCTTCATTCTCGACCTTCCAGCGTGCCCGGCCACACCCGGCAAGCTCGGCCACGTTGTCCCGGGTGACCGCCATGTCGGTGATGAAGCTGTTGCGATAGGTCACCTCCGCGTCGGCGTTGAGGACCTCGATCATCAGCCAGTTGACGGTCATCGCCTTGGCATCGCCGCGCAGCGGCACATCGCACAGCCATTGGTACCGGTAGGTCGTCCACCGCTTGCCGCGGCGAAGCTTCTGGGTCAGTTCGTCGAGCTTGATACCGGCGCGGAATTGCTCGATCGCCGGATGCGAATCTGGCTTGCAGACGAACAGAAAGTGGGCGGCTTGGTCCAGCACGGCCTGGCAGATGGGCTGGCGGGAGAACAGGTCGTCGCCGAGATACACCGGCTTGAGCCGGGCATAGCGGGCAGCGTGCGCCGCCAGCCAGCGACGGACCGCCCGGCTCTCGCAGTCCTGCTTGTCGTGGCCGTCCTGCGGGACGATGAACTCCGGTTCCAGCGGCACGGCGCGGTTATGACCCGGCGCCACCATGGTGGCGGCCAGCAGGGTGTGGAAATACTCGATCTTGTTGTTGCCGCGCTTGCGATGGCAGCAGTTCGGACAGCTAATCGTGTCGGAGCAATGGTACTCGGTGCCGTCCCATGCGATCAGCACTTGGCCATCGAGGACCCGCATGGCATCCAGGCCGCCACATTGGTGCAACTCGGCCACGATATCGGCGAACATCGGGTAGAACAGGGCCGGTTCGATCGGGTCGAGCATGGCGCGGACCTGGCTGTCGCCGGGGATCTTGCTCATACCGAACAACGTCTCGCAGTTCGACCGGCCGTGAGCGGTCTCCAGATGCCGCTGGTGTGCCAGGAAGGACGGGCTTTGCATGAAGAACGGGGCAAAGGCGGCCAGCGCGAAGTCGGCCATGGCGTAGGTCGTGTTTTTGCCCCGCCGCCGGTCGGGCACGGCCTGGCAGCAACGGCGCAACGCGGCGAGGAGACGATCCTGGACTTGCACCCGTACGTTAAACCCGAGATTGCGCTCGCTGCGAATCGTGAAAATCGCCTGGACGGCCGATCATCACCGCGGTGTTGCATTTGCGACTCACCCGGGCGGGCCTGTGGGCTGACCGATCGTCGCTCAGGCCGGAGAAAACCGCTCAAATGCCTTCCGGGCGGCAAAATGAGAACTGCTGCCGGTCAAGGCGGAGCCTTGACAATCCCGGCGCGCCGCCTTCGGCGTCGCCCTCGCGCTGCGCGGCCTTTTCTACTGCGCGGCCAGGCCGTGTTCGCGCCGCAAAGTCCCCCACGCGGCGTCCAGCCCCTTGCGGAAGAGGCGGCACATCTCCTGCAACTGGTCGGAGCTGATGATCAGCGGCGGGGTGAACGCGATGCGGTCGCCGATGGCGCGCACGATCAGGCCTTCCTCCTGGCACTTGTCCTGCACCAGCGTGCCGACCTTCATCGCCGCCGGGAACGGCTCGCGCGTGCGCTTGTCCGCCATCACCTCGACGCCGGCGATCAAGCCGACGCCGCGGACGTCGCCGACCAGCGGATGGTCGGCCACCGACTTCAGGCCGTTCTGCATCGCCGGCGATACGCGCCTGACGTGGCTGACGATGTCGCGCTCCTCGTAGATCTTCAGCGTCTCCAGTGCCACCGCGCAGGCCACCGGGTGGCCGCCATAGGTGAAGCCGTGGCCGAAACTGCCGAGCTTGCTGCTCTCGGCGATCATCACCTGATAGATCTTGTCGCTGATCATCAAGGCTGAGATCGGCTGGTAGGCCGCCGACAGCGCCTTCGCGCACGACACCATGTCCGGCTGCAAGTTGTAGGTCTGGCAGCCCCACATGTTGCCGGTGCGGCCGAAGCCGCAAATCACCTCGTCGGCGACGAACAGGATGTCGTACTTCTTCAGCAC
>JBIOJL010000556.1:0-3166 GCA_044450885.1 Tepidisphaerales bacterium
ATACGGGCGCCATGCCGTTTTGTCCTTAAGCCGCAACCGTTATGGGGTTGCCAGCACGTAAGCGATCAGTTGCTGCAACTCGGCGTCGGTCGCGCCGATCTTCATGTGGCCGGTTCCGTTCTTGAGTTCGGCCGTCAGCTTCGCCGCCGCATCGGACTGACCCTTATACTTCGCCGCGACGTCCTTGAAGCTCGGACCCACTTTCTTCTGATCGACGGCATGACAGCCCATGCAGCCTTTGCCCTGGGCCAGCTGGCTGGCGTCTTGCGCGCGCGCTCCGGCCGCAAGCAGAACGGTCATGCCGAGGGCAAGACCCAATCGCAACATCTTCATTCGAACCTCCATCGATGGTTTCATCTGGGAAGAAGGGGTTTCATTCTCACCGGAGTTTTGGAGAACGGCGTTTACCCGGTCATCAGATTTCCGCCGATCCCGATCGCCATCAAAAACAGCAACGCCAGCCCGATGGCCACGAGGCTGAAGCCCAGGAGTTTGGAGCCGAGCGTCATCGGCCGCGACGGCGCGTCTACCAAATTGTCCTGCAGCCGTCCGGTTTCCACCAAGCGGTCGTATTCGACGGCGTATTCGCGCTGGAACTCCTCGAGCGGCATCGACCCGGTGAAGATGACGATATCGAGCGGGAACTTGTCCGGCCGCCAGTGATTGGCGAAGTAGTGGATGGTGAAAAGGTAGATGGCGGCGAGCAAGGCCTCGTCGCCGTGGACGACGGTGGCGACGTTGATGGCCCATCCCGGCAGGTAGGCGCCGGTGAGCGTCTTGAACCACAACATGGCGCCGGTTGCGGCGAGCATGGTAACGCCCCAGAACGGCGCCCAGTAATCGAATTTCTGCTGATAGTTCCAATGGTCGAAGACCGGCCGCGGGCCGAAACCGAAAAACCATTCGAGCATGGCGATCAAGTCCCTGCCGTCTTGCAGGGTCGGCAACAGGGAGTAGGGCCCGAACAATTTGAAGGTCTTCCAATTCCGCGCAAGGTGGATGGCGACATAGACCAGATGCGCGACGAAGACCGCGATCATGACGACGGCGGAGACCCGGTGCACCGTGCCGGCGATCGCCGGTCCGCCGAAGGCCGCTTCGAGCACCGGCGCCCAGGCGGTGTTCGGATAGAGCATCGGGATGCCGGTCGTGACCAGCAGGATCACGGAGCCCGCGAACAGAAGATGAGCCCACCGCCAGGCGGCGCTCCAACGCCGGTAATATCGGCCTTCTCTTGGCGGCAGCGATTCCGCCCGCACATGCGGCCTCATCTTGCGCTGCTGGCGGTCGCGGAGTTCGCGGTAGAACCAAAGCGCCGAATGGACCCAGAAGGTCCCGAAGGTGACGACGATCAGCAGCAACACGAACTTCGATGCGAGCCAGGTATAGGGATACTGGGCGTAATCGTCGGTCGTGGCATGCGACTGGAAGGTGGCGAATCCGGACGGCGCGTCCGCATGACACGTCCGGCAGGTGTTCAGCAGGTTGGCCTGAGACACGCTCGAAGCCGGATCGCTCGCGGGCAGGATCGCGTGGCCACGGTGGCAGTCGGAGCAGGTCGCGATATCGGCATAGCCCAAGCCGGAAATCTGGCCGTGATAGGTCTCGCTATAGCCCTTCAAGGCCTGGGCATGACAAGCGCCGCAGTCCTTGGTGATGGCGAGGCGGGTCGCGGCCAATTGGGGGCGGGCGACGGCGTGCGCGGTGTGGCAATCCGTGCAGATTGCGGCGTTGGGATTGTTCCCTTCCATCACCTGCTTGCCGTGGACGGAGCCCAGGTAGGCGTTCAGCGCGTCGGCATGACAGCTGCCGCATAGTTTGGGAATTCGCTGGCGCCACGCGGCGGGCGTCATCGGCGCGTTCTGATGCGGCACTTCGGTAATATCCGTATGGCAGGCGACGCATTGCAGATTGCCGTGGACGCTGTGGCCGAACCGGTCCGCCGGCACGGCCAGCGTGCGCATCTGTCCGTTGGCGCCCGGCACCGCGAAATCCGGGTTGCCGTGGCAACCGAGGCACGAAGCGTTGTCGAGATCGGCGGCACGGGCGCCCGCGACCTGCATCCCGGCGAGGATCATCGTCAAGACGACTACCTGCAGCGTGAATTTTCCAGCTTGCACGGGTCCGCCCCCCGGAACGTGTCGGCGATAGTGGGACGGTATGGCGTGGAATTCAAGGTTGAATGTTCCGCGGTTTCGGCAGCGGATCGATCCGGGCCGCCCTTGGCTTTGCCGCGGCGTGCAACAAACGAAACGGGCCAGCCCAAGTCGGGCCGGCCCGCTCATTCGTTTTGAAGCGTTTCCTACTAGAACAGCTTCTTGTTTTTTAAGGCTTGGGGTCGGCCTCAGGATGAAACAGTTTCTCGCCGCCGACGGTATAGCCGGCAATGGCGGCCTGGCCTTCCTTGGATGCCAACCAATCGGCCAACTGCTTGGCTTGGGCCCGCTTGATGTTGGGATGCTTTTTGGGGTCGAGCTGGATCACGTCGTAGTAATTGAGCAGACGCCGGTCGCCCTGGACCACGATCATCAGATTTTGCCGGTTGTTGAAGCTGAGCCAGGTGCCGCGGTCGGAAAGGGTATAGGCGTCCATCGCCGCCGCGGCGTTGAGCGCCGCGCCCATGCCGCCGCCGATGTCCTTGTACCAGGGGCCGGCCTGGGCGGGATCGAGATTGTCGGCCTTCCACAGCCGCTTTTCGAGCGCGTCGGTGCCGCTCTTGTCGCCGCGCGAGACGAAGGGCGCCCGCGCGTTCCAGACGGCGCGCAATGCTTCGAGGATGTCCTTTTTGCCGCTCACCTTGGCCGGGTCGGATTTGGGCCCGACCAGGATGAAGTCGTTCCAGGCGATCTCGCGCCTGGTGAGGCCGTCGCCATCGGCCATGAACTTGGCCTCGGCGTCGGGATCGTGCACCAGCACCAGATCGGCGTCACCGCGCGATGCCGTGGCCAGCGCTTGGCCGGTGCCTTGGGCGATGACGCGCACCGCGATGCCGGTCTTCGTGGTGAAGATGGGCAGGATGTGGCCGAGCAGGCCGCTGTTGTCGACCGAGGTGGTCGAGGCCAGCACGATTAAGCTTTGTTGCGCCCGCGCCGGCGATGTTGCTAGCAAGGCCAGCGGCGCGCAGAAAGCCAGTTCGAGAAGACGCAAGCTTTTCATGATTCTTATC
>JBIOJL010000557.1:0-3158 GCA_044450885.1 Tepidisphaerales bacterium
GCTGGCAGACGGCGGAAATGGCCTGGGCCGCGGCGTCGGTGTCGCCGCCTTCGGACTTGCTTAGCAAGTCGAGCAAGGCCGGCAGATCGGCCGGGCCGGCCATTTCGCCAAGCTTGCGGATGGCGCTGCCGCGAACGGCCGGATCGGCGTCGCCGGCAGCCTTGATGACGGCCGGGAGACAAGCGGTCATGCGGCGGCGGGCGATGAGATCGAGGCCGACGAGGCGCTTGCCATTGTCCGAACCGTTGAACATGGCAAGCACGGCATCATCGACGGCCTTGCCGGGAAGGCTGGCGTAGCACTCCTGAGCGAGCGTGGCCACTTCCTTGTCGGCATCGCCCATGAGTTCGAGCAGGGCCGGGGCGGCCGACGGATCGCCGATTTCGGCAGCGCAGTGGATCGCGTCGAGTCGCCTGGTTTTTTCGGCAGCCTTGCCGGCGGCAACGGCAGCAGCGTCAGCATCCGGCATCATCGACGTTCTCGCGGCGGCGGCAAGAACCGTGGGCAAAGCCGCCGGATCCTGGCGGCGACCGAGGGTCTGGAAGATCACGGTCTGATTATCAACCGACGAACCCTTGAGCGAATCGCACAGAACCTGGGTCACTTCGGCGCCGGGCATTTCACGCGAAGTGCCGGCGGCCGCGGCGAAGAGAATGGGATCCTTACCCGTGAGGCTTTCCTTCAGCAACGCGATGCCATCTTTTTGGCGCGCCAGGATCGCCCCGCGCAGGGCGGCCGAGCAAACCTGGTGCGATGGCGAATTCAGCTTGCGGACGTTGTCGAAGATGGCGATGGCGGCGTCCTTCTGGCCAGCCGCCGCGAACGTGTCGCCGATGCGGAAGAGGCCTTCACAGAAAGCGACCTGGTTGCCGACCGGCGTGCCCGCGAGCGCGCCTTCGATAGCCTTGGCAGCTTCGGGGGTACCAATGCGGCCGAGTGCCCGGGCGGCCGCCTGAGCCACGTCAGGGTCGGCGTCGGTGAGGAATTTGGCGAGCGCACCAACGGCCTTCACATCCTTGCGGATGCCGAGGCTGCCAATCACGCCGACGAGCGGACGACCCTTGGCTTTGCCCAGGGCATCGCGCAACGCGGCATCGACGGAAGCGTCGGCGATGGGCTCAAGCGCATAGCGGGCCATGTGCGACAACTGCTCGTCGAGCAGCAAAGGCGCGATGACCGGCACGGCGTCCTTCGTGCCGACGATGGCGAGTTGGCGCAGAGCATCCGCCTTGACGTCGCGCGGAGCGTCGGACTTGAGCACCTCGATCAGCTTGTCGGCCTGGCCGAACGCCTGGGCGAACGACTGGCCCGCGGCCAGCATCAGAACAACCACGAGAGCGATATTGACTATTCGTTTGAACATGGGATTTCTCGTTCAGTGGACCACAGATACCTTCAACCTTCCACACAAATCAACACACGCGAAACCAGCGCAACAACTTCCTCTCCCGGTACTCCGGGAGAGGAACGGGTCAGAAGACGTAGGGCTCGCGCATGGCGCGCGACCGGAAGCGGTTGGCCTCGCGGTCGTTGATGAACTCCGCCTTGACCGGGTCGAACTTCATGTCCCGCTTGAGCCACATGCAGATGTTGGCCGCGTGGACGGTGGTCATGGAGCGATACATGACCTCGGGGTTGGCGACGGTCAGCCGGCGCGACTTCACGCAATCGAGGTAGTCGCGCATGTGGTTCATGGGCCGGCCGGTGCGGTCCATGTAGTCGCCGACGATCTTCTTGAAGTCGGCCAGCAGCGACGGCTTGGAGACATCGGGCCGCGAGTAGCCGTCGGCCGCGCCGACCCAGCCTTCCGGGCCGTCGAAGCGTTCGCCGCACGAACCGTGCCAGTAGCTCTTGCCGCCGTCGTCGCGGCTGAGAATCATCTTCACGCCGTTGGCGAAGGTGGTCACCATGCTGTCGCCGGTGGGGTTGTTGACGTATTGATAGTGGATGGCCGAGGTGTCGAGGCAGTCGATGCCGGCCTGTGCCTGGGCAAAGGTGTGGGCGCCCCATTCGCCGATGCAGGAGGTGTGGAAATCGTACTGGCCGCGCCAGGCGCCGCCGACGTAGGCGGAATGGTACGGGCGCCAGGGGCACGGACCGAGCCAGGCGTCCCAGTCGCACACATCCTTCGGGGGTTCGGGCTCGCCGGGGCGCCACTTGGTTTCCATCACCGCCGCATCCCACGGGGCGATGTGGGCGTAGGCAGTGTGGACCTTGCCGAGGCGGCCCTGGCGGGCCATCTCGATGCAGAAGACGTGGTTGGGCTCGCTGAGTCGCTGCGTGCCCGTCTGGTAGATGCGCTTGTAGCGTGCGGCCGTCTCCACGACGGCCTGACCTTCGGCGATGGTCATGCAGGAAGGTTTTTCGGAATACACATCCTTGCCCGAGCGCATGGCCCACGTCGCGGCCAGCGCGTGCCAGCGGTCGCCAGTGGCGATGAGTACGGCGTCGATGTCGGTGCGAGTGGCGAGGAACTCGCGGAGGTCGGGGTACATCTTGCAGTCCTGGTTGCCGTAGCGGGTATCGGCCATCTGCTTTACCGCCTCGCGGCGCTGTTTGCGGGCATCGCAGATGGCGACGAACTGAACGTCGGGATCAGGGAGCATCGCCCGCAGATCGTCGGTGCCCCGGTTACCGATGCCGATGCCGCCGGCGATGATGCGTTCGCTCGGGGCGACCGAGCCGTTCTTGCCCAGGGCCGAGCCGGGGACAAAGAGCGGTGCGGCAACGGCCGCCGCGGCCGCGGCTTTGAGCAGTTCGCGGCGGCTGGTCTTGCCGCGGGAATCAGGTGACGGGATCGGGCCCATGGTAGGCTGTTTCATGGTGCGGTTCTCCTTAGCGTTGGAATGCGAAGTTCGATGCCACTGATTGGCAGAGCCACAATGGGGTTACCGAGAGAAGGGGTGGGGCGTTGTCGGAGTCCGTGGTCAGTCGTCGGTAGTCCGTCGTCAGCGGTTGGGGGGTCAGTGGTCCGCGGGCGGTTGCGGGATAGGCTGGAAAGAATAGCTGGCAGCGGAGAGGTTGATTTGGCGTAAGTGGTTTATTCCGATGGTGTTGCGATTTCGGCTGGCTGGCCGGAGGGCGGAAGAACCGACCGAAAACAGACATAGAACAGTCATAAAATAATCAAATATGACAAATAGTTCACATGCTGGAAC
>JBIOJL010000558.1:0-3143 GCA_044450885.1 Tepidisphaerales bacterium
AATTGCTCCCCTCCAGCGCCGGGTCCTGGTTGATGAACCGGCCGGCCATGGGGTCGTAGTATCGGGCGCCGTAGTAGTACAGGCCCGTGGCCGGGTCGGCCTGCTGGCCGGTGTAGGCGAAACGCGGCAGCGTCGTCACCGTCCCGCTGGCCGTGGCGTTGCCGAAGGCGTCGTAGTCCACGGTGCTGATCACCGATCCGGTGCCGGCATCGACGACCTGCCGCACCGAGCCCTCGGCGTCGGCCACGAACAGATGCGTGGCCGGGGTTCCGCCCGGAGTATCCTCGGCCAGGACCTGGTGCGGGCCCGGCCCCCACAGGTAGCGACCGACCAGCGTGTGATCCGTCCGCTTGAGCACCAGCGTCACCTCGCCGGCATCATACACGTACGCCTCCTGGGTTTCATAGGTGCCGTCGGAGCCGGGGAGCGAATTGCCGGCGCCGTGGAAGGCATCCACATCCTGCTCGATGCGCTGGTTCTCGGCGTTGTACAGGTAGCGGAATGTCTTCACGACCGAGCCCGTCTCCGTGGCGACGGTCAGCCGGTCGCGATAGTCAAACGTGTAGTCCCAGTAATGAGAGGAGTCGCTGTCGCTGACCTTGTGGGTGATGTTGCCTTCGCCGTCGTACTGGACTTTTCAAGAGTATACGATTCGATTTCAGTAGACCGAATATTCTCTATAGAGAAAAGTTTGGGATGAACAGCCCTAGGAAGTGTCAGGCGAGCCTCATTCCCCGATCATGTGCTGTAACTCATGGTACATGTCCAGTACGTTCATCGTTTCCGGGTCCGGCCCAGCAGCATTTCTTCGCCCACGCCGGCTTCGACCACGCCCGCCGCGGCCAGGATGCGCTGAAGCGGCACCAGGGAAACAAGACGGCTGCCGCCAGGGCGTTGGGGATCAGCCTGCGCACGCTCTACAACAAGCTCGAGGCCCACGCCAGCGGCGCCGGCGAGGATGAAGCCGAGTGAGCGCCGTGCGGGCTCCGGCCGACCGGCCGGGGGAAGGCTACTCCATCGCGGCCAATGTCGTCGTGCAGGCTTCCAGCCTGCGTCCGGGCCATTGCAGGCTGGAAGCCTGCACAAAAACGCGTAGGGATTGGGCCAAACTTCAGTTGCAGGCTGGAAGCCTGCACCACAATCGCCACGAGACTTCAGCCGCGATGGGCTACTTCTGCCCGCTTGGGGACAACGCCTTGCGGACCTCGTCGATCAGGGTCTGGGCGCGGAAGGGCTTGAAGAGAACCGCCTGGAGGCCCTCCTGGCTCGATCTGTAGATGCTGTGGCTGGCATCGTATCCGAATCCGGTCATCAGGATCACGGGCACGGTCCGGTCGCGCAGGCGGACTGCATTAAAGACATCGTAGCCGTTCTTGTCGGGCATGTGGATGTCGCTGAGGACCAGATCGAACTGCTGGGCATTGATGAGATCGATCGCCTGCGAGCCGCTGGCGGCCTCGGTGATCGCGCAGTGAAACCTGCGGAGGATGTCGGCGATGGTCAGCGATTGACCTGATCGTCATCGGCGACCAGTATCCGCATGTTTTCCAGGAGCGGCTCGCTCTGGCCGTTGAGTTCGTCGGCGCCCAAAACGGTGTGGATCCCCTCGGCGACGGGGCGGAGCCTCCGGCGCACGAATTCGGCGTAATCCAGGATGCGTTGCAGCTTGCCGCCCAGTTCCTCTTCGGCGAGGTGGGCGTCCATGAGTTCGCGCACGTCCGAACAGAGGTCGTTCAGCGGCCCCGCGACCTCGCCGCACACATCGTCGGCGACGTGATGGCGGACGGCCGCCCGTTCCTTGACCAGCAGGTTGAACGTGTTCAGGGCGATGGCGACGTAGCGCCCGAAGATCTCCACGATCTGGCGGTGGTCCTCGGTGAAGGCGGCCTTCTGGTCGCTCTCGATGTTGAACACGCCGATGACCTTGTCGTCGTAGAGGAAGAGCGGAACGGTCAGGCTGCTCATGGCCTTGTCCAGGCCGAAAACGTAGCGCGGATCGCTCTCGACGTCGGGGCAGATGTAGGATCGCCCGGTGGCGGCGACGTAGCCGCAGATGCCGTTGTTTTCGTGGGCGGCATAGAGGTCGATGGCCTTGGCCTCTTCGGGCAGCCCGTGGCAGATGGTCAGTTCCAGCTTCTTCGTTTCATGGTTGAGCACGCGGATCACGAAATGGTCGAAGTGCAGCAGTTCGCGGGTGGCCCTGACGATCTTGTCCTGCAGCAACTGCAGGCGGTCGGCAAACTGCATCTTGTCGATGGCCTCGACCTCCAGACGCATGAGCTCGCGGCCGGCGCGGTCGATGGCGTCGAGCTGCTGCTGGAGGCGGCGGGAACTGGTGCTGTCCCAGATGACCGCCACGATCTGCACCACCTGGCCGGCCGGGTTGATGACGGGGGAGGCGGTGAGCTCAAAGAACTGCTGGTTGTCAATGTTGATGTCGAAGCGCTTGGAGCGGGCGGCAGCGGCGGGGTCGGCGGGCGAGGCGGACGTCTGGCTGGCTTTGGTGAACTGCTCGAAGGCGTCGAAACAGGTGCGGCGGATTTTCTCATGCACGCGGGGCGGCCAGCCCTGCATCCGGCGGTTGGACCAGGTGCAGTGCCCGGTGCCGTCGACGATGCAGACGCCTTCCCCGATGGTGTTGAGAATCAGGCTGGCCTGCTGCTTGACGAGAGCGCGCTCGAGCGGCAGGAAGTCGGAGGTGTCGGAGAAGATCGCGTCGTAGTAGTCCTTGCGAAGCGCCTCGACGGCTTCGTCGATGGTGGACACTTCGGTCACCGCGGTCGCGGAGCGAAGCATCGCAACCAGCCCATCGTTGGTACCGCTTTGGCTGGTGAGAACCAGAACTTTGCTTGCGGATTCACTCACTAAGATCTTTCCGCGTGGAAGGACGCGAGTATAGAATGCCGCCCTCCGGCGTCAAGCAAGAGCCTCTCGCTCCGCGGGGATTGGCATGTCCTCAATTCTACGCCCTTGCGCTTCCGGTGTTCGCGTGTTCTTCATATATGTCGTAACCGTAATCATCCGGTTGATTTCAGGGCCGCCCAGCCATAAGTTGTCGGACTGGGGCGTGATCGCAGATTTGGGAGGGTCGTGCTTCCGCACGACCGCGGCCGCGCGGAGTGCGGCCCCCCCGAAAAACGGGT
>JBIOJL010000559.1:0-3133 GCA_044450885.1 Tepidisphaerales bacterium
AGCCAGACAGACCTCGTCCGCGCTCGAGCGAATCAGCACCTCGTCTCCAATTGGCCCGGCCTGGCGGTCGGGCAGATCATGACCAAGCCGGCGCTCACCATCGCCTCCAGCGCGACCATCGAAGAGGCCGCTAAGGAGATGGATAAGCTCCGAGTCCACCGTCTCGTCGTTGTCGACGCGGCGGCCACCCCGATTGGCATCATCTCGACCAGCGACCTCGTACGGTCCTGGTTGAGGTAGTCCGAAGACTGAGCGAGTGATGACCGAGACCCTTACAAACGAACAGATCCGCAAGCTCGTGGCCGGCCCCGGGCTTATCTCCCCGCAGCGCTTCGACGTCAAGGCATATGTCGACGACTTCAACACGACAGTCATCGATGCCTACCGCCGCGGCGTTGCCGATGCCGAGCTTCCGGCCGACGAGAACGTCGGGCGCAGCCTCATTGCTCCTGCCACCGCCGGAACCCGGGACTTCTCCACGCTCTCCCCGCTGATCCCAGCATTGGACGCCGAAAAGTGCGTCGGGTGCATGGCATGCGTTAGCGCGTGTCCTGACAGCGCGATCATGGCGACGGCCCAGCCCAAGGCAGCCCTGGCCAAGGCGATCACCGCGTTCGCCGCGACCCAGAAGGACCCGGCGAAGGCTGAGAAGACGGCCCGGGAGCACTTCGTGCACACGGCCAAATACGGCGACGTACCGGCGAAGAAGGGCATCGAAGGCGCCGACTTCGGCCTCTTCATCGACCCGATGCATTGCAAGGGTTGCGCCGAGTGCGTGGACGTATGCGTGGCCCAGGGCCACGACGCGCTCAGCATGATCGAGAAGTGCGACAACGAGATCGTCGGTGGCGAGGTCACTCTCGACCGCTACCGCCGAGACATCGCCTTCCTCAAGTCTCTACCCCCGACTCCGCTCGAGTATCGCAATGAGAAGGCCCTCGCGGACCTGATGCTCGGCGATAACGCGTGGGGCTTCGTCGGCGGCGCGGGCTCTTGCTCGGGTTGCGGCGAAGGCACGGTCGTTCGGATGCTGATGGCGGCCACGCTCCAGGTCTATGGGCCGGAGAGCATGGGCATCGTCGCGGAGACCGGCTGCAACAGCGTTTTCGGCAGCACCTACCCCTACAACCCCTTCACTGTTCCGTGGACCAACTCACTGTTCGAGAACGGCCCGGCCGATGCCATGGGCATCCGGCTGCGCTGGGATCAGCAGGGTCATCCGGAGCGACGCCTGTGGGTCTTCGGTGGCGACGGCGCCATGTACGACATCGGCTTCCAGTCGCTGTCCCGACTCGTGGCCTCGGGCATGGACATCAAGGTTCTCGTCCTCGACACGGGTGCCTACTCGAACACCGGCGGCCAGGCTTCGACAGCTTCCTTCACCAGCCAGGTTGCCAAGCTCGCCGCCTACGGCAAGGCCGAGCACGGCAAATCTGAAAAGCGAAAGGAACTCGGCCGGATCCTCATGGCCCACGGCGACGCCTACGTCGCCCAGGTCGCGGCCAGCAACATCAACCACCTTTACAAGGCAATGATGGAAGCCAACGCGTTCCCCGGCCCGGCAGTCATCGTTGCCTACACGCCCTGCATGCCGGAGCACATCATCCCGGATGATGCCGCCACCCGACAGGCCAAGCTAGCCGTCGACTCGCGCGCCTTCCCGCTCTTCACCTTCGACCCGCGCCGCGGCTCCAAGCTCTCCGAGCGCCTGTCGCTCCAGGGCAATCCCGCGGTCAAGGAAGACTGGACCAAGAGCCCAGACGGCACGACGTTCGACTTCATCAGCTTCGCCAGGACCGAAGGCCGCTTCGGCCAGCACTTCGACAAGGCGGGCAATCCCTCCACCGAGCTACAGGCCTCCCAGGAGGATCGCCTCCAGAATTGGCAGACTCTGCAGGAAATGGCGGGGATCATCTAGCCGGCACCCGCCAGGACGACCTGGACGTCGTTGTCCGGGTCGCCCGGATCGGGCGCCGGGACGTACCCGCCAGTCCAAGGTCGGCCGGGACAGGCGCTTTGGGACGCGGCTATTCGTGAACTCAAGAACCGGGGCCTCGACTGGGGCCCCGGTTCCGATTCCGGGCCGGGATCGCACAGGAGCACGAGCGACACATTTCAGGATTGCTTAAGCGGGCCGCTGTCATATGTGCGCAATGAAAGCGTGCATCGGCTATCCGAAGGTCTTGAGATGAACCGCTATGTATCTCGCATCCTGGTCGTCACTCCGGCAGTTCTGCTGCTCTTGATCGGGGTGTCGTCGGTGGCGTTCGCCTGGGGTCAAAGCAACGCGCCCGCTCCCGCCATGCCCGCACGACCTTCACCGGTCGCGAGGGCCGCAAATCCGAGCGGCGGCGGCGTGACCGGAGCGGCCGTTGTCGTCGGGACCGTCCAGAACAAGACCGCGTCTACGATCACTGTCATGACCACCGCCAGGAAGACCATCACTATCGACGTCACGTCCACCACTCGCTTCTCCGCAAGGGGCGGCGCGGGCGCGACGCTTTCGAGCATCGCGGTCGGCAACGTGATCACGGCCCAAGGCACATACAACTCCGACGGTACGCTCCAGGCGACGCTGGTCCAGCTTGGGCAATTCAGTGGCGGCGGGTTCGGGCGCGGCCGCCGCGGAAGCTTCCCAACGCCGGCACCGTCGGCGGGAGGCGTCGGCCTGTAGTAGCCAATCGGACTTAGGTCGGGATCGGGGCGGCTCCCGCCGCCAATCCCGCCTCGAAGACACCGAGATCCGCCTCGATTACTTCCGGCCGTTTCTTGCCGGCCATCTCGCGCAGAGCGGCCCTTGCGGATTCGGGCGTGACCCAGCCGGTGCGGGCGACCAGGGCACCGAGCGCGGCGACGCTGACCAACTTGTCGTCGCCGCCGGCTGCGGCAAGCTCGGTGCACGGCAGGTGCATTTCGGCCACGTCCCGGCGTCCCGTGTCTACGTCGCCCAGCAGCGACGTGTTCATCAGAAGCAGCCCGGCCGAAGCCACGCGCGGAGCGAACTTGCGGAGTGATGGCAGGTTCATGACGACCGCCGCGTCAAAGTGGTCTACCACCGGGGAGCCGACGGGCGAGTCGCCGACGATCACGGTGCATGAGGCGGTTCCACCCCGCATCTCCGGCCCGTATGACG
>JBIOJL010000560.1:0-3125 GCA_044450885.1 Tepidisphaerales bacterium
CGCGGAATTGTCCAAGGATCGGGAGGTCAAGTCGCTGCCGGGGGGCGTCCTGCGCTCGACGGACGCGGATGGCTATCCGATCAGCTTTCAGCTCTCGATTCGGCGCCCCATCGACCCGCCACATCATGGGGCGAATGTGCCCGGACTACCGGCGGGTCGACCGATCAACGATACGGCGGCGGACGACAACGAGCGTCCCACCCCATGCACACTGTCGCACGTGGTCGCTTTCACGGCCGACAAGGGACGCGCCGTGCGCTTCTATACCGAGCGGTTGGGTTTTCGTTTAACCGATGAGTTTACCGACCTGGGGCCGTTCATGCGGCCCGGTGGCACCGATGATCACCATACGTTGTTTCTCATCCAGACGCCGGGAACCCCTCCCGTGGGACTGCAGCACTTCACCTTCCACTTCGCAGCCGTTAACGAGTATCTGAAGGCGGGGTGGCATTTCGCCGACAAAGGCTATCGTTCGGCCTGGGGTCCCGGAAGGCATGTGTTCGGATCGAATTATTTTTGGTATTTTCACAGCCCGTTCGGAGGACTCATCGAGTTCGATGCGGACATGGATCGACACGATGATACGTGGCAGCCGCGGCGGCTTCCGGTTACGGAGGACACGACCCAGACCTTTCTGCTGCAATATACGAAGAAGTGGCGTCCGGGTGGACCGCACTGAGTTCGACCGATAGAAACCCCTTAAAACTACGAGAGAAGCCCGATGAGCCAAGCCATTTCCAAGCCGTCCTTTGCGCTGGGGACATTCTCCGTCGCCGGCTGCGCGCCGTTTGCCGGTCTGGTGATCGACGAGCGCGTGATCGCGATCGAAGCGTTGCGCGCGCCGCTGGCGGTTCGTGGCATCAATTTGCCGGCGCGGGCCAGCGTGCTCGATCTGCTGGAGGAATGGCCCTTAGCGCTGCGCGCGTTCAATACGGCGGCCGAGCTGGTGCGCTCGGCCCAGATTCCAGGCGTGCAGGCCGTCGAGAGCGCGGCGCTCAAGACGCATATGCCGGTCAGCCCGCGGCAAATATTCTGTTCCGGCGCTAACTACCGCCAACATGTCATCGACATTGTGATGGATATCGACTCGCCGGATATGCGGGGCCTGTCGCGCGAGGAGAAGCGTGCCCGGGCCGAAAAGCTGATGGATGAGCGGGCTGCGCACGGCAGGCCGTATATCTTCAGCAAGCTGCCGACCTCGCTCACGGGTCCGTACGATCCGATCGTGTTGCCGCCGAACGTCAAGCAACCCGATTGGGAGCTCGAGCTGGCGGTCATTATCGGCAAGCCTGCGCGGCACGTGTCCCGGCAGGAGGCGCTGAAATACGTGGCGGGTTACACGGTGGCGAACGATCTGTCGAGTCGCGACCTGCTGTTCCGTGAAGATATCAAGGCCATGGGCACGGATTGGGTGGCCTGCAAGAATCCGCCCTCGTGGGCGCCGCTCGGCCCTTACCTGGTGCCGGCCGAATTCGTCGCCGACCCACACAACCTGCAGATGACGCTCAAACTCAACGGTAAAGTCATGCAGGACGCCAAGTCGAACGACATGATTTTCGATATTCCGCGGCAAATCGAATATCTCTCTGGACTCGTACAGCTGCTACCGGGTGATGTGATCTGCACCGGCTCGCCGGCCGGCAATGGTTCGCATTACAACCGTTATCTGCAACCGGGCGATGTCGTCGAGTGCAGCATCGCGGAGATCGGCGCGCAGCGTAACGTCTGTGAGGCGGAACGACTTCGGTAGAATGGCCCACCTCCATAGTCGACCCGAGGAAAGAAATATGAGAATTCATCGGTATTTGGCATTGGCAGCGGGCTTGGCGTTGAGCAGCGGTACTCATGCGCAGGCACCCGTCGTTGCGGCCGACGATGCCGAGGCGCTATTTCATAGCAGCGATCCGAAATTGGATGCCAACAAGCAAATCGCTTATCACATCGTCAAGGAAATGCTCCAGGCCGGCCACCCGGAAGCGGCCGACAAATATTTGAGCGAGCGTTATATCCAGCACAACCCGAACTTCCCTTCGGGCCGCGACCCAATTAAGAAGACGTTTGCGATGGTGAAGCCCAAGCCGATTCCGGAAAAGATGGCCCCATCGGTGGTCTCCGTGGTGGCCGAAGGCGACATGGTCATCGTCGCCAGCGTGAGCAAGCGTCCCGATCCGAAGCAGCCCGGTAAGACCTATACCACCACGCACTTCGACATGTGGCGCATCAAGGACGGCAAAGCCGACGAGCATTGGGACGAAGCACCGCTCGGCCCGCCGGAGGGGCCGCCGCCGGGAAGATGAGCAGCTAACGCTCTCCCCGGGGCTGCTCACATGATGAGCGTGACCAAGGTGGGCGATGGTGGGTTGCGCATCATCGATGAGATCCGCAAAAAGGTAGTTCCTATGAGGCCTGCGTGGATCGCAGCGCTCTTCCTCGCGCTGTTGTGGCCCTCGGGTACGCCGGCGGCCACTCCCAAATCCATGCGGGTGATCGTGGAGCAGGGCAATGGCGGCCCCGAAGTCCTGAGCCTTCGAGTCGCCCCGGTGCTGGTGCCTGCCACCGGCGAGGTGCTGATTCGTGTCTATGCGGCATCAGTCAATCCAGCCGATACCAAGATTCGCCGAGGCCTGCTGTTCCAGGTCACGCAGCCGATCGTTCCCGGCATGGACGTGGCCGGGGTCATCGAGAAAGTCGGTGCGGGGGTTCGAAATCTCAAGCCCGGCGAGCCGGTATGGGCAGTGATCGGCCGTACTGAGGCTACTTCGCCGCGTGGCCTGAATGGCGGCTACGCGGAATTCGTGATTGTTAGCGCTGCTCGTGTGATGCCCAAACCCAGGCGAATGACGTATGCACAGGCGGCTGGCGTAGGGGTCGCCGGCCTCGCGGCGGCGCGCTACCTCGAACCGTTGAAGCTCGGCCCCGGAAAAACGCTGCTGATCACGGGCGTCGCGGGCGGCGTCGGCAGCGTGGCAGCACAAATCGCCAAGGCCGAGGGCGCGCGCGTAATAGGCACCGCCACGGCTGCCCACAACGAATATCTGCGCTCAATAGGGGTGGATCGGGTGATCGACTACAGCGCCGGTCCGTTCGAAGAGGAGGTCCATGCGGTCGATGCCGTATTCGACACC
>JBIOJL010000561.1:0-3122 GCA_044450885.1 Tepidisphaerales bacterium
AGCGGACGTTGTGTGGACCGCTCGTGTCACCGATCCGCTCTGTAGGGTCCGCTTCAGCGGACGCGGCGTGGGCCGCTCGTGCCGCCGATCCGCGTCTGCTGAAGCGGACCCTACCGGCTGACCTGGCTCAGGTCGCGGGCCTGGCGAGCCTGGGCACGACCACGATCGGCCATTTTGCCTTCCTCAAGACACCTTCGCTGACACTTCCCAGCAACAGGTGGTGCAGGGCGCCGTGGCCGTGCGAACCCAGCACGATCAGGACGGGCTGCAGGCGGTCTGCCTCGGCCAGGATCTTCTCCACCGGTTTGCCCGAGACGAGAATCGGCGCCACCGTCACCCCCAAGGCCCGCAGGGCATCGACGTGGTGCTGCAGGTGCTCCTGCGCCTGCAATGCCGGGGAGTTCTCGTCCGACACGTGGACGGTCCGGAACGCCTGGTCGGGCGCGTGGTGCTGGTCGGCCAGCGCGGCCGGACGCTTGGCGGCCAGGTGTACCTCCTGCCAGCCTTCGCCCGTCGCGCCGGGGTGGCGATGCCCGTATCCCTCGCCGGTCACCACGTGCATCAGCGCGATGCGCGAGCCCAGCGACAGCGCCAGCCGCGACGCCGTGCCCAGAACGGCGACCGTCGTATCCGAGAAATCGACAGGAACCAGCAGATCGGCCATGCCACGCTCCCCGTAATCCGACTGATTATCCCTCGCGGCCCCGAGCGTGCAAGAGGACGGTGAGGGAGAACCGCGATCAACGATCGCGGCTACATGCGACTACCGATCACCGACCACCGATCACCGATCACTGATCACTGATTGTACGTCGGGTACCCATGCGCCCGGTTCTGCTCGTCGATCTGGTGGATACGGTCCTGCCGCTGCGACTCGGCCTGCGCTTCCTTGGCCTGCGCCTGTTGCAAGGCCAGCTTCGCGGCGGCCAGCTTCGCGTTGGCGTCATCCACCGCTTTGCGGGCGGCCTTCCAGTCGGAGTTGCTCCGGATGGATGCGTCGAACTCTTTCTCCAGCGATTGCACCTTGTTGTTGGCGGCAATCAGTTTCTCATGTGCCGCCGTCACCTTGGTGTTGGCGGCCAGGGCTTCGGCCTCCATCTTCGTCACCGCCGTGCCGGCGTTGAGCACGGCCGTGGCGGCCGCCATCCGCTGTTCGGTGGTCGAGGCGGGATCGTTGACCACCGCATTGCGGTCGGCCTCCGCCTTGTCCTTGGCGTCCCTGGCGGCGGCGTAAGCGGGTGTTTGACGCAGCGCGTCCAGGACCGGAGCGCGGGCGGCGTCGTACTCCGCCTGCGCCGCCTTGAGATCGGCCTGCGCGCTCTGCCAGGAAGCGGAGGCCTCGAACTCCTTCCTGAGTTTGGGCACGATGCCATTGAGCGTGTCCTGGGCTTTGGAGGCGTCGGTGGTGGCCTTGGTCAGTTCCTGCTGGGCCTTGTCCGACGCATCGTGCTTGACCGGCGGCGGATACGCCTGGGGCTTGTAGTTGTTGCGGTATCGGTACACATAGTTGACGGCGGCCGGAGCAACCCCGGCCAGAAACAGCACGCCGACCAACGCCAGGCTCATCGGATATCGCATCGTCATGGACAACCTCCGGATCATCGTGCCGGCCGACTCTGCGCGCACGCCGCAACAACGCCCGCAATATATAACGCCAAGCCGGGCGGATTGTTTGCGGGACTCGGGCGATGATGACGGTGCCGTCATCGAGATGCCGCGCTGGCCGGTTGCCTGCACAATGGCCGCCGGATGACGACGGGAGATGGCGATGAGCAAACGGGGGAATACTCATAGTCTCGAGACCGATAAGCTACTTCGGTCATTGTTGATGCATGCGGAATGTTCAGCGTGTTTGCGGGGCACGGGTTCGCAGCATGCGCCAGCGCCGGGGCTGGACACAAGAGCAACTCGCGGCGATTCCTTGCGTGACGTGATCGACAGTATCTGACTGACAGGATGTACCATGACGCCGCCGGTTGATTCACTGCTTCCTGGCCCGGCTCCGCTCTTCTCGACGCGGCACGGAAGCGCATTTGTTGGCGACTCGAGGATGCTGCTCCGTGCGCTGCCTGATGAATCCGTCAATCTGGTTATGACCTCCCCACCGTACGCTCTGCACTTCAAGAAAGAGTACGGCAATGCCAACCAGGCTGAATACGTCGACTGGTTTCTTCCGTTTGCCGCTGAGATGCTGCGCGTGCTGAAGCCCGACGGGAGCTGCGTGATCAATGTGGGCGGCGCGTGGACGCCCGGACAACCAACGCGGTCGCTCTACCATTTTGAGCTGCTCATTCGATTGTGCCGCGAAACCGGATTCCACCTGGCTCAGGAGTTCTTCTGGTACAATCCTGCCAAGCTGCCCGCGCCGGCCGAATGGGTCACCGTCCGGAAGATCAGGGTCAAGGATTCCGTGGAGTGCCTTTGGTGGCTGTCCAAGACGCCGCATCCGAAGGCGGACAACCAGAAGGTACTGGCGGAGTACAGCCCGGACATGAAGCGGCTCCTGAAGCGCGGTTACCGCAGCAAAGTCCGGCCATCCGGGCACGTCATCACTTCCAAGTTCAAGGATCGTGGAGGCTCGATACCATCAAATATCCTCATCTTTGGCAATAATGACGCAACAGGCCCATACATGCGGCGGTGCGAGGAGGCGGGGATCAAGCCTCATCCGGCCCGCTTTCCGATTCAGATGCCGACGTTCTTCATACGCTTCCTGACCGATCCCGGCGACCTTGTTCTTGATCCCTTTGCAGGCTCCCTTACCACTGGCGATGCTGCGGAGCGAGAAGACCGCCGCTGGTTGGCATTCGAAATTGAGAAATCCTACATCGAAGCTGGGAAGTTTCGTTTCGGCGGGAGTCCTTCGGCAACGGTGGATTTGACTCGGCGGCACGGAGAACTTGGCGACGCGCATCCGGCGCCGACTCTTTTCGACACGCACGCAGCATAATAGCCTCTCGATCGACGCTGCCCGCATGGGCACGGAGAGAAGTCGCCGGGCATTTCCGCCGCATCGAGAAACGGGGATGGAAGACTCACCCGGCTCGCCGGCACGCCTGAGCCGAGTGGACATCGCGTATCCTTCAGTGACACAACTCAGGAGCAGCACCATTCCCTTGGAC
>JBIOJL010000562.1:0-3110 GCA_044450885.1 Tepidisphaerales bacterium
GGCGTGATGAACATCATGCTGGTTTCAGTGACCGAGAGGACCTACGAAATCGGCATTCGGAAGGCCATCGGCGCGCGCCGGGCCGACATCCTGGTCCAGTTCCTGATCGAGGCGGCGGCGTTGACGGGGATGGGCGGCATCGCGGGAATCCTGTTCGGGTGGATCATTTCGCTGATCAGCCGGCTGGTGTTCACATCGATACCGGCGAGCGTGCCGATGTGGTCGGCAGTGCTGGGAATCGTGATGTCGGTGGGGGTGGGGCTGTTCTTCGGGATGTGGCCGGCGTACATGGCGTCGCGGCTGGACCCGGTGGTGGCGCTGCGCTAGGAATAGTGGCGGCCGGCGGTGGCCGCGGCCGTTCGTTGCCGGAACCTTACCCAAGAACGCTTTGCCTGGGGCCATTCGGAAACTTGCGAATCACCAGAAAGATCCAAACGCCCAAGAGCAGAAGGAAAGGCGTTGCGTTCATGAGCAGCCGAAGGAGTCCGGAAGAGGAGTCCCGGATCTCGACGTCGACCATCCCGGCCTGCATCGCCACCATGGCGTCTCTGTAGTCGGGGGGCAGAACCGTTCGCACGGCACTGCCGTCTTTCAGCCGGCAAACCGCCTGGATTGCTCCGGAGTTGCCGCCCATGACGACGACGCCGGCGATTTGCCCGGTTCCCACCTCCTCGAGAAACTGAGAATAGGTCAGCGTGGTTGAGGAGCGTTGGCCCGCGGTGGCGATCCATAAGATGCCCGCCACACAAATCAGCGCGGCGCAAACGATCGCAACTGCCTTCGAATTCATGATTCTCATCCTTTCTTCGCGGTTCTTGCGTCGGGGCCCTCTCCACCGGGTCGACGTCAACCTCGTTTCCATACCCGATACGCAATCGACAGAACCAACAACGGAGTGGCAATCCGGACTATTGGAAGGGCAGTCCGGTCCGCCATCCACGTGCCGGCGATCGCGACCGCAACGAATGCGGCGACAACCTTGACGACTCGGATGCCGGTTTCCGGATTCCCGGACGACCCACCTGACTGCTTCAGCCAATCCGCGGGCACATTGGCTCCCTGTAACTGATCGGTAGCCGGCGGAAACAAGATCCGGACAGCGGACGACAATAGTAAACCTGCGGCACATCCGTAAAACGCGATCCAGCTCGGAACCGCCAAATCCGGGTTACTAATCCGGAACATGCCTTGCGATGCGAGCGCTAATCCAAGGCCTAGCACGGGACCTCGGGCCAGGTTTAACGGTGGTCGTCGCCCAGGTTTCGCATATGCGTCCTCCAGTATCAAGCCAAGCATCGCCATTCCCGCAGGAATCGCGAGCCGCAGAAGTCCCCATTGCTTGCTCAGAAATGCTCGATCCTCGAGCCAAGCCGCGCCCAGGAACGACGCGTATAAGGCGAAAGCCTGCATCAGGAGCACCTGTGGGTCTGCGGTACGGCGTATTCTGCTGACGATCACCATAGGGATCGTGCGCAATGCGTCTAAGCCGTACTGGCTCGAGGAACTGTACCGCTCGTGTAGATCGCCAAGTACTTCCTCACGGCATGCCGGTGGGACGAAGATTGCGACGATCGCCTCAGCGGTCTTTGACGGGCCGGAATCCATCAGCCCGCCTCTTTCCCCCACCGCTTTCCCCACTCTTTGGCCCACTCCTTGCCCCAAACCTCCGCGATAACCTCCCAGATACGCTTTGCCGTGACCGCCGATTCCTGCAATGCACGCTCGCCGAGGGCTTCCAGCCGATAGCAGCGTTTGGCGCGGCCGCCGCGCTCGGGCGTAGGATCCGACATCCAGGAGGCGACGAGGCCTTTGTCCTCCAACCGGTCGAGCGTGACGTAAACCGCCCCGAGGGAGACTGCTTTGGGCCGGGCCAGTTCCTGCACCTTGGAATGAATCGTCACCCCGTAGGCATCTTCGCGCAAGCTCAGAATGGCCGTCAGCACCAACTGCTCGAATTGGCCAAGTGAATCCGATCTAGCCATTTGTCCAACATCGTAAGGCAAATCAGGAATGAAGTCAATACCTCGTTTCACTGGGGTCGAAGCACGCTTACGTTCTTCCGGGGGGCGAGGAGCCGGGCATTGGCCACCGCCGCCGCGACACCCCAGGTAAGCGGACGTTAACGCCCGATCGGGAACGCCGCCCCGGCATGTAGCAGGAAAGCGCCTTTGTGCGCGACCCGCGCGAGTTCCGGAAGCCGCAGCGCCGCCCGGCCCAGGCCAAGAAGCGCCGCACGGCAGCCATCTACGCCGGGCGCGTGCGCCGGTTGCGGATAGGGCCGAAGGAAAATCCCCGGCAGCGAAGCCGGCGGCGGGGCAGGGCGACAAAAAACGCGGGCCTGCCCCACGGGACCACCGTCGCTTACTGCGTGCGGATGGATTCCATGGCGTAGGCGACGGCGTCGATGCGCTCGCGGGAGCCGGTGAACAGGTCGCGCGGGAACGGGCCGTGGTCCAGAATCTGGTTGTAAATGCCGGCTTCCATGCTGGTGTTTAAGGCCAGGCCCGCGAGGTACTGGAGGCGCAGGTTGCCGTCGCGGTTGATCTCGGCGCCCTCGAGCCACGGCCGCAGTTCGGAAGCGCGGCCGGCGTAGGTCGCCAGAATTCCCGTCGCCGAATTGAATCCCACATCGTGGAGGGACTGCACCACGGGCGCGTGATCGGGCCGGGCCAACCGCTCCTGCAACGCATCGACATCGATCCGCGGCGGCTCCACCTGGCCCAGCGCGACCGTGTCGTATCCTCCGCCGTTGGAGTTGCCCCACACGGTGCCGTTGGGGAAGGCCTGGAAGAACGTCGCGAACTCGCTCTTCACCGTGCGCAGGTCGCTCTCGTAGAGCGGCACCCACTGGGTGACGATGCCGCCCGGGTTCAGGTGCTGCTTTACCAGCTCAAAGTACTCCTTGGAATAAAGTGTGGCGCTGCCTTTGACCCAGGGATGGATGGGGTCGGAGGTGATGATGTCGAACTTCTCGTTGGTGGTGAGCACGAAGTGGCGGGCATCGTCGTAGACCATCTGGACGCGCGGGTCGTGGATCACGCTGTAATTCTCTTTGGCGAAATACTGCGTCGCGGTGGGTGGAATCAGCGGCTCCATTTCGCAGATCACGA
>JBIOJL010000563.1:0-3103 GCA_044450885.1 Tepidisphaerales bacterium
CTTCCAAGATGTCTACAACACGGCGGGAGACTTCCAGGTCGGCGACCTGGTTCGCCTCAGTAGCCTGTACGGAGCGTCCGTGCAGGCCATGGCCCTGCGACTCGAGAGCCTTGGCTTGCTTACAAGGGGAACCTGGGACTACCTCGTCGAACAGGGATTCAAGCCAAACACCGCCAAAGCGGAACTGAACCTTGCCGTAGCGTCAGGCAAGCGTGAACCGGCACTGCCGGAGCGATACAAGCTTCTGGCCGTGCATGCACATCTCCAGGGCAAGATCACCGAGAACCAGTTGACGCATTACCTGCGCTGCGACCGCATCGAAGCCAGGGAGATTGTCGCGGAATGCCGGCACCACGTTGAGGTGACTCCTGACGGGGCTCAGCAGGTGATGGAACTGCAATTCGAGAAATCCCTGGTGGGCGCGAAATGAGGGGGCAACATGGCCAAGCCAGATACTCTGATCGATACCTGCTGCCTCGTGAACGTCTGCGCGGTAGATGAACCGGCAAGCATACTGCCTCAGATTCCCCTGAAGTGGTACTTGGCCCGTTCCGTCGAGCGTGAGGAGATCTCGATCCGTCCGCATCCCGACGCGAAGCGCCACGAGCGTCGTCGAATCGACCTTTCCTCCTGCATCGCATCGGGCATCCTCCAGCGTTGTGACGCGGAATCCAAAGATGAGTTGGAGCTGTACGTCAGGCTGGCATCAAAGCTCGATGACGGTGAGGCCATGCCGCTTGCCATCGCCGCCGTCCGCAAATGGGCGGTAGCCACAGACGACATCGCGGCCATCAAGGTTGCCCACGATCTTGGGGTGGTGACGTTATCAACTCCTGAGTTAATCCGCCTCTGGGCGCGGCAGTCAAACGCGGACGCAATGAAGATCGCCGAGGCGATCAAACGCATCGAGACCTTGGCACGATACGTGCCCTCCAGCAAACTTGCCGCCGCAGACTGGTGGCAAAATAGCCGCCGCTGATTATCGTTCCCGCGGCGTCCTACGACGACAAAGCCGACCTGCCCAAGGTCTACTTCATTCTCGCGACCGAGCTTAATCTCGTCCCCAGCCAGCACACCGAAGAAGTCTTCAAACGCATTCTCGGCGGCTGCCACTCGGTCGTCGAAGGCCTGGGCGCCTTGCGAAACCGCCTCAGCGACGCCCACGGCAAGGGCAAGGCCGCCGTCAAACCATCGCCCCGCCACGCCCAGTTCGCCGTCAACCTCGCCGGCGCCATGGGCATGTTCCTCGTCGAAACCCACCAGGCCCGCCGGCGATGACTTGCCACGGATATCCCGGATTCCACGGACCATAAGGAACGGATCCGGAATAACTTTGCGATTTCGCATGCCGCGAGTCTTTGAGGCGAGTGTACGCGGAGGCGTTTCTGTCGCCCCGTTCCGGGGCTTCGGAGACCTCGGTCCGGCTGCCGTTAACCCACGGCTCACGCCGTGGGCTACATTGTGCCGCCCCTTCGGGGCTTGAGGGCTGCTTGTGCTACTTGCCCGCCCGATCACATTGACACGCTGTCCGGAGCCGCACTCAGGACTCAGCACTCATCGTCCGGCAATTTGGCTGGCGTCAACGCCTGCGCCCTATGTGCAATACTTACACCATGATCCCAGTCTCTCGAACCCATCTTGCGTTCCTGGTGCTTCTCCTGGCCGCCGGATTCGCCCGGGCGGCGGAATATCCGCTGGTGGACGCGGTGGAATGCCGGCCGCGCGGGGGGACGCCCAATGTGCTGGCCAAACTCGAGGCCGGCGGCGAGGTGCGCGTGGGGTACATCGGCGGGTCGATCACGGCCCAGGCGGGGTGGCGGCCGCAGACGCTGGAGTTGCTCAAGAAGCAGTACCCCAAGGCCAACGTCACCGAGATCAACGCGGCCATCGGCGGCACGGGGTCGGACCTGGGCGTCTTCCGCCACCAGCGCGACATCCTCGACCACAAGCCGGACCTGGTCTTCGTCGAG
Source organism: Tepidisphaerales bacterium (assembly GCA_044450885.1). Lineage (GTDB taxonomy): Bacteria > Planctomycetota > Phycisphaerae > Tepidisphaerales > Tepidisphaeraceae > JANYKD01. The sequence goes on from JBIOJL010000563.1 coordinate 1,971, forward strand.
TTCGCCGTCAACGACGCCGGCGCGCCGCCGGAACAGATCCACAAGTGCATCGAGGGCATCGTCCGCCAGACCTGGCGGGCCAATCCCGACACCGATATCATCTTTGTCTACACGCTGGTCGATGGATTCGTCAAGGAACTGTCCGGCGGCAAGTTCCCGCGGGCGGCGTCGGCCATGGAAGCCGTGGCCGACCACTACGGCATTCCGTCGATCCACATGGGGCTGGAGGTGGCCCGCATGGCGACGGCCGGGAAAATCGTCATGAAGGCCGACCCCAAGACGGATGAAGAGAAGGCCGCCCTGAAGGACAAGATCATCTTCTCTTCCGACGGCGTGCATCCGCATCCGGAAACGGGGCACAAGCTCTATACGGCCGCCGTCGAGCGGTCGCTGGCGCTGATCAAGCCGATTGGCAAACCGGGGGCGCACGAGCTCATCGCGCCGCTCCGGGCCGACAACTATGAGAAGGCGAAACTGGTCCCGCTATCGGCCGCGACGATGTCGGCCGGCTGGGCGAAACTCGACCCGGCCAAGAACGGCCAGGCGAAGGGCTTTGCCAGGTTCTGCCCGGAACTCTATTCGGCGACCGCCGCCGGTGAGACGATCACCGTGAAATTTACGGGGACGTATCTGGCGTTCCTCGATCTGCTCGGGCCGGACTGCGGGCAGTTGGAGATCACGGTCGACGACAAGGCCCCGGTGAAGTCCTCCCGGTTCGATGCGTATTGCACGTATCACCGGATCGGCAGCTTGGTGGCCGCCCGCGACTTGGCCGACGGCCCGCACACCGTAACGGTGAAGATCATTGCCGACCCGCTGGACAAAATCGCCATTCTGGCGAGAAACAAGAACATCATGAACGACCCCAAGCGGTTCGAAGGCCAGACGTGGTATTGTGGCTGGCTGATGGTGGTCGGTGACATTCGGTAGGGTCCGCACCGCGGACCATCGCGCCGGCTGGCAGACACGCGCGGAATAGAAAACGGTCCGCAATGCGGACCCTACGATGCTGACGCCACAAGCGTCACGCGGCGGTGAATCGGGCGCGTTACTCGCGGCCTCGCTCCGATTCGATCGGCCAACGCCGGCTCGGCGTGCATCGAAAAGCGGCGTCAAGCCGCCGCAGTCCAAAG
>JBIOJL010000564.1:0-3102 GCA_044450885.1 Tepidisphaerales bacterium
CGCATCGCCTTCCAGACGGCGGGCAGCGTCGGCGTGGTGGCGTTGTTGTCGAGGTAGATGGCGTCCATGCGCTCATTGTACCGCGGGCGGCCACTGCGCAGCGCTGCGGGTGCCATTACGCAAGCGCCGCCAGCACCCCGTCGGTCACCTCGACCGTCTTCGCATGTCCGCCCAGGTCCGGCGGCTTGGGCCGATTGCCCTTCAGGTACGCCGCCACTCCGCTTTTCACCGCCGCCGCGCTCTTCGCCAATCCCAGGAAGTCGAGCAGCATCCCCACCGACAGAATGGCCGCCAAGGGATTGGCAATCCCCTTGCCCGCGATGTCCGGCGCCGATCCATGCACCGGCTCGAACATGCTCGGATAAGTCCGCTCCGGATTGATGTTGGCGCTGGCCGCCAACCCCATGCTTCCGGTCACGATGGCGCTCAGGTCGGTCAGGATGTCGCCGAACAGGTTGCTCGCCACCACCACGTCGAACACCTCCGGCCGGCGCACGAAGTCCATCGCCGCCGCATCGACCAACAGCGAATTGGTCTGCACGTCGGGATAGTCCTTTTTCACGTCGCGGAACGCCTCGTCCCACATCACCATGCCGAACTGCATGGCGTTCGACTTGGTGATCGACGTGACCTTCTTGCGCGGCCGTTTGCGGGCGGCCTCGAAAGCGGCGCGCATGATGCGTTCGCAGCCGCGGCGCGTGAAGGTGTTGGTCTGAATGGCGATTTCGTGCGGCGTTCCCTCGTAGAGTCGGCCGCCGATGGGAGCGTATTCACCCTCGGTGTTCTCGCGGAAAACGAGCATGTCGATCGATCCGGGCGCCTTGTCGCGCAGCGGCGTCGGCACCCCCTCGAACAGATACGCCGGCCGCAGGTTGACGTATTGATCGAACCGGCGCCGCATCGGCAGCAAAACGCCGTGGATGGTGATGTGGTCGGGCACATCGGGACTGCCGATGGCGCCGAGCAGGATGGCGTCGTGCTTCTTGAGCGTGTCCCAGCCGTCCTCGGGCATCATGCGGCCGTGTTGCTTGTAGTAGTCCGTGTTCCAGGGGAGACGATTCCAGGCGATTTGGGCGCCGTCGCGGCGGACGGCGGCGTCGGCGACGCGGATGGCCTGGTCGATGACTTCGGGACCGATGCCGTCGCCGCCGATGACTGCGATACGAAAGGATGCCATTGTTACAGGTCTCTGGACAAGGTCGGGGTCGATGATGCTTCTACAGATATGGAGCGAACCTTGCCGCCGCCAACGCTTCCCCTCAGAGAGTCGCTGTGATATTCTGACATGAACGTCTCCTCTGTACTGGAGGCTTTTAACAACCCGGCGCTGAATGAGCGATGAGCGCACCGACAACAACGCCGCAGAGTATCCTTCCCGAAGAGGTGGCCCGTCGCGTTGCCGAGTATTGCCGCCTCGGCTTCCAGCGTTAAGCTCCTGCTCACGTCGTCTACCACGATGAGCATCTCGATTGTCCCTGGGCAGGCTGTGATTTCCGAATCGTGGGGATCAACTTCCGGCTGGAGCTGCAAGGGGACTCAGTGGCGCAGGCCCAATGGCTCGCGGCATGGTGGCAAGGGTTGGGGCTCGTTGCGCGCTGTCCGAGGTGTGGGCGTCAAGTCCTGTTCGGCCTCGCCGGCAAGCGGGCGGTCAGCGACCCGACTCCCGGGGACGGGGCCGTCCTTCCGGAGGATTGGCACCAGAAAGCCCACATCGTGGCGCGGGCCGGGTAGCACCCATGCCGCACGTCGTTTACCTGGCTGCCAGTTTGTTCTGTCCGTGGCCCGGTTGCGGCTATCGCATCGAGTTGATCGACTTCCAGTTGGAAAAAATGAACGATCCGGCCCTGTACCCCGTGTGATGGCCGCCTGGGGTGTTCATCCCGATTTCGGACTGGTCGCCCGCTGCCCCGGATGTCAGCAGCACGTCCTTTTCGGCGTCACGGTCAAACAACCTGTCGCTGATCCGGCCGCCACCGGGCTCCCCGTCCTCCCCGACGACTGGCATCAAACGGCATACCTTGGGTAACCGGAAAGAGCCGTGCCGCCGCCAATACTCCCCGCCGAGGTGGCGGCGTGGTATCCTGGGATGAGTGCCTCCTCTTGGCTGGGAACGTCTGACCGGCATCAACCCCCCATCTGCCAGTCCTTGACGGCCTCGATCGGATGGATCAGCATCACCACGTTCAACAGCAGACTGTCGCGGATCCACAAGAGCAACACCACCTCGACCGCCGCGGACAGGACGAGCGACCACCACAACCCGAGGCGGCGCGCCAGCAGGAAGCCGACGGCGGCGCTGAAGATGTCGCCCAGCGAGTTGGCGATCGTGTCCCCGTGGTAGCCGAACGAGGACGTCACGTCGCGGTAGCGTTCGATCACGGTATCGGTGTTCTCGATCACCTCCCACAGGGCCGCCAACGAGACGGCGAGGCACAACCGCCAGGCCACGCTCAGCCGGCGCGCGACCACGGCGAGCGCGCCGCAGAACGCGATCCCGTGCAATATGTGAGTCAGGCTGTAGGGGTCGAACAGATGCTGAGAATTGTGAGCGCTCTGGGTGTCGCCCCACCAGAGGTCCGGCCGGCCGCACGCACACCACCACGAACGCCCCTGCCGGCGTAGCTGGACCACGGCGGCCGTAACCACCGCCAGCGCCGCTAGCCCCGGCCAGAGAAGAGCTGCGCGGCGCCGCGGGGAACTGGACGCCGGATCAATCTTTTTCGGCTGGATTGATTCATGATCCATGTGTGCCCCTCCTGACTCCGGAACAGTACGGGCTTCTGGCGGCGTGGAGCGAACGCTACTCCATCAGGGGTCGGTGGAGGCCCCACAAGCCCGACGCGCCAGCGAGGGAAGGCCGTCCTTCGCTGGCGCTTCAGGCTTGTGTTCAGTTGGTCATTCCTGCGGGCGCCGGCGCTTCGGGCCGCGTTGCGCCGCTGCCGATAGCGGGTCGTCCGGCCAGGCGTGCTTCGGATAACGGGCTCGCAGCTCCTTCCTCACCACAGGATAGGTATTCTCCCAGAAGCTCGCCAGATCGTCGGTCACCTGCTGCGCGCGAAAATTCGGCGCCAGAAGATGCAGCAGCACGCGCACCCGTCCACC